>JAZNEQ010000130.1:0-14833 GCA_045588715.1 Eubacteriales bacterium | reverse complement strand
CGTTTCGATCGATGCCGCCGTTCATCGTGATATGTAAATGGAACCGAGTCCCCTCAAAGCCGCCCGAGGGAACCACCACGTATTTTAAGTCGTCCAATCCCTCCCTCTCGCGCAAACGCTTGACGCGGCGCAGGAAGTTTTGCGCGTCACGCTTGACCTCCTCGGGTGTTTCGGGAAGATTCTCGTCAGAGTAAGTCAAATGGATCTCGAGATCCTCGGGTGTAAAGTTGGCATTGAGCAAACGGATCAGCTTTTGCTCGGCATTGTGCTCATTGAGCCTTGCCTGCACCTCGCTCGTCGGCTGACGTCGGGGACCTCTCCCCGTTTGCTTTTCAAACACGGGGAATATATCCACTTCAAGATAGTCGCCGCACACGTAGCGACGCTCACGGTATAAGCACTTCATTTTTCACCTCTCGCCGCCATGATGCAGCTTGCCATATTTTCATAGTGTGCCTCCAGCTCGAATACGGAATTATAGAGGGAGGCGCGGAGATAAGCACGCTTATGCTTTACGAGATCGGTCTGACTTTTAAACCCCTCGCGCACCATACGAAGGTGCTCCAGCGTCAATTCTCCAAAGATCTCCTGCACAAGGTAGGCGTCAAGCACCTCGTCCGCAATATGTACCACTGCATCGGGAGCCATGATATAAACCTCTGCGATGATATAGCAAAGCTCCCGCAAGGCATCCCTCTCTTCGGGAGCCGCGCATGAAAGTTCAGTCTGTTCTGCCGCTCGGCGATACGCCTCGCGGAAAGACGGACGGGACGGACACCGCTCCAAGCTCCCTCTTTTTGGGAAAGATCCGCAAGCCATATTTTCACTCTCCTTTCTGTGGTCGTTAAGTTATGATTGAATACGAGCCTGAAAAAGAGCCAACGCTCTTTTCTTTTTTTATAGGTTGTAATCGTAGGGGACGACGTCCTCGACGTTCCATCAATTGATGTCACATTTACGTACGCCTTCCCCTTATTTTTAATCCTCTTCGATCTCCATTTGATCGATCTCACCCTCCCCGTTTTCAAAGCCGATCCGTGACTGTTCCCAAAGCTCCTTCAATTCCTCCACAAAGCTCTCGGTAATATTATAATAAGGAAGGATCACGCCTCTGAGAAGAAGCCCTTCTTTCACAACGATATAAACCGCGCCGCTCGCGGTATTCCGCTCGTAAAGCTGCACGCCCTTCTCACAGTCAGAGAACGGCTTTAAATACTTTTCGTTGACGTAGATACACCCAAGCGACGTTCTTACCGGCAAAAGCACCCTGCCGTGAGCACACACCGACACCGCTGCCGCCTCTACGGGAAGCTCGTCCTCCGTTCGATCGGCAAAGTCAACTCCCGTGGGAAGCCCTTCTTTGTATTCCAAATTGACCTTCTCGCGCTTCTTATTCGGAATATCAAAGAGGGCAAACACAGAATCCTCCTCAAGCAAGGGCACGTTATACAAGGGATAATATGCATTCCCGTCACCGATCCACTGGACGTCACGGTCTGCATCGTAAAACAGTAAGATCCGCTTCGCAGCCTTGCAAAGCTGCACAATTGCGTTGATTTTCATTTTTTCCTCCTATGATTGTGTACTATCACCATCCAGTATTTCTTTTTGAGTTCGGCAAAATCTATGTCGCTGATAATTCGCACATCATTTCCCCAATCGTCAACCGTATCTACCGATAGATTTTCAATCTCCTCAAAAATCTCCCTTGCAACATCAGCTTTTATTCTATGGACGTATATTATGTCGCTGTCAACGTGCTTCTTGTATTCGTCTCGTTCTTTCTTTAACCTTTCAACCTCGCTCTTTGGTACAACGTCGGCGGCGGGCAACTCTTCAATCGCTTCCTCAAATACCGATACTTGTTCAGCAATGGCTTCCTCGACGGGTGTATTCTCCTCAAATATAAGCCTTCTGCCTTTCACTGCTTCCAATAGCGCATCCACATCAATATATCGTGGCATATCCATTCTCCTTTCTCCACTTAATCACCGCCTTAATAACTCAATACCTTTACACTTTCAACCGCTTCAAGCATACCTATTTTTGATAATTCGGCATACACTTTTGATTGAACGGTTTTGGTGTCAATATTGCAATCCATAAAATGCAAAGATAATTGATTGATATTGCCATTCCAATATACTTTCGCTTTTGGAAATATTGCAGAAAATCTGTCTTGTATTTTCATTTCTCCCCACCTCTTTCTTTTGGTGTGCGTAATTTTCCATAACTGCAAAAATCGTTTGCAAATGGATAAAACTCACCGCCATAATTCATATCCTTTTCGCCACACAAACAAACGCCCTGCGTTCCTTTGCTATTTTTATCCTGCCAATATTCGCAATCTTTACATCTTGTTACTTCTACTAATTCAGCCATCACCCCTCACCGCCTTTCACCTTGAATTTTCGCTCGAAAAGCACACCAAATATTTCTCTCAAAGCAAGCAAATCGTCTTTCGTTGCATTTCTTGGAATTATAATTTGCGCTAATTCTCCACTCTCGCAAGTGTAATCTTGGCGAATATACGGCTTCTCTTCGGTTTCCCTCATTATTCAACACCGCCTTTCTTTCGGGTGTTCATAACCGTTGGTTGCTTGTCAATGACTTCTGCCATATAATCAAGCATTATAAATTTAACCTCATCTTTTTTGTCTTTTGCCCATTCCATAGTGTCGGTCAATAGTTTTCTGCTATCAATCAAATTTAACTCGCTCATTCCTCCGCACCGCCTTTCTCTTTGCCGCCGACATTATTGTCGGTCACACCGCCTTTCAATTCGCTAAAAAGTGCGATTATGATATTTCTTACAACATCGTCAGCCATAGAAAAGTCAACTTCTTCGATATAACCATCTTCATCAAGTTTCCCATTTACAACCTTTGCGGAAATCAAAGTAGTATAAACTTCCCATTTCCAACCGCTATTTCCAAAAGGTCTTTTACCCGAAAAACTATCTTTTTCATCCCACAAAGTCAAAAGCAATTTTTCAAGATATTCACCGATTGTTTTTGCCCTTGCATCATTTTCTTGCATAGGTATTTTTGCATATTCCTTGTAATTCATTATTCACCACCGCCTTTCTCGGTTGGGTGGTCATTCCATTTGTCATAAGCCTGTTTTACAGTTTTGCAAAATCCTGTATTGTGTATATGCCCGTTTTTATTACACTCAATGACATATCCAAACGGAAACTTTTTCAAAACACCTTTACCGCCACAAACACATTTCTTTGCTTTCATTTCCCCTTATCTTCCTTTCTCGGTTGGGTGGTCGATTTCATTTGCACATTTATCACATACAAACATATTGCCTTTTGTTTTTACACTTGCAAGGTTCGGCATAAAATCATTTTCAAAAACATAACCACAAACAAAACATTTGTCATATCCTTGCGTTTTCAATCCCATTTGTTTTCTTTTGGCAATTAAATCACCCACCGACATTTCCCATTTTATTGTGGGTGGTATTATTTCATAAGTTTTAGTGTATTTCTTTGTTATTTTCATTCCCTCATCTTCCTTTTCATTCCCTCATCTTCCTTTCCATTCCAAATTCTTACCGCTTTCATTATTCCCGACATCATTGCTTCGGGAGTGATCGGTGTTCCCATTCTTTTTTTTCCATCGCGTTCGGTTATGCATTCACTTATCCCCATATATGAAGTTTGACAATTACACGAAGGACATTGAACTCTCGCACCGGTTCTTCCATAGATTGGAATCTCCACTCTTATTTCTGCAACGTGTCCGCAATGAGGACATTCTCTAACACGTATAGATCTTTTCATAATAGTGTCAAAAACTGGTGTATCAAAGTTATTCTTATTCATCTCACTCACCTCCTTTCGGCGGTATCGGAAGTGGCATCCAATGGGTGATCCCTCTGATCTTCATGAGACCGTCTCCCCATTCCTTACCGTCATACATTGCTCGGTACGGGTATCGCGTATCCTTCTCGCAAACGAGCAAGGGAATAAGCTCTCTACTTTCGTCACGATATTCCTCCTCGATTGGCAACCTCTCCTCCACGGAGATCCACTCCTGCTTGCGGTAGCCGGCGTTGTATAGGATTTCAGCATAAGTTCCAAATTGGCAAAGCATATCACACTTTTCGGGCAATTCACCATCGATACAACATTTCTCTCCAAAATAACAAGGACAATATTTCGCCATTTCCTCAATCTGTTCTCTGCTCATCGTCTGACCTCCTACATCTGAATTCTCAATTGTTTCGTATGTTCTTCGAATGCTTCCTCTTGAAGCTTGAACATGGTCTCGTCGATCTCATATCCGATGAAATCAAGCCCCGCCTCCCATGCGGCTCTGCGGCTCGTACCGCTTCCGACATGCGTGTCAAGGATCTTGAATCCGGGTTGCGCATACTTTTGAAGGAGCCAGCGGTATAGATCTATCGGCTTTTGCGTTGGGTGGATGCGGTATTCGTTCTCGGATTTGTTTCCGCGGGCAATTTCGCCTTCGTAGATGCTTTTTCCTTGCAACATGCCGTTCCACATATAACGAAACAATCGGACGCTGTCATGCGCGTTTGTCGCAGCGATCTCACAATCGGAAAAGGTTGTATCGCCATTGCACTTGTCCCATACGATTCTTCCCGGTGGGAAAACGACGTCGAAATAATTGCACCCCCACACGATGTACGTTTTTGAGATCCTTACAAGCTCCGCGAAGTAATCAAAAGAGGGGCGCTCCCAGTGCTTCAACTCCGGGTAATAGTGGCGTGCGATCTTTGTGGTGGAGACGTTACTACCATAATACCGTCTGCGCTCTGGCCCACTAAAATACGGAGGATCTACCACGGCAAGGTCGAAGAATTTTTCCGGGTATTTCTGCATTGCAGGGAGACAGTCCTCGTTGTACACAATATTCATTCCTACCTCCTATCCCACCATGACGTTGTGAAGGTCTGCCATGTCACGGATTTTGCGGCAACATTCGGGGAGGTTCGCCCGTACAAGCGCCTCTGCAACGGGAGGGCATACCGCGTTCCCGCAACGCGCAACCTGGTCGGCGCGTGAGATAGGGTCACCGTTGACGTCCGTTTCGATCACGTAATCGTGTGGGAAGCCCATCGCATCGTATAGCTCGCGCGGTATCAGCATTCGAAGACCGATATCTGAAATGAAATACCAAACGCCGCGAATGTTGAGAAGCAGGATCTCGTCGTCTTTCAGATCGTACTCACAATACTTGTTGAGCATAGCGCGGACGTTGCTCCAATATCCAAGCTCTGTTTGCCCGTCCCACTTGACCACGGTCGTTCTTACGTCCGCAAACTGACCGTCCTGTGCTGTGATGGTCATCAGAGGATCCAGCAGGTGTTGTCCCTTGTCCTTGCCCTTGAAGTGCGCGAGGTGGGCGAGTGCGACGCCCTCGCGATCGTTTGCGGTAACCGTCTGCATCGGATCGCGGGGATCAATCCCGTTGCGTGCATTTCCGTAATACTCCGTCATGTAGGCAACGCTCATCCCATATCGGTTGCTGGCATCGACTGTCTGTATCGGTTGATCTACGCGCTGTCCGCGTACCTCTCTCTCGTTTTGCTCGGAATGGTACTGGATCAGAGAAGGAGCAACAATGTAGTTTCGGTCACCCGTTGTTTGTGTCGGAAGCGGATCCTTTGCGTCATGCGGCGCGTTGCCGCTGTTGTTCGACATGATGTAAGGGGTGGTGATGGGGGATATAAGCATTTGCGCGCCTGTCCCCGTGACCGTATTTATCGGATCTCTTGCGTCGGTACCGGATGCGTTTGAGTGATTGTGCATGTGATACGGTGTCATGAGTTGGTCGCATACGTACTGCTTTGTGCTTCCGACAACGGTTGACAGTGGTTCCTTAATGTCATGCACACGAGGAAGCTGCCCCTTGTTCTCTCCGTATCCAACGGGAACGATGAACGGCTCCGCGCTCTTGATTACAAACTTATCAAGCCCGCGTGCGATGCGTCGCAAGGTGTTCTCCTTGAGCGGGCGCCTTGCGTTCACACCGTACCGATCCTTGATCTCCTTCTTTGTGGCGAAGATCGAGGGAGTCGGGCGCGAGAAGTCGATCACCTCCGCTGCACTCCTCCAAGGCTTACATTTGCCGCTCTTGACTTCTTCGCTATCTCTCGGCGCGTGTGTACGTTCGGGCCAGACGATCGGGCGACCGTCGCAACGTGCAATCATGTAAAAGCGTGTACGAATGGTCGGAGCACCGTAATCGGCTGCGCAGAGCTTCCTTGTTTCGATCACGTATCCAAGCTCATGGAGCTGACGGATCCACTTGTAGTAGCTCTCTCCAGCCTTTTTCTTGACCGGCTTTCCTTTACGGACGGGACCCCAGGTCACGAACTCGGGAACGTTCTCAAGCATGATCACGTCGGGGCGAACGTCATGCGCCCAGCGGAGAACCACCCAAGCAAGTCCTCGGATCTTACGGTCGATCAATGCCTTTCCCTTTGCATGGGAGAAGTGCTTGCAGTCGGGAGAAAACCATGCGTGCCGCACGTGTCTCCCGCGTGTTGCCTTGATAGGATCCACTTTCCATATATCCTCACGGTAATGCTCGGTGAAGGGATGATTTTTACGGTGCATCAAGATTGCCGCTTCGTTGTGATTGATGGCAATATCTACGGGATGTCCCGTCGCCATCTCGATTCCTGTGGAAGCGCCTCCGCCCCCGGCAAACGAATCGATAAAGCAGTCATCAAAAATACTGTATTGTTTCATTCCGCCGCCACCTCACATCTTTTCGGATTCGCCCACAAGCGCGATCCGTTCATATCGGATACCCTCACGGAGGATGGGGCGGCGGTTCTGTGCCGCCTCCCGCGCTTTCTTTAACGTCATGCTGAATTCCCCCCTTACCAAACCTCGATCATCGCGGCATCCACGCAAGAAGCGCAAAGCACGATGTGTTCAAATTTATAAGCCGTCTCCCCTACCAGGATCGACTTCTCACATTGAAAGCAGATATAAGTAGGGGTCTCCTCATCCTCCGTGCACGTAGACACGCATCGATGATTTCTTCGTTCCATGTATTGACAAACGCTTCTGTTTGTGATATAATCGCTATGAAAAGGGTTGTCCTTTTCTTTGGTAGAAACCTCATTCGCTTGCTTGCCGGCGTGGAATGAGGTTTCTTTTTTTATGCCTTTTTTCATTTTCTGCTCCTTTAAAACGCTCTTTTTGTTTCTCTGATACCAACCGTCTTCTTTTTCAGCTCGACCGGGCTTGGGATCAATCTTCTTTTGGGATATAGCGTAAACTCATGTCCGCGGTCAAAGCCCTCGTATTCATTCACGGGGGAGCCGTCCACGTGTTCCCAAATGACGTACGTATTCTTTTTCATTGAGCAAATGCCACGCACAGTATACGTAATTCTTTTTCCAACCTCGCTCATTTCTTTTTCCCTCCAATCTCACGAATCCCCCCGGACAGCATCGCCCTCTCAAGTCGCAATTGTCTTTTCCGCTCCTCCTCGCGCCGCTTCTTTCGAAGATGCTCTTCGTATTTTTTAGCAAAAACACTCGCAAGAAGATCTTCTTTATGCGCTTCGATCCTCGCCCCTTCTTCTTCAGAAACCTCTTTTTGAATCGGTCTTGCCGGCAGAAAGCTTCCGTCCGGTCTTCGGTATGCAATCACACCAATCGTCACCTTCATTCCGTGTCTTCCTCCACTTCCTTGAATTCCCAAAATCCACCTTCGGCATCCTTGACACCGCTCTTGCAATATGCACGCAGCACGCTCTTCGGAAGTCCCGCAGCGTGCGCCGCATCCTCCAAATCCCCGTAAATCGCTTCGATGGTACCGTCAGCTCGGTATTTGCAAACGGCGCCGGGGGATCTGTAGGAACGTGCGCGTTTTCTTTTTGCCTCGATGATCGGCGCACGTTTCAGATAGCAATTGTATCTGCAAAATTTAACTCCGCTCTCTTCCCAATGCCACTCGGGGGTCGGGACAAACGCTCTTCCGCACACAGGACACGTCTGTGCCGGGAAGACGTCCCGTCGTGATTCCTGATCTTCCATAGCGTTGAGCATATCCACTGTCTCCCGCACCGCGTCACGATCCTCACTGTACTCGCCGTATCCTTCAATATTCCCCGATTCCATCGGACGCGCGGTATCCAGCAGCCGGTACGCGCGGTATACCTTTCCCACACCGGGGATGAAGTTGCTCATGACTTGCCATTTGCTTTTCATTTCTCCGTTTCTTCCTCCATATCTTCCAACTCGTATTCCTTTGCGTTTGCTTCCATTTCAGATATCATCTTCGCTTCTGCTGTTACGTCTGCCAACTGCTCAAACATATCTTCCATGGCGTCTACCGCCGCGCGGATCTGAATTACGGTATCATAGCTTTCCTGAAGGGAATCGCTTTCTTTCAGATCGTCGGAGAGCTCCTCTACCTCCGCACAAAATCCCAACAATGCAAAATCAATTTGCTTTTCTATCATTTTGACGCACTCCGCAGCGGTCATGCTCATGCCTTTTCCCCTCCTTCTTTCTTTAACCCCACGGTCGCATTCTCCCCCACCGTTACGTCCTTTAAGGGAACCGGGCGGGCTTTTCTTATGGGTTCGCCCTCCTGCTTTACATGTTCCTCCAATGTTTTAGCCTCCTTTCATAAGATCATCGACCGTGGTATCGAGCACTTCCGCGATCTTTGCCAGCGTGTCAATGTTCGTTCTCCGTTCCCCTGCGACGATGTAGGATATCATCGCATGAGACAGCCCCACCTTCTTCCCAAGCTCGGTCTTGGTCATTCTTTTATCGTAGAGAAGCATGTGTATATTTCTCCCGATATTTCGCATCTTCGTTTCGCTTGTCATACATTTCTCCTTTCATTTTGTTGACATTTTTCACAAAACGTGATATAATGATTACACGTTTCACCTGTGTTTTCAATTGTATCACGCAAAATGAGTGATGTCAAGTTGTTTTTACGCATTTTACGTATTTTTGTTGATTTGCTATAATTCGCAATTACTCATTTTGTGTAATATTTAGCAAAAATGAACTTTTAAGAGGTATATCATGAATCAAATCATAGAAAAAATTCTGTTTCTTCTCCAATCTTCGAAGAAGAAACAGAAAGATCTGACAGATTATCTCGGTATCACTTCGAATGTGTTTACCGATTGGAAGTCTGGACGTATAAAATCTTACAACAAATACTTACCACAGATTGCCGAATACTTCGGTGTGTCTGTTGACTATCTGTTAGGAAAGGAATCTGCGGCACCAACCCACCAACGCGCATCCGAACCTGCCGCCAAGCGCGCCATCCGTGTTCCTGTGTACGATGGGATCTCTCCCCATACTGTGATCGAGGTCACCACGGATTTTGAAAATCCTTTTTCTGACCTTCCTGTCAAAATTCCGGTTTACGGTGCCGTTGCCGCCGGAATCCCTTTTGATGCCATCACCGATATTGAGGACTACGAAGAGATTTCTGCGGACATGGCAAAGTGCGGAGAATACGCTGCACTTCGAATCCATGGAGACAGCATGGAACCGCGCATGACAGAGGGAGACGTCGTGATCGTCCGCGTACAATCCACCATCGAAAACGGAGAAACCGCCATTGTCATTGTAAACGGTGATGAATCTACGTGCAAGAAAATAAAAAAGACCCCCGAAGGGATCCTTTTAATTTCCACCAATCCAAAATACGAACCGATGTTCTATTCAAACAAACAAATCGAGGAGCTCCCCGTCCGCATCTTCGGCAAGGTCGTTGAGCTCCGCGCAAAATTTTAAGAATGTAAAGGGACTTAATTGAAAGTGGAAGAGTTTTTGAGCAATCTTTTCAACATCGTCGGTATTCTTTTTGCTTTGGTTCTCACGCTCCTGATGTTCGGTGCGTTCTTCGAGATGATCGCAGAAAAAATCACGAAAACAAAATATAATTCCCAAAACAAGGTACACCAAAAGGATGATGAAATAAAGGAGCTGAAAGCAAAACTGACAGCATGCGAAAAAGTTCATCAAGCCGAAATAGCCGAAAAGGATAAACAGATAGAAAAAAGAGACAACTGGATCAAGGAGCTTGAGGAAAAAATCCGAAAATTGCGCAACGGCGAGATTCCACCTCTTGAAAGAGAGCGTTACCAATCAAAAATTGGGAATCTCGAATCACTTCTTTCCAATGAGCGCAATAAAAGAATGGCTTTAGAAAATGATCTCCGCAATGCAAACGCTAAAATTGAGGAGCTTTGCAAAAACACTGTCCCATTCAACGCACCCACACCCGCTAACCTCGATACAGAAGATTTAAAAGCACAGTTGGATAAAGCCCAAAGTGACATTCTTTCTTATCAAGACACCATCACGGCATTAAGAGAAGAGCGGAATCTAAACGAATCCTTGAAACAAAAGGACAACGCAATAAAAACTCTTACCTTCAACTATAATAAACAGATTGAAATAACTAATACTCTTTCCGCAGATTTGAGCAAAGCGCAAGAAGAGCTTGAAGCCTTAAAAAAAGAGAAGAAAGCTTTAAGAGCACTGTACTTGGAAGGTGTCAGACAAATGCAACAGTTTTTTTCTCAAAAAGCCTACTCTATTGATCTTTTGCTAAAGCGTATCAAAGATGGTAAGCTTAACTATGCTTTTGGAACAGATGTGCAGATCGCCGAAATCGCGATAGTTGCCATGTTAACGTCCAAGCAAAACCGCAATGCAAATAGTTATCTCGTAACCCTGGAAGAGTGCGAATGTGAAGATTTCCAACGAACAAAGAAACCATGTAAACATATGGTATATTTGGCGTATGAGCTTGCAATATTGCAAACTTGTCGAATTTCCGATCAAAGATCACCTTTCTCTCTTGAAATGGAATCTTTGGCAGCTCCCACGTCAAAGGATCCAAAAGTAGCAAAAAAAGCCAAAGATGTATTGGAACAAAAAATAAAAGAACATCAAAAGCATTGATTCAGAACAAAGAAAGGAGCCTGACATGTCATTTACAAAAATTCGACCGGTCCCCGAGAGCTGTGCCATGAACGCAGTGATCTACGCACGGTACTCGTCCGAAAAGCAAACAGAAAACAGCATTGACTTTCAGCTCCGTGCAGGACATACCTATTGCGAAGCCAAGGGATTCAAGGTCGTTGGCGAATACATTGACCGCGCGATCAGCGGAACAAGTGACAGCCGCCCCGAATTCCAGCGTATGATCACCGACGCAAAAAAGCAATGCTTCGCATTTATCATCGTTTATCGCTTCGACCGTTTTTCCAGAAACCGCTATGACAGCGCCATATACAAAAAGCAGCTTGAGCTTTGTGGCGTTCGCGTCCTCTCCACCGAGGAAAGCATTGGAAACGGTGACGAGAGTATTATATTGGAAAGCATCTACGAGGCAATGGCAGAATCCTATTCCCGCCGCCTCTCGCGCATTGTAACCCAGGGTATGAGAGAAACGGCGATGAAAGGTCTTTCGACGGGTGGGAACCTCTCCTACGGGTACAAAACAGTTGACCACGTTGTCACCCCTGATGAAAGTCTTGTTCCCGCCATACGGCATTGCTTTACGTCCCGCGACAGCGGAACTCCCAAAAAGGTAATTGCCGAAGAACTGAACAACATGGGGTATCGAACCAAGACAGGAAAACTCTTTACTGTTCAATCCGTCATCCGGATTCTCGAAAACCCCGTTTATAAGGGTGTACACAATTACGCCGGAATCGAGCGAGCTTGTCCCGCTATTGTAGAACCGGAACTTTGGGATCGTGTTCACGCAATGGACGAAAAAGAAAAAAATCGATACGGAAGAAAGCAATCCAACGTGGTTTACGAACTATCCGGTAAAATCTTTTGCGGAACCTGCGGTGCTGCTATGATCGGCGATAAAGGTACCAGCCGTTCCGGCAAACAATACACCTATTACACCTGCGCAAAACGGAAAAAGAATCGCTCCTGCGTAAAGAAAAGCGAAAAGCAGGACTTTATTGAGTGGTACGTTTGCGAGCAAACAATTCTCCTTTTAACCGATAAAAATATCAAGATCATCGCCAAAAAGGTATACGAAGCCCAACTCAAAGATAACTCCATTGAGAAAAAGATCGAAGATCTGAAGAAACAGATCTCCTCCATCGACCGTGAGCTTGACGCCGCCGCAGAATCGCTGATCAAAACCAACTCCGCAGCCATCATCAAACGGATCAACGAAAAAGTGGAAGGACTTGAGGAACGCCGAAACATCTTTGAGGCAGAACTCTCCGAGGTCGAGCTTGCCAAAGGAGTCACGCTCGGAATTCCCGAAATCGAAGCTTATCTTGCCCAATTCAGAAACGGCGATCCCCTTGATGAAAACTTCCGTCATAGATTGATCAAAACCTTGATCAATTGTGTATATCTCTTCGATGACAAGCTCATCATATATTATAACGTGGGAAATACAAAGGAAATCAGTTACATCGACGTACTCTCCAACATGGAAGAACTCAACGATTCTATCCCCTCCACGTGTTCGAATAGCTTAACAATTGGACCACCAAATAAAGATAGGGAGACGCAACTGCGTTTCCCTATCTTTATTTGTCGGATCATTCCATTGCGATGAACCTCGACCATTTTACCCAAAATGGTCTCTATTTGCGCCAACTCCGCACGTCGGTTTTTGATCGAAGGGCGCAAATTTAGGTTCAGAGTCCTTGATGGTCCACCAAATAAAGATAGGGAGACGCACCCGCGTTTCCCTATCTTTATTTGGTTTCCGAAAAAACACGGCATACCTCTTGTCAGATATACCGTGCTTTTTAGGCTGCCCTTGTAGGGAGAGCTCATAGGATACCGCTTTTTACAGTTCAACGGGACGCCCTATCTCTGCCGAGCGGAATGCAGCCAAGATAATTTTAAGATCGGTGCGCATCTGGTCATAGGTAACGTCCTGCGCACATCCTGTGCGGATAGCGTTGATAAAGTGACGGTAGTAATCGTGCACGTCGGAGGCGGGGCGAGCAACGGAATAGGTGTCGGTCGTAACCTCGTCACGCGGAGCCATGGTTTTGGTCAGCCCCGCTGCAGTCTTAACGGGGAGCACGTCGTTTTCGTGCCAGAACTTGCACTTAACGACCTTTGCCTCCTCTCGCCAGTCGGTGATAAGGGCGCTTCCCTTTTCGGCGCGCATATAAAAGCGAGGCATTGCGATAAAGTTATAAGTACCTACTTCAATGAGCGCGCGCTGACCGCCCGCAAAAACAAGATCGAGGCGGAAGCCGTCGTCTACCTCTTGGTTGGTGATGTGGTCGCAAATGCAGGAAACGCTCTTCACGTCCCAGCCAAAGATCATGAGCACCTGATCGATGAGATGAATCCCCCAGTCGTAAAGCATTCCGCCGCCATGCGCACGCTCCCCTCTCCAGTCGGAGGGAATGCCGCGGCTGCCGTGGATACGGGATTCGAGATTGATGACCTTGCCGATTTCACCCGAATCGTGGATCTGCTTCATGGCAAGATAGTCTACGTCCCAACGGCGGTTTTGGTGCGTGGAAAAGCGAACGCCGTTCTTCTCTGCCGCCGCGATCATACGGTCAAGCGACTCGAGAGAGAGGGTCACGGGCTTTTCACAGATCACGTTTTTGCCTGCGTTCAGTGCCGCTACGACGACCTCCTCATGAACGTCGTTGGGGATCGCCACAGTGACCAACTCTACACTTTTATCTTCTAAAAGACTTTCAAACGAGGGATATGTGTAAATGCCGCGACTTTTCGCCAGCTCACATCTCTCCTCCCTAATATCATAAATTCCGGCAAGCTCGGCAACGTCGCTCTTTAAAAGATGCTCCGCATGCCATCCACCCATGCCACCGTATCCAACCACGGCTACCTTCATTTTTTTCATGATACCTTGCATGTCCTTTCCGTAAACAAAGTAGGTTCGGCAGAAAACGCCTTTACAAGTAAAGTATAAATCAAAACGACTTCTTTGTCAAGATAGGTCTTGCTTTTTATCAGACAAATATTGCGATAGGGTACGATCTTCCCCTTTTTTGAAAAAAAGGGGGGCGGCTGCCCGATACCGTTTGATGTCAAGCAGTCGCCCTTTGATTTTATTCCTTACCCATTTGTTTAATTTTCATTCTGCATAATACGCCAGATAATGGGCATCATGCTCCTTGCCATGATCTTCATGCCCTCGGTATTGAGATGCACGCTATCCAATGCATACTGTGCTTTCCATTCCGTATCGGTTATGTGAACGTTCGAAACCGCGGGGTCACCCGCATCCACGATATACACACGGTCATGATCGGCATAGTTTGCGTTATACACGTTTTTCATACCGTTTGCCGTATAATCAATACGCTTCATCTCGGTCGTTCCGTTCATCTTAGTGTCGGTCGTATGCCATGAGGTGATAAGCACGACTTTCGCGTTTTTGTAAGTGTCAAGCAGCTTCGCCACCATCGCGTTGACGGCACCCATATAGTTCGATCCGTCGGTAGATTTCGCATCGGTGCCGAGCGGAAGATTCCATCCGTAGTCGTTCCATCCACCCTCAAGGAAAATAATGTCCACGTCGTCGGCGGTCTTATCCGCCACGTTGCCGTACTTATATCCTCTGGTGGTGGAACCAAACTTAAAGTTGGCGTCGTTCATAAGATAATTGTACATCGAGCCACGTACCTGCGAGGGATCTGCATACGCCTCCGGATTGTACGCCACGGTCCAACCGTTGACACCGAGGTTGGTCAGATTCCAATCGCAATCCTTGGCAAGAAGCTCTAACCACTGCTCGCCGTCGGCAAGCGAATGTCCACCGAAAAGGCTGTCGCCGATCGCCAATACGTTCATCCAAGTCGGATCGTAGCCATGT
>JAZNEQ010000129.1:0-13308 GCA_045588715.1 Eubacteriales bacterium | reverse complement strand
TTGGTCAGCGTGGTCACCAGCACACGCTCCCCAAGGGACACACGCTGACGGATCTCGCCCATCAGATCGTCCACCTGTCCCTCGATCGGGCGCACCTCCACCTCGGGGTCAAGCAGCCCCGTGGGTCTTATGATCTGCTCGACAACCTCCCCGCTATGCTCGTTTTCGTAATCGCCGGGGGTCGCGCTGACAAAGATCACCTGGTGCATGCTCGCCTCAAATTCCTCGAAAAAGAGGGGGCGGTTATCGTACGCCGAGGGGAGCCGAAATCCGTAATCCACCAAATTTTTCTTGCGCGCCGTGTCGCCTCCGCTCATGCCGCGCACCTGGGGGACCGTCACGTGCGATTCGTCGATGAACATGATATAATCCTCGGGGAAATAATCAAGAAGCGTAAAGGGCGTCGCTCCCTTCTCTCTCCCCGCCAAAACGCGCGAGTAGTTTTCAACGCCCGAGCAAAAGCCGATCTCACGCAGCATCTCAACGTCGTACTTCACGCGCTCGCGGATGCGCTGTGCCTCGATCAGCTTGTTTTCGCTTTCGAAAAAAGCAACGCGCTCCTCCATTTCCTTTTCAATTTCGGCAAGCGCCGCCTCTCTTTTTTCATCGGAAACGGCATAGTGCGTAGCGGGGTAGATCGCGGCGTGGGAAAGCAGCCTTTTCAGCTCCCCCGTCACGATATTGATCTCGGAAATGCGGTCGACCTCATCTCCGAAAAACTCAATGCGCAAAGCACTTTCGCTCATGTTTGCGGGAATGATCTCCACCGTGTCTCCGTTGACGCGGAAGGAGTCCCGCATGAGGGACATATCGTTTCTCGTATAGCTGTTGGCGATCAGCTTACGGATGAAGATATCGCGCCCGATGGGCATTCCGGGGCGGACGGTGAGGACCAGTCCCTTGTATTCCTGCGGATCTCCCAAGGAATAGATACAGGAAACGGAAGCGACGATGATGACGTCGCGGCGCTCAAAAAGGGCGCTGGTCGCGCTGTGGCGCAAACGGTCGATCTCATCGTTGATCAGAGCATCCTTTTCGATATACATATCCTTGCCCGGGATATACGCCTCGGGCTGGTAATAGTCGTAGTAGGAAACGAAATATTCCACCGCCGCGTCGGGGAAAAATTCCCGCATCTCGGAGCAGACCTGTGCCGCCAGGGTCTTGTTCGGCTCCAAGATCAGGGTGGGACGGTTGGTGCTTGCAATGACGTTTGCCATGGTAAAGGTCTTTCCCGACCCCGTCACTCCAAGCAGCGTTTGCATCCGCTCACCGCTCAGGATCCCTTGGGAAAGCTTTGCGATCGCCGCAGGCTGATCTCCCGTAGGGGTATATTCGCTTTTTAAAACAAAGGGCGTATCCTGCATGGCTCCGCTCTCCTTCCTTTTTGCGATTCTTTTATCATTGTACCACAAAAAATCCGCCAAGTAAAGTGCTATTCTTCCTTTTTCGAGTGTTAATTTTACCCGCCAAGACGCATTTTTTCAAAAAAGGCGGAAAACGGCAGGACTTTTTTTAAAAAAGGTATGGAAATTCCAAAAAGAATATGGTATAATGGTATGAAATATATTTTTTGATGAATAAGAAGTTCGGCGGGAGTGATTTCCCGCACAATGGAAAGGAATCCCATAATGCCCTCATACATTGAAAAAGCAGAATCCGTAACGCTCCCCGTGATCGCTCTGCGAGGAACCGTTGCGTTTCCCCTGATCACCGTGAATTTCGAAGCCGGCGAGGATGCCGCCGCTGCCGCGGCAAAGGCTGCCGCCTCGGGCTCCGCCTTCCTGTTTCTTACCTCCTACAAGGAGTTTGACGACACCGACGAGGAGGCAGAGTTCCCCTATTACGACTTTGGAACCGTCGTGCGCATCAAGCAAATGCTCCGCACACCCGAAGGCTCTACACGCATCATTGCCGAAGGGCTGGTCCGTGCGGGCGTGGTCAGATATAAAAAAAACGCCTCGTTTATAGAAGCCGATCTTGTCTGCAAGCACATCTCCCTTCCCGATAACGGAGGTGTGCGCGGAGAAGCTGCCGTGCACGAAATGCTTTCCGCAGTACAAAACAATCTCCGTCTCCTCCCCGCGAATACCGAGGATCTGATGAACGCACTGCGTCACATCAGCGACCCCGGTGCACTTGCCGACTTTATTGCGGCGAACGTTCTCACCCGCCCCATAGACAAGCAAGCCGTCCTTGAATGTCTCGACCCCTTCCGCCGCTCGGAGCTTCTTCTTGAGATCCTTGCCGAGGAGGCAGTGGTCATGGAGGAGGAGGCACTCATCCGCCGCCGTGTTTCCGCACGCATGAACCGCAACCAGCGCGAGTTTTATCTGCGCGAGCAGATCAAGGTCATTCAGGAGGAGCTTGGCGAGGGAGACGAGGTTGCCGAGTTTGCCGAGCGGATCAAAAACGCAAAGCTTCCCGAGGATGTGGAGGCAAAGCTGACAAAGGAAAACGACCGCCTTGCAAAAACCCCCTTCGGCTCTGCCGAGGCAACGGTGCTTGCCAATTATCTCGACACCTGCCTCTCTATCCCGTGGGGAAAGAAAACGCGCGACCGCGTAAGCTTTCAGTCAGTACAAAGGGTGCTTGACCGTGACCACAACGGTCTTGAAAAGGTCAAGGAGCGCATTGTCGAATACATCGCGGCAAAGCAGCTTGCCCCCTCTCTTAACAATCAGATCCTGTGTCTTGTCGGCCCTCCCGGTGTGGGTAAGACCTCTATTGCCGCCTCGATCGCCGAGGCGATGAACCGCAAATACGTGCGCATCTCCTTGGGCGGCGTGCGCGACGAGGCAGACATCCGCGGACACAGAAAAACCTACATCGGCGCCATGCCCGGCCGCATCGTTTCGGCACTGACACAAGCGGGCGTTTGCAATCCGCTGATCCTGCTTGACGAGATCGACAAGCTCTCAAGAGATTCGCACGGCGACCCCACCTCGGCTCTTCTTGAGGTGCTGGACGGCGAGCAGAACAAAACCTTCCGCGATCATTTTGTCGAGCTTCCCCTCGATCTTTCCGACTGCATGTTCATTGCGACCGCAAACTCCCTTGACACGGTGCCGCGCCCGCTTCTTGACCGTATGGAGATCATCGAGCTTTCCATTTACACCAAGCGTGAAAAAATGGAGATCGCAAGGGATCATCTCATTCCCAAGCAGCTTTCCCGCCACGGGCTTTCCAAGCGCACCTTTAAGCTCTCAACGGAGGCACTTGCCGAGATCATTGACTACTACACGCGTGAGGCGGGTGTACGCACGCTGGAGCGCACCATTGCAGCCCTTTGCCGCAAGGCGGGCAAAAAGATGCTTGACGAGAAGTTAAAATCCGTCAGCATCGGCAAAAATGATATCAAGACCTATCTCGGGGAGCGCAAGCTTTTGCCCGAGACGATCGAGGAACACGACGAGGTGGGCTGTGTCAACGGGCTTGCCTATACCGAGCTTGGCGGAAGCCTGCTTAAGGTCGAGGTCGCGGTGCTTGAGGGCACGGGAAAGATCGAGACCACAGGCTCGCTTGGCGACGTAATGAAGGAATCCGCCTCCCTTGCCGTCAGCTACGTGCGTTCGATCGCAAAGGACTACGGCATCCCCACCGACTTTTACAAAACCAAGGATCTCCACATCCACTTCCCCGAGGGGGCAGTACCGAAGGACGGTCCCTCCGCGGGGGTCACCATGGTCACGGCGCTTGTCAGCGCGCTTTCGGGCATTCCCGTGCGCCGCGACGTTGCCATGACGGGTGAGATCAGCCTGCGCGGCAACGTTCTCCCCATTGGCGGACTGAAGGAAAAGACCATGGCAGCCTACAACGCAGGGGTCAAGACCGTGCTCATCCCCGCAGACAATCTGCGCGACCTTGAAAACATTGACCAGATGGCGCGCGACGGGCTTCGCTTTATTCCCTGTAAAAAGCTTTCGGACGTACTTTCAAACGCCTTGCGCCCCACCGTTTCGGGCGCGACCGTCGCCCGGGAGACCGACGACGTAACGGCAGCCTCCAAATTTATTCCCGTTAATCTTGGAAGCGGCACAGGCACCCTTCGCTTTTCGGACGAACAAACGCATGGAAAGGAGACGCGCCCATGTCCTTAAACCTCAACGCGGTCAGTCTGCGTATCAGCGCGGGATTGCCCCGTCAATTCCCCACCGATCCCATGGTACAAATTGCCTTTTCGGGGCGCTCCAACGTGGGAAAAAGCTCACTGATCAATTCCCTTTTGGGGCGTAAGTCTCTGGCGCGCGTCAGCTCCTCGCCCGGAAAAACCATCACCATCAATTTTTACGACGTAGATAAAAAACTCTTTCTCGTCGACCTGCCGGGCTACGGCTTTGCCAAGCGCCCACCCGCGGACCGCGAGCAATGGTCGGCGCTGACGGACGGATATTTTACCAAAAATCCAAATTTCGACCTGGTCAAGCTGGTCGTTCAGCTCATCGACAGCCGTATCGGCCCCACCGCCGACGATCGAATGATGCTTTCCTTCCTCTCACAGATGGAGATCCCCTTTTTGGTCGTTGCCACAAAGGCGGATAAGCTGAACGCGACCGAGCGCAAAAAGTCGGAGGCGCTTTTAAAAAACGACCCCGACGTTCCCACCGACACTCCGATCATTTTCTACTCCTCCCTCAAATCAGAGGGCAAAACCGAGCTTTGGAATCAGATCTACCGTTTCACAGGGCTCAATTGAAACCTTCGGAAAGTGAGTAAAGATCCAATATGCTGTTTTCCATTTTACAGGGCGGAGACATCAAGGATATCCTGATCGATCTGCTTTTGTCTCTCCCCATCATCATTTTGGCACTGACCGTACACGAGACCGCGCACGGCTACGTCGCCTACAAGTGCGGTGATCCTACCGCCTATAACCTCGGACGCTTGACGCTCAACCCCGCCAAGCACCTTGATCCCATCGG
Organism: Eubacteriales bacterium; assembly: GCA_045588715.1. Lineage (GTDB taxonomy): Bacteria > Bacillota > Clostridia > Oscillospirales > CAG-272 > UMGS1865. The sequence goes on along the minus strand of JAZNEQ010000129.1, from coordinate 8,386 downwards.
CTTTTTCTGTATGCTGATCTTCGGCTACGGCTGGGCAAAGCCCGTTCCGATCAACACGCGCAACTTTAACAACCCAAAGCGCGGCATGGCGCTCAGCGCGGCGGCAGGCCCCCTTTCCAATCTTCTTTTGGGGGGATTCTTCGCGGTGGGCTACGGGCTTTTGCGCGCGTGGTACGTCTATCTCTTCTACGCCGATCCCCCTGCGTTTACCCTCAACGTCGTTCAGATCGTCACCACGCTGTTTTTCCTCGGCGCGGTTTACAATTTTTTGTTTATGGCGTTCAACCTCATTCCCGTGCCGCCGTTTGACGGCTCGCGGATCGCATTCGTCTTTCTTCCGCCCAAGGCATACTTTGCCGTAATGCGTTATGAAAGACAGATCATGTTCGGACTTCTGATCGGAATTTTTGTCTTATCAAGACTTTTCTACTTTTCCCCCTTCTCATGGATCGCGTACGAGCTAACCGACCTCATCGCCGATCCCCTGACAGACGTGTTTTTCAGGGCACTCGTCGGTTAAAGCAAGCCTTTTTCTTAAGACATCAGAAAGGACCTCCTTTTTTACATGGAAGCAGTCACTTATCGTTTGGATCAATTTGAGGGTCCTCTTGACCTTCTTCTGACGCTGATCCAAAAAAATAAAGTGAATATTATAGACATTCCCATCTCCCTCATCTGTGACCAGTACCTCGCGTACATCAACGCGGCAAAGGACATGAACATGGAGATCGCGAGTGAATTCATCGTTATGGCAAGCGAATTGATGCTGATCAAAAGCAAGCTGCTCCTCCCCAAGGAGACAGAGGACGAAAAGGACCCGCGCGCCGATCTTGCCGAGGCACTGTTGCGCTATCAGCAGGCAAAGCAGGCGGTGGCAAAGATGGCGCCTCTTTACAGTGTCTTCAGCGGTCGCATGGTCAAGGACACAGACGAGATCTCGGTGGATACGACCTACGTCGCCGACCAGGAGGTCACCTCCCTTTGCCTTGCGGTGCGCCGTATCATTGCGGCAAACGAAAGCAGACCGCGGGAGGAGCGACAGGTCTTCGCCCCCCTGGTGGCAAAGCCCATCGTTCCCGTTGACGTAAAGATCGTAGGTATCCTTCAGCATATGCAAACGCGCAAACACACCTCCATGGAGGAGCTTTTGCGCGACGCGGTCTCTCTTCCCGATATGATCGCGATCTTCCTTGGGATCCTGGAATTGATCAAGGTCAGAAGGATCCTGATCTCCGAGGAGCCCGATTCCTACACCGTCATTCACGGTATCGCTACCCAATTTGAGGTAAACGAAGAACCACCTGCGGAGGGCGAGGAAACGCGGGAGCGTCCCAATTACGACGGCGAGGTCATTCCACTTTCCTCCAAAGCGGAAATGCACCGCGAGCAGCGCCGCATCGTGCGCGAGCAAAAGCTTGCCGAAAAGAAGCGCCTGCGCGAGGAGGAGCGCGCCCGCCGCAAAGCAGAACGGTTGCGTGCCCGCGAGGAAGCCGAAAAGGATCAGCTTTCGATCGACGCCGCCATCCCCGAGGACGACAGCGACCTTGAAGCCGAGGCAAAGCTGGAAGCGCTCCTTGACGACCGCCTGTCCGAGGAGGATGAGGACATCCTCGACGATATCGGTCTTGACATGAACGAGATCATCCGCTCGATGGCAGAGCATGCAAAAAATCTGCCCGACGAGACGAATCCTTAACCGAAAGGAACGGTTATACTGAGTATGGAAGAAAAGAAAGAATCCAAAACACCTTATCTTGAGCCGCTGACAAGCGCCGCGGAGATCTCGCAGGCGATCGAAGCCATTCTTTTCGCTGCGGGCTACCCCATGCGATACGAAAAGCTTGCCGAGGTGCTTTCCCTCCCCGTCAAGGACGTCAAGGCAATGCTTCGCGATATGTCGGCGCATTTTGCGGAAGAAGCCACCCATCACGGAATTCAGCTTTTGCTCTACCCCACCACCTGTCAGCTTACCACCAAGGAAAAATACGCGCCCTACGTAAGAGAAGCGCTGGGAATTCGGCGCGGCGGCAATCTCTCCGCCTCCTCCATGGAGGTGTTGGCAGTGGTCGCCTACAGCAACCAGCCCGTAACAAGATCTTACATCGATCTTGTGCGCGGTGTTGACAGCTCCTATGCCGTCAATTCTCTCCTTGATAAGGGGCTGATCGAGGCAGCAGGACGTCTGGACGCGCCCGGACGCCCCATGCAATACGTCACGACCGACAAATTTTTGCGCGTGTTTGGGCTCTCCTCCCTTGAGGAGCTTCCCGAAACGGAGGCGCTCAGCGTTGCCGCCGCGGGAGTGGAGGAAACGGAAGCCGCCGAGCAGCTTGCCGCCGAGATCCCAGAGGAGGTCGTTCCCGCCGAATACACCGAAGCCATCGACAGCGAGGAGACCGACGTGGTGTTTGAGGCAGGCGTTCTCCCCGCAGGAAACGCTCTTCAAGAAAACAAAACCAACGAAGAGGAGGGATCGCAAAATTGATCATCCTTTGGATCATCCTTTGGAGCATTCTTGCCATCATTGCCCTTCCCGTTTTGGTGATCCTTCTCGGCTCGATCAGAGTGCGTATCGTTTACCGTGAAAAGGTAAAGGTGCAGGTCGGCACGTGCGGTGTCAATATCACCGTGGTGTCTGACAAAGAAAAGAAGGAAAAAAAGCCGCGCCGTCTTGAAAAATGTAAAAACCCCGAAAAGGTTTTGCAGCGTGAGCTGAAAAAACAGCAAAAGGCAGCCGAAAAAGCCGCCAAAAAGGCAGAGGCAAAGAGGCGGAAGGCAAAGCTGAAAAAAGCGCAAAAGAAAGCAAAAAAAGCAGAACAGGCAAAGGAAGCGCACAAGCCCAAGGGTCCCAAGCCTACCATCAAGGAAAACCTTGATATGATCCTGGCACTTCTCAAAAAGCTTTATCGCGTGACAAGAGGCAGCATCAAGCTCCATTTCCGAAAAATGCATATCGCCATCGGTACGGGGGATGCTGCAAAAACGGCACTCACCTACGGCGTGGTGGTGCAAAGTGCCTCCTATCTTCTTAACTTCATCGAAGCTACGTTCACCCATCTCAAAAGAGATTTTGGAGATATGACGATCTACCCCGACTATACGGCTTCCAAAACGACGGTCGACATTGACATCGTTTGTAAGATCAAGATCAGAAAGCTGATCTCCATTGGTGTGAGCATGGCACTTGCCTTCCTTAAGGAATGGAAGGCGGTCAAAAAGAAGGCAGCTTTGAGAGAGCGTAAAAAAGCCGAAGAAGCCGCTTTGAATGAAAAAACAAATTAACACACATAAACGAAAGGAAAAAAACTATGGAAAACGAATCCTCCATCAAGGAACTTATTAAAAACTCACTCGAGCAGGTACGTACGATCATCGATGCGGATACCGTTGTAGGAAAGCAGATCATCACCCCCTCGGGCGTCGTTATCATCCCGATCTCCAAGGTCTCGATGGGCTTTGCCTCGGGCGGATTGGATCTTCCCTCCAAGTCTCCCGACCGCGCAAAGAGCTTTGGAGGTGGCGGAGGCACGGGCATTACCGTTTCTCCTCTCGGCTTTTTAACGGTCTCTCCCACGGGCGAGGTAGATATCATCCCCATGGTAACCGACAAGCCGGGCCCCTTGGATCAGATCGCAGATCTTCTTGCAAGCGCTCCTTCTATGATCAACCGCGTCAAGGACTTCTTCCAAAAGGATGAGGAGGAAGAATCGGTCGATCTTGAAAAGGAAGCTGACCGTGTAGCAAAAGAAGCCGAAACTGCAATCGATCCCGAATAATTCAACCGATACGGCACACCCATATCGGTATAAAATACACTCCGGAAAAATATACATTTAACGAATGTGCTTTTTCCGGAGGGTATTATTATGTCAACGTTTAAAAAAGCGATCCTCTTATTTCTTTGTGCTTCCCTGCTCCTCTCCCCGCTTTCCCTTTGTGCCTCGGCACTCCCCGGGAAGAGCGTTCTTTCGGTATCCGCACAAAGCGCGATCCTGATCGAGACAGGGGGCGGACGGGTCGTATATGCAAAAAATGCAGATCTTCTCCTTCCCATGGCAAGCACAACAAAAATTATGACTGCCCTTGTCGCACTGGAGGAAATGCCGCCCGAAGCAGTGATCACAGTAGATCCCGCGGCGGTGGGAACGGAGGGCTCCTCCGTTTATCTTACCGCGGGCGAGAAGCTGACTCTGGAGCAGCTTCTTTACGCCCTGCTTCTGGAGTCGGCAAACGATGCCGCCGTAGCGATCGCCATAGGTGTTGCGGGAAGCGTAGATGCATTTGCCAACCTCATGAACGAGCGGGCACACTCGCTCGGGTTATCTCATACCCATTTTAAAAATCCGCACGGTCTGGATCATGAGGATCACTATACCACCGCACGCGAACTTGCCGAAATTGCCCGCGCGGCACTTGAAAACAAGCTTTTGAAAACCATTGTATCCACCAGAAAAACCACAATTCCGCACGCCGAGACCGAAGGCGCTCGCCTTCTGGTCAATCACAATAAAATGCTTCGCATGTACGATGGCTGTATCGGCGTGAAAACGGGATATACGCAGCGAAGCGGCAGATGCCTTGTCTCCGCCGCCGAGCGTGACGGCGTTACTCTGATTGCGGTAACGCTCAATGCCTCCGACGATTGGGACGATCATACCCGTATGCTGGATCACGGCTTTTCGCTTTTTCAAGCGGTAACGCTTTGCGGTGTCAACGAGATCCTCTATCCCCTTTCGACGGTAGGCGGCACCGATGCTTACGTCATGCTTGGAAATCCGACGAAGGTCACGGCCGTGCTTCCCAAGGGCGCGTATGAAATTGAAACGCGCATTGAGTGTCGTCGCTTTGAATATGCCCCCATTCCCGAGGGCAGTGTGCTTGGTCGCGCAGTGTTTCTGTCGGACACCGACGGCGACGGTGTGCGCGAGGAGGTGGGAGAAGTCCCCCTCCTGGCACTTTACACAATTCCCAAAAAAGCTTCTAAAAACAAATTTTGGGCTTGGATCACGTCACTCTTTGATTGATCCTTGCCAAAAGGTCAAGGAGACGCCATGCGCCTGCAAAAATTTTTTTCGGACGCGGGGATCCTCTCGCGCCGTGCCGCGGAGGAGGAGATCGCCCGCGGAAACGTCAAAGTCAACGGCACGGTTGCCCATATCGGCGACTCGGTCGACCCCGAACGAGACGTTGTAGAATATAAAGGAAAGAAAATAGAACCGCGCGCCAAAAAGGAATACCGCTATATCCTACTTAACAAGCCGCGCGGGTACGTCACGACCTCCAAGGATGAAAAAGGCAGACGGACCGTGACCGATCTTGTCCGTGCCGTGGGAACGCGTGTGTATCCTGTCGGGCGCCTTGACATGGATTCGGAGGGGCTTCTCCTTTTGACCGACGACGGTGAATTTGCCAATTACATGACCCATCCGCGCCACGAGATCCCAAAGATCTATCACGTAACGCTCTCACGGGAGCCAAGCGAATTACAAATTGCGGCACTTTCCTCCCCTATGACGCTCGACGGCTACGTTTTGCAGCCCGTTACGGTCATTCCGCTTTCAAGCGATACGCTTGAAATGCATCTTTATGAAGGACGCAACCGCCAGATCCGCAGAATGTGTGAGGCGGTGGGACTGCACGTAAAGCTTTTGCGCCGCGTTGCCATTGGGGAATTGACCCTTGGCGACCTTCCCACGGGAAAGTGGCGGGAGCTTAGCAAAAAAGAGGTGGATTATCTGAAATCCCCCCGTAAGAAAGGATAAACGATATGCTGGAAGTATTACCCATTCAAAGCAAGGAAGAGCAAGAGGCGCTTTGCGCGCGTTGCGGCATTCCCTACCGTCCCGAGCTTCTCGCCTACCGCGCGACGGTAGACGGAGAGCTGCGCGGCATTTGCCAGTTTACGATGGATCAAAACGGCGGTCGCATCATCGACTATGCCCACGTACCCGAGGGCTACGAATTTGAGCCGATGTTCGTCATGGGACGCGCCGCGCTCAATTTTATCGATCTTTGCGGAGTGCACCGTGCGTATTTTGACGCAGCTTATGAAAACGAAACGCTCATACGCGCCATCGGCTTTCAAAAGAACGAGGGCGGCAGATACGAGGTTGATTTGACAAACTTTTTCAACGAGCCCTGCAAGCATTCGAATTAACTCCATAAAAAGACACAAAATTCCTTTTGTCACATACAAAAACAAAATCCTGCCGAAGAAACTCACACGGTGGGATTTTTTGTTTTTTCTTTCTTCGACATCCCTCTCTCCAATCCCCCCGCTCTCCTTAATTTTTACCAATTTGGCAAATATTACCAGTTTTCATTCCAAAACTTTGGGGATTATTTCTGCCCTTTTAGACTTGCAAAAACTTCCAAAATATGGTAAAATATTCCTGCAAAGAAAAAAGTTACCATACTGGAGGATCTATGATCATGGAATACAACACCAAAATACTCATTGCCGATGAAAGCACCTCGGCACGCTTGCAAATCAGAGAAGGACTTCTTCACGCAGGGTTTCACAGCGTTGAAGAAGCAGCCAACGGCGAGGAAACGCTGTTTAAGATCTCGGCACTTCATCCCGACGTGGTGATCCTTGACGTTTGGCTTTCCAAGCTGGACGGGATCGGTGTTTTGCGCCAAGCAAAGAGCCTTGACCTCGGGCACGACAAGCTTCCCTCCTTTATCGTCGTCTCCTCGGTGTCCAACCAAAGCATTTTCATCCAGGCAAGTGAGGCGGGAGCGGAGCTCTGTCTTCTCAAGCCTGTCAACGTCCCAAGTCTTTGCGACCACGTGCAAAGCATTGTGGCGCACCGCCAAAGCGCCGTTCCGGCAGTGGCATTGCAAAGCGTGGAAAAGGGTCCCGATATCGAATCCCAGGTCACGCAGATCATTCATCAGATCGGTGTTCCCGCCCACATTAAGGGATACCAATATCTGCGCACGGCGATCCTTATGACCATTAAGGATTCGGACATCATCAACTCCGTTACCAAGGTCCTATACCCCAGCGTGGCAAAGAAGTACGCAACGACCACCTCGCGCGTTGAGCGTGCCATCCGCCACGCCATTGAGGTAGCTTGGGACAGAGGCGACGTGGATACGCTCAACTCCTATTTTGGGTACACCATTCAAAACAACCGCGGCAAGCCGACGAACTCGGAGTTCATCGCCATGATTGCCGATAATCTGAGATTGAAGTATAAGTTATATTAAGGGTGATATACGTGGAGAGGGGGCTTCTTGAAAGAAGCCCCCTCTCCACACCTCTCCCCCAAGAACTTTTACAAAATCGGAAAAGAGGTGCGGATGAACCGATGTGCCCGCCGCTTTGTTAAAAATTCCATTTTTGTTGATCAAAGAACGCCAAGTTTATACATTTTATATGATAAAAAAATAAAAAAAGGTATTTACAAACCCAAAGAAATGTGGTATAATAACATTGTATGACGTGAACTCGGTTTTCGGATACAGGCCGCCTGTCGGCTATTCACCCACCGACTGCTGAGTGAAACGCCAAATAAAAAAAGAAAGGTGAAACATACCATGCAGAAAGACGCAAAGCTCGCTCTTATCGAGCAGTACGCAACCCACGAGGGAGACACCGGTTCTCCCGAGGTTCAGATCGCGATCCTCTCCAGCCGCATCAGCAACCTGACCGAGCACCTCAGATCCAACAAAAAGGATTTCCACAGCCGCCGCGGTCTTCAGAAAATGATCGGTCACAGAAGAAACCTTCTGAACTATCTGCAGAAGACTGATATCGAGCGTTACCGCGCGATCGTCAGCAAGCTCGGATTGAGAAAGTAAAACAATCAAGGGAGTGGAGAGCAGCGGCATTTTTGTCACTGCCCTCACTCCCTCTGCTTGTTTTAGTATCTCTTCCCTACTCAAAAACAACCCTACGGGTGGATTAGCAGTTAACCATGCACCGGAGATCGGAGGTTTCCGATCCGTGGTTAAGTGCTAAACCTCCGTAAGGAAAAAATAAAAAATAATGGAGGAACAAAAAATGAACATCACCAAAAGTGAACCGATGAACTTCAAAAACTACAAGGTGTTCAAGTACACCTATGCAGGCAGACCCCTTGTGATCGAGACAGGTAAAATGGCAGGTCTTGCAAACGGCTCGGTTCTTTGCCGCTACGGCGACACCGCAGTTCTCTGCTGTGCGACCGCATCCGAAAAGCCCCGTGACGGAATCGCCTTCCTTCCCCTCTCCGTTGATTTTGACGAGAGAATGTATGCGGCAGGTAAGATCCCCGGCGGTTATCTCAAGCGCGAGGGTAAGCCCAGCGAAAAGGCAGTCCTTACCTCCCGTGTGATCGACCGTCCCATCCGTCCCCTCTTCCCCAAGGATCTGAGAAACGACGTAGCACTTACGCTC
>JAZNEQ010000128.1:0-23645 GCA_045588715.1 Eubacteriales bacterium | reverse complement strand
CTACGATCCGACTTACTTAAAGTGCCCAAAATGCAATAAACGCACTTGGTGCAAGAAGGTATTGAAGAAATAAACACTCATTCACAGAGGTAGTTATGAAACAGTTTATAAAGTCATATTGGAAAACCCTATTATTTTTCGCAATCGCAGGTATCATTGGCGGATTCTTTACAGGTATTTACGTATTAGACAGTTATCCGCCGGAAATGCAGCAACAACTTCTCGATGAGTTGGCTGCCGGTGGACTTGGAGATTTTCCTCCTGATATCATTATAGGCATTATTACCGCAATGCAGGCAGCGGGATACGGCATTCTCTTGGGAGCGGCAGGTATCTGGCTCAGTAAAAGGATCGGACTTTGGAAGGATGAAAAAAAGATAACCAAAAAGCCGTCGATCGCGTCCTTCATTGTTGCTGTTGTCGGGAGTTCGGTATTGATTTTATCCGATTTGCTTTTCTTCGGAAACTATTCGCAACTTATTATGGATTCGTACAGTGTAAAGCCAACAATATCGTACTTAATCGCATCGGTCATATATGGTGGCGTGATTGAAGAAGTAATGTTGCGTCTTTTCTGGTTGTCGTTGGTCGCGTTCGTTCTGTGGAAGATATTTGACAGGAAGAATGAACGTCCATCAACAGGCATTCTTATCACCGCCAATGTCATCGCCGCCCTTCTGTTCGCTGCAGGCCATCTGCCTGCCACAGCTACAATGTTGGGTCTATCTCCCGTGATCGTATTCAGATGCTTTTTGCTCAATGGCGGCATGGGCTTGATGTTTGGTTGGTTGTATAGAAAATACGGCTTACGTTATTCCATGATCGCTCACGGTGGATGCCATATTGTATCAAAAGTGATTTGGATTTTGTTTATATAGTATGTTCTTCTCGACACCTACGCCATTTATAGCATTGTTGATCATACTTCGTTTTTTCTTTCCCTCCTATTTACTTTTATCCTAATTTATGGTATAATACAACCGTTAGGCAGCTTGAAGTTGTGGAGGTGGGGAATTGAACCCGGCAATATACGTACCGATCATTTGTTTATGGATCATCATATTTACAATGTTTCGTAATCAACGAAAAGCGGTTATTGTAAGAAAAATTATGAAACGAAGAAAAACAGGAGGCAATACAGAAATGCAAGAGCTTGCAACAAGATTTATTGATAAAGAATGTGTAATTTACTCGTTTGACAGTAGCCATCAGTACGAAGGAGTGATCAAAGAAGTCACCGACGGAGCGATCCTCATAGAGAAAGACGGAAAGTTGGAAGCGATCAATCTCGATTTTGTTATTCGCATCAGAGAATACCCACGAAATAAGAACGGAAAGAAAAAATCGGTCGTACTTGATTAAAAATTTTTGGAGGTTAAAATAATGCCCAAAGAAAAGATCGACTTAAGAGAAAAACTGCAATCCTATAAATTTGAATTTGATTTGTTGCAAAAGATTCCTTGCTCTAAACAGGAAAACAAAGAATATCGAAAGCTTTTAAAGGAGGGCGGTGTTCTTCCGGATGGAGTATTCGCGTACGTTTACAACGACGGAGATACTTCAACAGGTGAATTTTACACAATTTACAAAGCTGATTTGACCGAGGAAGAAATCGCGGAATATCTTACGTACAAAAAATTAAGTTTACTTAAAACCATTAAAAATTGTGCTGTTTTCTTTACAGCTTTAACTATCATTGGTATGCTTGCTTATTTCTTTTTGATGGTGGCGTGAGAGCCCTTAGCTCCAAAGGGTATTGGACTCCGTGTTCCGGCATGTGTTAAAATGAAAAAGGTTATTAAAAATGAAGGAGGATGAAAAAGTGAAGCGTATTTCTTTTCACGGGTTCTTTCGCTGCGCGCTGTGGTGTATTTCCGTTGCGGCTGTTTATTTCATTTTCCTTCTCAATTTTATATACAATGCCTCGGTGAGTTATGACGCCAGAGAAAAGGTGACGATCGACGGTTTTTTACTTGGTGCGCATTTGATCCTTGTTTTGACGGTAGCTGTGATTTGTTTGCTCGTCTTTTTTAGAAAATATTTGCGACGCGTTCATCCCCAAGTTTTATTTGCTGTTTTTACACTTGCTTACGTAGGTATGGCGATTTATTTGATCTTAAACGTCGATCACTCGATCAGAGCTGATGCAGGAACTGTTTTTTCTGTAGCCAAGGGCTTTGCAAACGGGGATTATTCCGCTTTCTTCAAGGGTGGGTATATGGAACGTTACCCCCAGCAAACGGGGCTTTTGTTTTATGATTCGCTTTTACAATTGCTTGTAAAACGACCTTGGATCAGCTTTGTCTTTAACTTTTGCTTTGTGATAGGGATCAATTATATCGTTCTTAAAATTGCAATGCTATTCCAAAAAGGGCGAGATGTTGCTTTGACGACGGTTGTTCTTTCCTTTGCATTCTTGCCACAGTTTTTCTTCGTTTTGTTTGCGTATGGCTTAATTCCCGGCTTCTTTTTTATGATCCTTGCTTTTTATCACGCGATCAAATTTACCTATCATCACAAAATATACAGCGTGTTCATCGCCGTTGTCGCTGCCGCCACTGCCGCGTGCCTAAAGCAAAATTTTTTGATTGGTGTGATCGCAATTGCAGTTTATTGGCTTTTGGATGCATTGAAAAGCCGCAAAAAAGAGCTTTTAAAGGCTTTGCTTGCAACCTTGGCGCTTGTTTTATGCTTTTCGTTGCCGTCTCAACTTATTAAGCTTTATTACGAACAAAAAACGGGAGCGGAGCTTGACGGTGGAACTCCCGCCGTGTTATGGATCGCAATGGGAACCGATTTAAATAACGTTTACCGTGCTCCCGGATGGTATAGCGGCTTTAATTACAGTACCTATACAAATTCGGACTACGACCCCGAGCGTGCCAAGGAGATCGGTTTTGAGAAGCTGAAGGAAAACCTTGAAAAAATGAAAAAAGAGCCCCAAAAAGCAATGGCTTTTTTCAAGGATAAAACCATATCGCAATGGTGCGAGCCGATGTATCAGTCGGTATGGAGCGGCCCTTTAGAGGCGTGCAATCAAAAAACGCACACGCCCTTGTTGCAATCGATTTACAACGGTGGAGAAGCTGAGAGAACGATTGCTTTTATGTCAAAAGCCGTTGTCCTTTTGATCTTTGGGTTTACCCTTTTGTTTTTGCTGCTTCGCAAAAAGGACGTGCTTGGTTGGGAGCTTTTGTTACTCTTCTTTATCGGCGGCCTTATCTTTCACACGTTTTGGGAAGGGAAGAGCCAATATATTTATCCGTACGTGTTTTGCCTGATCCCCACCGCCGCGATTGGAATCTCTTGGACGGTGAAGAAGGCAACGCACGCTTTTGAATATCGTTTTCCTAAAAGAATTCCCAAAAAATAAGGTTGTTAGCATCTTACCTTGATGGCACGACGCTAACAGCCTCATTTTTTATTCATAGTCCTGTATGACAGAGATCAACTCGCTCCAGGAATTGACCCTGATCCCTTTTTTTAATTTTTCGCGATCCTTTTCGGGAAGCGTTTTTACGTTGACGTCAAGTACTCTTATCAATTGTCCCTCATCGCAATAAACTCCTATTTTTTCATTCACCTCACGGATATAAAACTTATTATAAAGAATATCCGCATCGGTGACGGGAGGATCTTCTTTCTGAATAGTGTCGGAGGGGGGCGTTTCTGCTTCTTCGTCTGTGCTGCTTTCTGCAAAAGCCTCCATACTTCCAAGCAAAGCTTGGGCACGGAATTGCCATTTTTCGGTTTCTTCAACCGTCTCCTTTAATATGAATACAGAAGTAATCGAAAGCACCAGTGCGATTACAAGCAAGATCGCGCATAATAAAGTAAACAGCTTTGAAACATCCATAATATTGCTCCTTTTTCAATTCTTTGAAAAGTGGGTAATCACAGTATTTCCTCTTTTGACGGTTGGTATACGAATTTGCAGGAAATACTATTGCTGTAAAACAGAGAAAGGAGTTCGGTATGTCAAAAGCAAAGAAAAGAAATTTGCTTTTTAAGTCTTTGTGGATAGGGTTTACACTTTTTCTTTTGTTGTTATGCCTTGTGGGGTTGATAAGTGCTTTGTATATTGATACTACTTTTGAAAAGCAGGTGGATCAAGAGCTTTTTTCAGATGCGAGCGTTGCACGTTCGCCGCATTTTTTTGTATATTCCTTTGAGGATCGCACAGGTCGCATGGGTGTAAAAAAGGACGTTACCGATGCCTTTTTTGCACAAAGGCAAAACGCTTACGTCACACTTGACGAAATTCCCAAGGCGATGATAAACGCCTTTGTTTCCATTGAGGACAAAGGATTTTGGGAGCACGATGGCGTGGACTGGAAAAGAACCGCATTGGCAGGCTTGAACTATATATTGGGATTTTCAGACACCTTCGGAGCTTCTACCATCACACAGCAGCTTGTAAAAAACATGACGGGAAACAGTGACGTTACCTGGAAAAGAAAGCTTCAGGAGATCATCTATGCAAAGGATCTCGAAAAGACGCTGGATAAGAGTGAGATATTAGAGCTCTATCTCAACGTGATCCATTTTTCAGACAATTGTAACGGCATCAACGCGGCAGCAGAGCATTATTTTTCAAAAGCCCCAAAGGATCTTACGGTTGAAGAATGCGCAACCATTGCTGCCATTACCAATCAACCCTCCTATTACAATCCAATCTATCATCCCCAAAACAATCTTTCAAGACGAAATCTGATTTTAAGGGAAATGAAAAAAGAAGGTTTTTTGAGTGAAGAGGAATATCAAAATGCGATCGCCGCTCCTTTAAAACTTTGCGTGGACTCCCTTGCGAATACCGAGGGGATCAATTCATGGTACGTGGATATGGTGATCGAGGACGTTACCTTAGATCTTATGAAGGAATACGGTATGAGCCGCGCTGCTGCAACCCATCTTGTTTACAGCAAGGGGATCACGATCGACATGGCGATGGATGAAGAGATCCAACGCTTTGTTGAGGAGTATTACAAAACCGCCGTTGTTCTTCCCAAAAACGCAAACGGAGAGGGGGCACAATCGGCACTGATCGTTATCGATAACCGCACGGGGGATATTTTGGGAGTGGCAGGAGCTGTTGGAGAAAAAAGAGGGAATCATCTTCAAAATCTTGCAACAAAAGCATTAAGACCGCCGGGGTCTACGATCAAACCGTTAAGTGTCTATGCCCCTGCTCTTGAAAAAGGGCTCATTACTTGGTCAAGCGTTTATGATGACGTTCCCACAGATTTTCAGTTTGGGGGTCGTCTTGCATGGCCAAAGAACGCAAACGGTGTATATCGTGGGTTGACAAACGTTTCTTATGCTGTTGCACATTCCACCAATACCGTAGCGATCCGTATTTTAAGAGAATTGGGGCTTGAAACCTCGTTAGACTATCTTAAAACATCCTTTTCCTTAGGAACACTCCAAAGCAATGATGCAGAGCTCATGGGAGAGGCCGCTTTGGGACTCGGGCAGCTTTCCACGGGGGTTACGCTGAAAGAAATGACGGCAGCCTATACTGCATTTGCCGACGGAGGGATCTATCACTCTCCAAGATCCTATTACCGCGTACTTGATGAAAACGGAACGGTGCTTCTTTCCAAGGATGATGATGGGCGCCGTGTGTTATCCCGTGAGAACGCTGCTGTGATGACAAAGCTTTTGCAAGGGGTTACGAAAAACGGCACCTCGGGTGCGATCACCCTGCAAGAGGAATGTCAGTGCGCTGGGAAAACGGGAACGACCAGCAATGACTGCGACCGCTGGTTTATTGGATACACCCCGGATATCGTTTGCGGAGTTTGGTGCGGCTACGAATATCCGGAAGCGCTTGAGGGGCGAAATCTTTGTACCAACATTTGGAACCGAATCATGTGTGGGATCCTTGATAAAAAAGACGGAAGACGGGTGTTTGAGATCCCTTCGAACGTGATCCTTGCAGAATACTGCAAGGATTCCGGAAAAATTCCTTGTGAAAGGTGCAAAAAAGACCCCCGTTCCAACCGTATCGCAAGCGGTTGGTTTGTTCTTGGAACCGAACCGCATGAAGAGTGCGACTGTCACGTTCTTTGCCCGTACGACAAGGAGAACGGTGGCGTTTTGCACACGGAGCTTTCGGATGAGGAAGAAAGCGTCGCTCTGATTCACGTCGAGCGTCATTTTCCGATAAAGTTTTACGTCACCGACGCACAATACGTTTACAGAGAGCCTCCAAGCCTTTATCCCATCAATCCAAACGAAAAAGAAGCATATTTTTCAAGTACCCTTAACGACTATTGCGGTGTGTCGGATGCTGAAAAGCAATATAACAGATCGGCTTTATTAAAAGAGAGCGATTGGGAACGGTATCAAGAATATTTCTTTCCTGCCCTAAAGGTAGAAAAGCTCCCTCAATTTCCATGGCAGAATAGAGAAGTGCATCCGGCATAAACCTCACTTATCTTGCATAGCATGATGTAAGGTGGGGATGCAGCAAAACAGCATCTTCAAGAGGAGGTGCTGTTTTTGTACAAAAAAAAATACGGCAAGATACGCGCGGGGGCGTGGCTAACGTTGGAAATGAATCAGAGCAATTCTGTTTTAATGCTTTTGATCGGTGCGCTCTTTACACTTGGCGGTATTCTGGTAAGATTCGCGGTTGGAAGCCCTCACATGGCGATTCTCGCCTTGAATATAGGGGAGCTGTTGCCCCCTTCGTGGGTCATGTGTCTGTGTTGGACGGTTGCGTTTTTTACGGTAGGGTGTGCCGCGGGCTTTGTTTTGGGATACCGCGATCCGGGTTGTGAGGTGGACAAATACAAGGGATGTATGCTGTTTGTCCTTTTTGCGGTGCTTGAGCTTTGCTGGTATCCCACCTTTTTTGGCGCGGGACTGCTTTTTTTAAGCGTTTTGGAATGTATTTTGATTTTATGTTTGTGCGTTTGTGTTACCGTTTGCTTTTCAAGGGTCAGTAAGCTTGCGGGAATGCTTTTGCTATTGCATGACGTATGGCTCATTTACATACTGATTTTGAATTTTGCCGTTTTCTTCCGTTCATAATATCATTTTATCACTGTTGACGTACAATAAAATTTTTCATTGACGATCATTTTTTTAAAGAAAACACTTTACAAACGGTAAAAAATTTGTTATACTATTGGATGTGATAAAATTTTGGATTCCCGTGCATCGGGTATAAAAGGAGTGTATGATTTATGAGCCGTATGGTTGGCACAGTATCAAGAGGAGTTCGTGCTCCTATCATTCGCAACGGAGACAATCTTGCCGAAATTGTAACCGCGTCCGTTCTGGAGGCGGCAGCGGATGATGGTTTTACTATCAAAGACCGCGACATCGTTGCAATGACCGAGGCGATCGTCGCCCGCGCGCAAGGAAACTATGCAACCGTTGAGGATATTGCTGCAGACGTGCGTGCCAAGTTTGGCGGTGAGACCGTAGGTGTCATTTTCCCCATTCTCAGCCGTAACCGTTTTTCCGTTTGTTTAACGGGTATTGCAAAGGGAACAAAAAAGGTCGTTTTGATGCTTTCGTATCCCTCGGATGAGGTTGGAAACCATTTGATCAGTCTTGATGCTTTGGATGAAAAGGGTGTCAATCCTTATTCCGACGTTCTTGATCTCAAAACCTATCGTGAGCTTTTCGGATACGAAAAGCACCGCTTTACGGGCGTGGATTACGTTGAGTATTACGAACAGCTCATTCGTGCCGCTGGGGCTGATTGTGAGATCGTGTTTGCCAACGATCCCCGTGCTGTTCTTAAATACACCAAAAACGTTCTTAACTGTGATATTCACACACGTGCGCGTACAAAGCGTCTTCTTCGCGCGGCCGGTGCCGAGATCGTATTTGGTATGGACGAGATCTTGAGCGCTCCCGTAAGCGGAAGTGGCTACAATGAGCACTACGGACTTCTTGGCTCGAACAAGGCAACCGACACCCAAGTAAAGCTTTTCCCGCGTGATTGCAAGGCTTTGGTCGACGATATCCAGGCTCGTCTCTATGCCGCTACCGGTAAGAAGGTCGAGGTCATGGTCTACGGCGACGGTGCATTCAAGGATCCCGTAGGAAAGATCTGGGAGCTTGCCGATCCGGTCGTTTCTCCCGCATATACCGCAGGGCTTGAGGGAACCCCCAACGAATTAAAGCTGAAATACCTTGCCGATAACGATTTTGCCGATCTTTCGGGCGATGCACTTAAAGAAGCGATCAAAGAAAAGATCCAGCAAAAGGACAGCGATCTGTACGGCAAGATGGCATCTGAGGGAACTACCCCCAGACAGTTGACCGACCTGATCGGTTCGCTTTGTGACCTTACCTCCGGCTCCGGAGACAAGGGAACACCTATTGTTTATATCCAGGGATATTTTGATAACTACACAACCGAATAAAAACTATGGGTCTGTCACATTAGGCGAGACGCTTCTCGCCTAAATCTGCCGAGCCCCAAGGGGGTGTCTCAAATTTTCAATTTGAGACACCCCCATATATTTTTGTAAAAAGATTGTCATTTCCGAAAAAGAAGCGTAAAGAAGATTATCCAAGGGCAACGTCCAACAGCATCATCAACGCAAATCCCGACACAATTCCCATGGTTGCAAAATAAGGATGGGCATCTTTGTTGCTTTGGCATTCCGGGATCAACTCATGGACTGATACGAGGATCATAGTGCCCGCCGCAAAGGAAAGTGCAAAGGGAAGGATCGCCTCGATATAAACCACTGCCAAAGCGCCGATCACACCCGCGATCGGTTCCACCATCCCCGATGCCTGACCTAAGAAAAGACTCTTTTTTACAGTATACCCCTCTCGCCGTAAGGGAAATGAGACTGCCGCTCCTTCCGGAAAATTTTGCAGTGCAATCCCCAAAGCAATTGAGACAGCGCCCATAAAAGCCTCGGGAGCGTATCCCGTATGTGCGAGCGCCCCAAAAGCTACGCCAACAGCCAACCCCTCCGGAATATTATGAAGCGTGATGGAAAGAACCAACAAAAATACGCGATGGAAGCGATCGGAAACGTCCTTTTGGTGATGACAGTTCATTTTATTTCTGGCCTTTGTAACCGTTCTATCCGATATCCATATAAAAACAGCACCGCATACAAATCCAAACGTGGCAATCAACCAAGGCGGAATAAGGGAAGAAGCTTCGGCGCGCTCGATCGCCGGAAGTAAGAGCGACCAAAAGCTGGCAGCGATCATAACTCCGGCCGCAAATCCCAACATTAAATTCATTCCTTTTTGATTGATTCTTTTAAAAAAAATAACGGTAGCAGCTCCCAAGGCTGTCATAAACCATGTAAACAACGTAGCAAGCAGCGCGGGAACGACAGCATTTTCCATAATATCACCTCTATCAGCATTTTATGCATTTTGTAAGTTTTGGTTCTCCAACAGTGGTTTGTCTTAATTTTACAAAATCACGTGTCATTATTTTCTACTGTTTTGTAATTTATGATAAACCCAAAAAAAAGAAGAAAAAGGTATTGACAAATTTTTCTTTTTGATTTATAATTACAGCAGTTAGCATTTGCTAACCGACAATCGTTTTAAGGAGAAGAATCGAAATGAAAACATTGCGCGATGCAAAAATCGGTTCAACCGTTAAGGTAGTAAAGCTCCATGGAGAAGGGGCGCTCAGACGACGTATTATGGATATGGGCATTACAAAAGGAGTTGAAATATACCTGCGAAAGGTCGCTCCTCTCGGAGATCCTCTTGAATTGAGAGTCCGCGGTTACGAGCTTTCTCTTCGTAAGGCTGACGCGGAAATGATTGAGATCGAATAATTCTCATTTATTTTTTATACTTTGGTTAGCGCTTGCTAACTTTAAACAAGGGGGACAACAATGGAACAGCAGAGTATTCGCATTGCTTTGGCGGGAAATCCAAACTGCGGGAAAACAACTCTTTTCAACGTTTTAACGGGATCCAATCAGTTTGTTGGGAATTGGCCCGGCGTTACCGTTGAAAAGAAAGAGGGAAAGCTCAAAGGACACGATTCTGTAATCGTAACCGATCTTCCCGGTATTTACTCACTCTCGCCTTACACACTTGAAGAGGTGGTTGCAAGAAATTATTTGGTTGGGGAGCGCCCGGATGTGATCCTTAACGTGGTAGACGGCACAAATATCGAGCGGAATCTTTACCTGACGACACAATTGATCGAGCTTGCGATCCCTGTGGTCATCGCGATCAATATGATGGACGTTGTTCGTAAGCGCGGTGATAAAATTCAGATCGATAAGCTCTCTGTGACGCTTGGCTGTCCCGTTGTTGAAATTTCCGCTTTGAAAGGGGAAGGCATTGACGAGGTAATCGCTGCTGCTCTTGAGGTGGCACAAAAGCCAAATACCTTTACTCCTTCACACAGCTTTGCAGGGCCTGTAGAGCATGCACTCGCGCATATTGAAGAGGCGCTCCTTCATGATTATCCCCAGGAAAAACAGCGCTGGTATGCCATTAAGATTTTTGAAAGAGATGCAAGGGTGTTGGAGGAATTGTCTGTTCCCAAGGAGCTTTTGTCCCATATTGAAGAGGATATTGTCAACACGGAAAGGGAACTGGACGACGACTCCGAAAGTATCATCACAAACGAGCGTTATCTTTATATTGCGCGCATATTAGAGCATTGCTATAAAAAGAAAAACGCAGGAAAGCTATCTACCTCGGATAAAATTGACAGAGTTCTTACCAATCGAATCGCAGCACTTCCGATTTTTGCGGTGATTATGTTTTTGGTATATTACATCTCGGTTTCTACCGTAGGTACCTTTGTAACGGATTGGACTAACGACGGCGTATTTGGGGAAGGATGGTCCTTTTTTGGGATGTGGGTCCCGGGAATTCCCGTACTGGTAGAAAACGCACTTGTTTCCGTTGGATGCGTCCCTTGGCTTCAATCTCTGCTCCTTGACGGAGTGGTTGCGGGGGTTGGCGCGGTGCTTGGATTTGTACCGCAGATCCTTGTGCTCTTTATCATGCTTGCGTTTCTCGAAGCTTGCGGATATATGTCGCGTATTGCCTTTGTGCTTGACCGTATCTTCAGAAAATTCGGTCTTTCGGGAAAATCATTTATCCCAATGCTGATCGGCACAGGGTGCGGTGTTCCCGGGATCATGGCAAGCCGCACGATCGAAAACGAGCATGACCGTCGAATGACCGTAATTACCACCACATTTATTCCTTGCGGAGCCAAGCTTCCCATTATTGCACTCATTGCGTCTGCAATGTTTGACGATGCTTGGTGGGTCGCGCCTTCCGCTTACTTTATTGGGATCGCCGCAATTATTGTTTCGGGAATCATTCTTAAAAAAACAAAGCTCTTTTCGGGAGACCCGGCGCCGTTTGTTATGGAGCTTCCCGAATACCATATGCCAACGCTGATCAACGTTTTGCGTTCGATGTGGGAGCGCGGCTGGTCCTTTATTAAAAAAGCCGGAACGATCATTCTTCTCTCAACCATCGTTATCTGGGCAGGTGCTGTTTTTGGAACCACAGGCGGAAGCTTTGGCTTTTATCTCGAAGGACCAGAAACCAGCGTCCTTGATATGATCGGCGGTATGATCAGCTGGCTCTTCATTCCTCTTGGCTTCGGTGCCCCCGAAACTGCGGTTGCCACCTTGATGGGACTTATTGCAAAAGAAGAAGTGGTTGCCGTTCTTGGGGTTTTGAATTTTGCAAATATGACACCGCTTGCGGCGTACAGCTTTATGCTCTTCAACTTGCTTTGCGCTCCCTGCTTTGCCGCAATGGGGGCGATCAGAAGAGAGATGAACAGTGCAAAGTGGACTGCGTTTGCGATTGCCTACCAGTGCGTTTTTGCCTACGCGGTCTCCTTGATCGTTTATCAGTTGGGAAGCGTTTTTGCAGGCACCTTCACAGGAGGCCTTCAGGTCCTTTGGCTTGTGGCGGCAATTGTACTTTTGCTTTTGTTGGTATTTATGCTTTTTCGCCCGTATAAGCCTGCAAAAAGCGCAGTTTTAAAAGTAAAAAAATAAGAAAAAAGGAATTTTCATATGCTTGATTGGTTTTCGGTATACGGTGGCTCTTTATTGGTTGGTACAGTGTTGATCATCGCCGTCGTTCTTATTATCCTTTCACTGAGACGGGATAAAAAGCGTGGGAAAAGCTCTTGCGGCTCCTCCTGTGCCGGATGCCCAATGAGTGCGCACTGTCATGAAAAGAAAAGTGACGAACAATAAAAAGAAAAAACACAATAGTGTAATATCCTTAAAGAAGAAATTACACTGACCAAAAAACTCCACCATAGACTGAGAGTCTGTGATGGAGTTTTTTTGAACCGGAAATGCAAAATATCTTGATTTATTCATAAAATGTGATATACTAATGGTGAAAGTTAATAACGTTTATAAATAATCGTGCGAGATTTTGGAATGTCATAGGTGTGTTTTTTGAGTGTGCTGTGCCATATTGATTTAAGAGAAGGAGGACGTAAAATGAAAAGAATTTTAACAGTAATTATATCGGCAATATTTCTTGTATGCCTTGTTAGTTGCAGCAACAAATACGCTGTTTTGGACGAAACAAAAACGTATGAAATAACATCTGAAATTCATTCGTTAGACGTGCAGATCAACGCCGCCGATTTCAAAATCAAAAGCGGAGATGAATTTTTGGTTGAGTGCAATTTGAAATATCTGTCTGTATTCGAAAAAAACGGTGTCTTGACAATTGTAGATGAAGCTAAAAGCCATAGCAACTATTCAAATGCAATCTTAATTCTTTATGTTCCCGATGGCACCGTATTTGATCATGTGGAAATTGAAACAGGTGCGGCAAAAATGACGGCGGATACTTTATCTGCTGATTCAATGGAATTAAAGCTTGGTGCAGGAGATGTACGATTTGAGTCCCTTAACGCTTCTTCGGAGGTTGACATCGAAGGGGGCGCCGGACAGATAACTATTGTTAGCGGCACACTCAATAACCTGAGTCTTGAATTGGGAATAGGTGAATTGAATTTGGTTGCCGAAGTAGTCGGAGACAGTGATTTGGAATTTGGCGTTGGAGAGTCCAATCTTACTTTCATTGGCTCTAAAGACGATTATAAAATCGATATTGAAAAAGGTCTTGGCAGTATTACCATCGATGGAAAAACTGTTACCGATCATGGTGATAGCGGAAACGGTCGGAATTATATAGAGATCAAGGGTGGCATTGGCGCAATCAATTTGAATTTTCAAGAGAATTAAGTCGGATATATAAAATTATTTTGTCTTAAAATCAGAGGTAAGAAATGATACTTGAACTAAAAAACATTGACAAGTCCTTTGGCGAGAAAGAGGTTCTTAAAGGAGTTTCTTTCAGGGCAGAAGGTGGAAAGGCGTTTGGTCTGCTTGGCAGAAACGGCGCAGGTAAAACAACGTCTATTCGTATCTTGATGAACGTATTCCCGGCGAATAGCGGTGAAGTGTTGATTGACGGAAAGCCTATTGATTACGATAAAATCGGTATCGGCTACCTCCCGGAAGAAAGAGGGCTCTATCCAAAAAAGCTCATCATAGATCAGCTTGTGTATTTTGCAGAACTGAAAGGCATGAGTACAAAGGATGCTGTGAAAGCAATTGACTACTGGCTCTTACGACTTGGCATGAGCGAATATCGCAACAAGCGCCTTGATACTTTGTCAAAGGGAAATCAGCAGAAGATTCAGCTTATTACAGCACTTGCACACGATCCCGATATCGTCATCCTCGACGAGCCCTTTTCGGGGCTCGATCCCGTGAACGCAATGCTTCTTAAAGATGTTGTAAAGGAGCAAATCGCCGGTGGAAAGGTTGTTCTGTTTTCAAGCCATCAGATGAGCTACATAGAGGAATTTTGCGATAGTATTGCAATTATCAATGCAGGTAAGGTGGCTATTAGCGGCGATCTTCGCGAAATAAAGAGAACCTATCCACGCGATAAAATTGTTGTAAGCACTACTGATCCTGAGCCGATAAAAGCAGCCTTGGGTGAAGCCTGCAATGAGCGTGAAGATGGAACCTTACTCATCAAGCTTGCAAGTCCCGATGAAAAGCAAGCTATGATGAAACAAATCGTAGAAAGGTATGATGTTGATGAGGTAAGGGTGTTCGAGCCTTCTTTGAACGATATTTTCGTAGAGTATGCAGGAGCACAGGTGTAAGGAGGCAGAACAATGAAACAGTTTGGAAAAATACTTAAATTTGAACTGAAAGGTTATCTTAGAAACAAGTTGTTTGTTGGAATTACGATATTTCTTGTTGTTGCAATCGCCATTGTAATGTTTATTCCCAATATTATGGCAGCATTTCAATCGGACGATGAGGGTGACGTAACTCAAACCGATCTTCCCACAATGCTTGTTTATGCCGAGAATGAAGCTCTCTCCGCTATCGTAAAAGAATATTTCAGTGGCTCTTTTGTAAATTATAATGTAAAGGTTGCTGAAGGTAGCATTGACGAATTGAAAAACGAAATCATCTCCGGTGGCGCGGAGTGTGCCTTTGTAATGAACAGCGCATCCTCCTATACCTATTATGTAAACAACCTCTCGATGTACGATAGCAATACCGCCATTGCAGACACCGTATTGCAAGAGGTGTATCGTTATCAGCAAATGGTAAATAACGAGATCCCGCCCGAAATAGCAGCCGAAATTTTGTCTGTTCAGATCGAAAGCGACACCGAAACGCTGGGCAAGGATCAAATGCAGAACTTCTTCTACACTTACATAATGATCTTCGCGCTCTATATGGTCATTCTTCTTTACGGACAGATGGTCGCTACCAACGTTGCAACAGAAAAGAGTTCTCGCGCGATGGAGGTTTTGGTAACGAGCGCCAAGCCCACAAGTATGATGTTCGGCAAAGTACTTGCTTCTTGTATTGCAGGCTTTTCTCAACTCGTTCTTGTGTTTGGGACAGCAATACTCCTTTACAACGTGAATAAAGAAGCTCTTTCCAATCCTTTGATCGCTTCTATATTCGATATTCCGATTGAATTGTTCATCTATCTGATCGTGTTCTTCGTGCTTGGGTTCCTTATCTATGCGTTTATGTTTGGCGCGATAGGATCGACAGCATCTAAGCTTGAAGATATCAATACCTCGGTCATGCCTATCACATTCCTCTTTATTATTGCATTTATAGTAGTTATGTTTTCAATGAGTAGCGGCTCTGTGGATAATACTGCAATGCTTGTGTGTTCGTATATTCCGTTCACTTCACCTATGGCTATGTTTACGAGAATTTGTATGAGTACGGTAGCTTGGTATGAGATCGTTGCATCGATCGCAATTCTCATAGGTTCTACCATCGGTATCGGTATCCTTTCCGCAAAAATTTACCGTGTTGGCGTTCTTCTGTACGGTATGCCTCCAAAGCTCTCAACGATTATAAAAACCGTGTTTAAAAAAAGGTAAAGCTTTGCCCTCGTTCCACACTGCGTTGGAGCGAGGGCTTTTACTTTTTTTCTTTTATCGTTACTGCAGGAACGATAAAAGATTGAATGCTTGAAGGAGAATGACAAGCAAGAGAACAGGGGCAATAAATTTGATCATCAGCTTAAACATTCCCGCTCTTTTCAGCTTTTTATCACAGCCGATCTGTACCTCATCCAAAACTGCTTTTGGCTTGCACACCCAACCAATCAACACACAAGTAAGAAGTGCCACGATGGGAAGCATGAGGTTGTTGGTAATATAGTCAAGAATATCAAGGATCTGTCCAATCGCACCGTTTGGCAGGGTGAGCTCGAAATATAAGAGATTGTATCCCAAGCAAACGACAATACCGATCAATAAGGACAAGACGTAACAAATAAGCGTTGCCGTTGATCGCTTTAACTTAAAGCGATCAATGATGCTGGAGGTAACCGCCTCCATAAGAGAGATCGAGGAGGTGAGCGCCGCAAAAAAGACCAGGACGAAGAAGAGCGCACCGATGATATGTCCCCAAATGCCCATTTGCTCAAACACCTGCGGCAAAGAGACAAACATAAGACTGGGACCGGATTTTGCTAAGCCTTCAGCGCCTTGAAAAACAAAGACCGAGGGAATTACGATCATACCAGCCAAAAGTGCAATTCCGGTATCAAAAAGCTCAATTTGGTTGATAGAGGAAATCAAATTTCCGTCTTTTTTTGCGTAAGAGCCGTAGGCGATCATAATGCCCATGGCAACACTGAGAGAATAGAAGAGCTGCCCGACCGCGTCTAAAAGAATAGAAAGAAACTTAGGGAAAGTAAGACCTTCGAAATTAGGGATGAGATAAATTTTAAGTCCGTCAAGCGCAGTTCTTGTTACACCGTTTTCATCGGTGTGAGACAGGGTCAAGGAGTAAATAACGATTCCAATGATGAGAACGAAAAGTGCAGGCATCATAATTTTAGAGGCTTTTTCAATGCCTTTTTCAACACCCAAAAGAACGATCACAGCGCTTAATGTGATAAAGATAAGGAAGCAGATAATAGGAGTAGTGTAGTCTGTAATAAAATTGCTAAAGAAATTACCGGCGCCACCTTCGTAAATGGTTCCTGCTCCACCGCTGGTATAGGTGAACATATACTGAACGATCCATCCGCCGATAACGCAATAGTAGGGGAAAATGATGATGGGAACTGCCGTTGCGATCCAACCGAGGAAGCCAAAGCGCTTGTGCATTTTTCCGTAGGCTTGGAGCGGTCCTACCCCTGTTTTTCTTCCAATCGCAATTTCGGCAGTCATCAGAGAAAAACCAAATGTGAATACCAAAACGATATAAACAAGAAGGAAGAGTCCGCCACCGTCCTTGGCAGCAAGATAGGGGAAGCGCCAAAGGTTGCCAAGCCCAATGGCAGATCCCGCGGTGGCAAGTACAAACCCAAGGTTTCCCGTAAAGCTTCCGCGTGTGTTTTTTTCCATAGAGGGTTCCTTTCCAGAAATCGGATATTTTCCGAATCTTTGAAGTCGTTTTTTCCAAGACATTATATCATAATTGTGCTTAAAATGCAAGATACTAATACAGATTTTTCGCGTATTTTTTATCTTTTCGTTTTAAGGAGGAACCCGTGAAGGTACTACACGTGATCAGCGATGAAAACGTTGGCGGAGCAGGGATTCTTTTAACCAACCTACTCTCGCTTTTTGATCGTCAAACAATTGAAAGCAGCGTAGCTCTGCCTTACAATAGTCAATTGCGAGTCAGAGTGGAGGAATTGGGGATCCGCGCGATCCCATTAGAGTATTCTGTATCTCGCCCCTCTGTTTCATCGGTGCGTGAAATTTGCCGCTGTATCAAAGAAAGCAAAGCGGATTTGATCCACACAAATGCGGCTCTCAGTGCAAGGATCGCGGGGAAGCTGTGTGACCGCCCTGTGATCCATACGCGTCACTGCTGTTATCCCCCTTCTTTTTTGTGGCGGATCCCTCCCATCAAGCAATTGGGTGGTATTTTTAACCGATTGCTGTCGGATCGGGTGATTGCCACGGCGGATGCTGCCGCCGAAAATTTACGTGCTTTGGGGATTCCCAAAAAGAAGATCAGTGTGATCATTAACGGTTCAAAGCCTGTTCGTTCGGTGTCAGAGGATGAATTACAGGGAATCAGAGATTCACTTGACATCAAGCAAAGCGATTTTATTGTTGGGATCTGCGCCCGTCTTGTGGAATGCAAGGGGCATAAAACGTTTTTGAAGGCTGCAAAATTGGTCCTGGAACGTTGCAATTGCCGTGACGTAAAGTTTTTGATCATTGGAGAAGGTTCTATGCGTGCATCTTTGGAACAACTTTGCAAGGAGCTTGGAATTTCCGGGGCGGTTCGTTTTATCGGGTTTGTAAGCGACGTAGCGCCATACTACCATTTAATGAACGTTAACGTTAACTGCTCCTCGGGAACCGAAACCTCCTCGCTGGCTCTTTCCGAGGGGATGAGTGCCGGTCTTCCGACTGTTGCAAGCGCCTACGGCGGGAATATAGCAATGATCGGAGACGGACGTGCCGGTTTTCTTTTTCCCGAGGGGAACGAAAAAATACTGGCAGAATATATATGCAGGATCGCCTCCGACGTGAATTTAGAATCTTCTATGCGGCGAGAAGCTATCAATCGCTATAACACGTATTATACAGCGGAAAGAATGACTGCCGAGGTGGCAGACTTGTATTGTGAATTGTTAAAATAATTAAAACCAAAATGCAAAAAAGGTGCTGCTACACAAGAACAGCACCTTTTTAATTTTGGTCTATTAAGCCAGTTTATCAAGTGTCTGTGCGTATTTTTGGAGCTTTTCTTCGGCATCGCGGCGATCGCGTGCCTCCAACATATAGTAATACTTGATCTTTGGTTCGGTTCCCGAGGGACGTGCAACGATCACGTCGCCGTTTACCAGCTTATAGTAAAGAACGTTGGAGGAGGGAAGCCCCGTAGGATAGCTCTTTCCGT
The DNA here is from genome assembly GCA_045588715.1 of Eubacteriales bacterium. Lineage (GTDB taxonomy): Bacteria > Bacillota > Clostridia > Oscillospirales > CAG-272 > UMGS1865. The sequence goes on along the minus strand of JAZNEQ010000128.1, from coordinate 5,247 downwards.
TTTCAGTAAAGAGCCCCGTCTTATAGTCGCCGATCAACGCAACGTCAACACCGCCAAAGCTTGTGGGAGGATCTTGGCGCAGCTTGGTCATAAGCGCTTCCATTCTTGCAGGTCCGTCAAGTCCCTCCATGTATATTTCAACGTTGGTTTCAAAGCAAAAGCCGTACTTTTCCCACAATGCGACAAGCGCATCCGAAAGCGTCATTCCCTTTGCCTTGTAATACGCGGTCATTTCACAGATCAGCATAGAGGCAACAACTGCATCCTTGTCACGCGCATAGGTACCCTTAAGGTATCCGTAGCTTTCCTCAAAGCCAAACAGGAAGGAGCCGTCTTTTGTTTTTTCGTAATTTTTGATGACCTCACCAATGAATTTAAATCCTGTAAGAACGTTGTGCATCTTAACGTTGTTTTCACGGCAGATCTTTGCAGAAAGCTCACTTGTTACAATGCTTTTTACCACGTAAGGATTTTTTGGCATTGTGTTGGTTTGGCGGTATGCGGTAATGATATAATCCACAAGGAGTGCACCCATCTGGTTTCCTGTAATGGTGGTAAAGGAGCCGTCGGGTGTTCTTGTCATAACACCCACTCTGTCCGCATCGGGATCGGTTGCAACGACAAGATCGGAGCCAACACGGTTTGCAAGCTCAATTCCCAATTTAAAAACGTCGGAGTATTCGGGATTTGGTTTTTTGACAGTGGGGAAGTTCCCATCAATCACCATTTGCTCGTCAACCGTATAAAGATGCTTAAGTCCGATTCTTCGCATGATCTCGGGAACCAGCTTGTGTCCTGTTCCGTGCAGAGGGGTGTACACGATCTTCAATTCATCGGAGACCTGGTTGACAGCGGTGGGATTAACCGCTTGAAGTATTACGTTTGAAAGATATTTTTCGTCGATCTCGGCTCCGATCATTCGGATCAGCCCCGAAGCGATCGCATCGTCAAAATCGGCTAATTTTACATCCTCAAAAATATCCAGCGTATCGATCACCTCTGAGACGGTATCGGCATGCTCAGGGGGCAATTGTGCACCGTCCTCCCAATATGCCTTGTAGCCGTTATACTCCTTTGGGTTATGGGAGGCGGTGATGTTGATACCGGCTACACATCCTAATTCACGAAGTGCAAAAGAGAGCTCCGGGGTTGGACGAAGATCGTCAAACAAATATGAAACGATTCCGTTGGCGGCAAGCACTCTTGCCGCAGTCTTTGCAAAAAGCTCGGAATTCAATCGGCTGTCGTAAGCGATCGCAACCCCATCCTTTTCTCTCTTCTCCTTAAGGATCAGAAGTGCCAACCCTTGCGTTGCGTGGGCAACGGTGTGACGGTTCATTGCATTAAGTCCCGTTTTCATGGTACCGCGCAATCCAGCGGTGCCAAAGGAAAGGGCGCGGGAAAAGCGAAGCTCTATTTCTTCGGGATCTTCCTTGATTGCAAGGAGCTCGTTTTTTTCCTCGTCGGAAAGTGCTGACGAGGTTAACCATTTTTCATAATTTTTAATATAATCCACGTAATTTCTTCCTTTCTTACTATTTATGAAATATGTCAATTCTTGGCGAGATATTCACGAAGCGCGGTTGCAAGCTGGTCAGGACAAGAGGTACTTTTAAAGCCGCAGCGAATCCCCTCAAGGCGTTCGATCGCTTCCTCAACCTTCATTCCTCTGACAAGGGCTGCAACCCCTTGTGTATTTCCGGAACAACCGCCGTGATACTGTACCTCGGCAATGATTCCGTTTTCGATCGTGATATCAATACTGCGTGAGCAAACGCCACGCGTTTGATACGTAAAACGTTCCATTGTAATTACGTCCTTTCTTTTTTTGTTGATAAATGTGGATAAAGACCTATCGGTATATATTGCGGAAACTCCATGGACAGATACATTAAAAATCCTTCCGGATCTCCGGCAGTGGTAGAAAAAAGAAGATGAACAAGAAGGCCGTCCGGCTCCTCATCGTTTGGAAAGGAGTTTACGTTTGATAGATCGATGCCAAAAAATGTAGCTGCCCCAAGGAGATCGGTAAGCCCCGAAGGAGTGGTGTTGGAAAATACCAGTTCAAAAAACGTATCAGAACCGTCCTTTTCAAACAGCGGGAGGAGCGTGCGGCGAAGAAGCGCAAATCGGGTCATGCGTTCCTTGCTTTTTTCAAATATTTCGCAGGTTGCAGCAATTTTGAGATCGTACTTCAGTATCAATTTAAAGAAGCTTCCAAGCAACCCCTCGCTGGAGCTTTCGATGGGAAGAATGCAGTAATCACACAAACCGTTGTAAACGTCCTCACATGCAGAAACAAAGCCGTGTGTGTAGGTTGCATGAGACTCCTTGAAAAAAGAAGAGAAGTAAAGATAAGCTGAATCGGTATATCCGCTTTTTTGATAAATAATATGCGGATTTTCATTGAATAGAATCGGTGCGTCTGAAAAAAAAGCATCAAACGTAAACGATGTTTTTTTGCGTAAAAGTTCACAAATGGAATAGCACAGTAGTAACTTTCTGTTAATGGAAACCGCGTTGGATAGGCGATTTAAAGCATCCTTGTTTTGGAAGATCGCATTTTCTAAAGGAAGTGCATCAACAGCAAGAAGATCGGGCAAGGTGAGCAAAATCTCTTGCAGATCTCTTCCTTCTACTGCCTCATAGGCGAGATCCCGCAGATGAGACATGTCCTGTTCTGCAAGAATACGCAACCGGTTTGCGTTCTCTCGGAGATTTACTGCGATCGTATCCTCCGGGGAGTAAAGCTTAAAATCTCGCATTACAGAAGGTCAAGAACGGAATAGCTGTCAGCCAAAAATTTCTCAAGCTCTTCAGCGGTCAGTTTTCTTTGCGAAAGCAGAGCGAGACGGTAGAGATAAGACGTTGCCTTTTCCTTCTTTTCATTTTCCATAGTATCAATTTTTTGAATCAAGGGAGAAGTGGTATTGACAGTCAACTTGGTATCAAGTGGGAAATCGTTCATCGGCATTCCGTTCATAGAATACAGCTTCATCATTTCATCCATTCGTCTGGATTCTTCGGAAATAGTAAGGAGAACAGGTACGTTCTGATCCTTGAGAGCAGCAAATTCCACCTTGAGCTTGTCATTTCCCGAAACTTTTATAAAGAGTTCCGAAAGTTCCTTGTTGTCCTCCACCTCGCTCGAAGCTTTTAGTACATTTGCAATATCCGAATCGATGCGAAGATACTTAACCTCGGGAGTGTATCCCTCCATCATAGAAAGGAATTGGCTATCAAGTGCCTTTTCAAAAACTGCGATCTTCATGCCTTCGGAGGAGAACATGGAAATATATTGTGCCTGTGCCGCCTTATCCGAGGTATAATAAACCGTGTTTTCATGCGTATCCTTGGCTAAGGCAAGGTAATCGGGAAGTGTGACAAAGGAATTGTCGGTAAGCTCAAGCAACAAAGAGTCCTTCACCTTGTCATAAAATTTACGGTCTCTCATGCATGCGTATTCTACAAAGGTGCGAATATCATTCCATACCTTTTCGTATTCCTCGCGCGAGACGTTGCAAAGACTGTTAAGCTTATCAGCCACTTTTTTTACAATATGTGCAGAAACCTTGGAAACGTATGTGTTGTTCTGAAGATAGCTGCGAGAAACGTTTAAGGGAAGCTCCGGGCAATCCAAAACGCCCTTGAGCATAAGGAGATACTCGGGGATTACCTCTTTGATATTGTCCGCTACAAAAACTTGATTGTAATACAGCTTTACCTGACCCTCGATCGATTCGTATTCATTTGTGAACTTGGGAAAATAGAGGATCCCGCGGAAATTAAGCGGATAATCCGCGTTGACGTGGATCCAGAAGAGGGGTTCCTTATAATCGTGGAAAACCTTTCTGTAAAAATCCTTGTATTCTTCAGGGGTACAATCCGAGGGGTTTTTCAGCCAAAGAGGCGTTGTGTCGTTGACCGGCTTCGGTTCGGTTTCGTCAGTCTCTTTTTTCTCTTCGAGAGCGCTTTCGTCAACAAAATAAATTTCAACCGGCATGAAAGCGCAGTATTTGTCAAGGATCTCTTGAATTTTATATTTTTCGAGGTAAATCGCTTCTTCCTCGGATATGTGCATAATGACGGTCGTTCCGTGATCCGCTCTCTCGCCGGTCATGGTCTCGTACTCACCATCCGTATTGCAGATCCAACGCAACGCCGGTGCGTCGGTATAGGATTTTGTAATTAGCTCCACCTGATCGCTGACCATAAAAGAGGAATAAAATCCAAGACCGAAATGACCGATGATCCCGTTGTTTTTATTATCACCTTCATATTTTTCGACAAATTCCAATGCTCCCGAAAGAGCGATCTGACAGATATAACGGTCAAGCTCGTCGGCGGTCATACCGATTCCGTTATCTGAAACGGTCAGCGTTTTGGCATCTTTATCAAGGATCACCTCTACGCGGTAGCTTTCATCGCCGCCATCGTACTGACCAAGGGAGGAAAGTCGCTTTAACTTGGTTACCGCGTCGCAAGCATTGGAAACGATCTCGCGAAGAAAAATGTCTTTTTCGGAGTAGAGCCATTTTTTAATAACAGGGAAAATGTGTGCGGTCTCAACAGAGATCCCGCCTTTTTTATTGATGGATTCATTGCTCATGATATTTGATCTATACCTTTCCGCCGCACAAAATAGGTTTTTGTGCGGCATTATAAAATACGATTGTTTTTGGTTGGGTCACAAACGGTTGATCGTTTGATATTCTTCGTTAAAATCTTTAAGTGATTGGTTTGATGGAGAGGTGAAAAGATGATGCTTTTTTGCCAAGAGATAAATTTTTACGCACTCGCCCTCCGCAATTGCAGAGGAAGGACGAACCGAACCGAGAGGCGGGCGAGTGTTGGCGACAGGGGGGCGCTTTTTCCTTTTTTGAAGCGGGATCTTCTCCTCTGTTTGCGCACCGTAATAATTTTCCGTTTCGGTTGGCAAGCCTTTCTTTTTCAAACGTGAGTTCATGTATCCGCTGATCAGATCGATCGCGGTTGCAAAAAGAGGAACGCCTATGATCATTCCGATCAAACCCCAAATAGCGCCCATGACCGTAATAGCGATCATAACGCAAAGTGAACTGACCCCGGTATTTTCACCGAGGATTTTCGGTGCTATGATATTACCGTCGATTTGTTGAACAATGAGAATACAAAGAAGAAAAGGAATGACCTTAATGGGATCGGTTAATAAAATGATCACAGCAGATGGAATTACGCCAATAAACGGACCGATGATTGGGACGATAT
>JAZNEQ010000127.1:0-4424 GCA_045588715.1 Eubacteriales bacterium | reverse complement strand
AGGTGCGCACCTTGCGAGGACGACAAGCATAAAAGCACCGAAAAGACTTTCACAGAGCAGGTTCGGTTTTATACTTGCTACCCTACGCGAAAGCATTCGACTGCACGTCGTTAGGTCTTTGAAGACGTGCCGGCGGATGCTTTCTTTTTGGAGGAATTATGACTTTATTAAAACGCTTTATTACGTATTTTACGGTGTGGGAACGCATTTTGTGGGGTTCCTCGATGCTCCTTTTGACCGTTTCCTTTTTTGTATTCAAGGAGAGCGATCCCGTAACCTTTGCGGCTTCCCTCATCGGTGTTACGGCACTGATCTTTTGTGCCAAGGGAAACCCCTTCGGTCAAGCCTTGATGGTGGTTTTCAGTCTGATCTACGGCGCGATATCCTATGGGTTTGCCTATTACGGCGAAATGATCACCTACCTTTGTATGTCGGGACCGATGGCGGCACTGGCGCTTGTCGCTTGGCTTCGCAATCCCTTTGCGAAAAATCGCAGCGAGGTAAAGATCAACCGTATGAAGGGGCGTGAGGTCGTTTTTATGTGCTTTCTTGTTACGGCGGTAACGGTTGTTTTTTACTTTATATTGGCATACTTCAACACGGCAAACCTTTATCCGAGCACGCTCTCGGTCGCTACCTCCTTTGCGGCGGTATATCTTACCTTTCGCCGCAGCCCCTATTTTGCTCTTCTTTATTCCTTCAACGACGTTGTTCTCATCGTGCTTTGGACGCTTGCCGCCATAGAGGATCCCTCCTACGTTTCCGTGATCGTTTGCTTTGTCGTATTCCTTTTCAACGATCTGTACGGTTTTTTCAACTGGCTCCGTATGGAAAAGCGGCAAGCTTCTGTCGAAAAAAGCGGGACAAGCACTTAAAAAAGTATATTTTATCCGCCTTTCTCATACAATGAATCAACAAATGATGGAAGGCGGTTTTTTTATGAAGCGGTTGTCTCTCTTTATTCGCTCGCTCTCGGTTTTTCTTTCCCTTTTACTGTGTGTCTCTTTTGTTGCTTTGTCGGGCTTTGCGGCTGAAAACAATGCCCCCGCAATTTCTTACGGTGTCAGTGTTTTAGCATCTCGAACGGACGTGGCGGTCTGTGCTCCCGCGGGAAACGAGGTCGTTTTTTCACAGGACGTGTTCGCAAGGGGCTTGAATCTTTCAAGCGTGGATTATATTACCGTTCTTACTCTCCCCGATGAAACGGCGGGGCAGCTTCTTCTCGGCTCCACTCCCGTTGCACGCGGGCAAAAGATCTCAGCGCAAAACCTTTCGCACATGGTCTTTTCCGCCGCGGGAGATGAAGTAAAGGAAGCCTCCTTTTCGTTTGAAGCCAACGGAAATGCGATCGCGCATACCTGTCGCGTTTATCTTCTTTCGTCTCCCAATTACACACCTACGCTCTCCATGGTTCCAAGACTTTCCCTTGAGGTTTTGACCTACCGCGATATGAACGCTTACGGAACGCTTGGCGCGTATGACCCCGACGGAGACGCACTTGTATTTGAGATCGTTTCCTATCCCCAAAAGGGGGCTGTTGTTTGCGAGGGAGATACGGGAAGCTACGTTTACACTCCCAACGACGGATACGTGGGGAACGACAGCTTTTCTTACGTGGCACGAGATATTTATGGGAACTACAGCGCTGCCAAAACGGTAAATCTTCGCGTGGAGGTTGCGGGCACCTCGGTCGTTTATGCGGATATGGAAGATTCTCCTTATCAAAACGCGGCGCTTTCCTTAACGGCAGCAGGGGTGATGAGCGGAGTGCAGATGGGGAATAAGTATTATTTCTATCCCGAAAAAACGGTTACCCGTGCGGAATTTCTTGTTATGGCGATGCATGCTGCGGGAATCACAGACGTTCCCGACTGTACGGCGACCGCATTTTCTGACGATGCCGACATTCCAAAAACGCTGAAGGGATACGTTGCGGCGGCATATTCACTTGGCTACGTTAGCGGCACCAACGTGTCGGGAGAGCTTTGCTTTTTACCCAACGAGGCGATCACCCGCGCCCAAGCTGCGGTCATGGTTGGAAATATTGTGGGAGAGTGTGAGGTCAGTGTGCTTCCCGTATTTGCCGATCATACCTCCATTCCCGTGTGGGCAAGCGATGCGATCTATTCTCTCCATTCCATCGGAATTTTAACGGCAAACGACGGTTGCATCGATCCCGTATCCAAGATCACGCGTGAACAAAGCGCGCAAATGCTGGCAGCGATCATGCAGTATACAAAGTAAATATGTCCGCAACAAACGATTTCCGAGGCATTTTTTGCCTCGGAAATGAAAAATATATGAATTTTTGCTTTTTCCCCTTGTAAAGCGGAGGAAACTGTGATATAATACGCTTTGCAGTGTCAGACTGCAAAACGAGGCCATACCAGCCGGGGAAGCAGCGGAGCCCTGTACCTGAAATCCGCTACAGCAGGGGTGGATCCCTCTTTTGAGGAAGGAGCTCTTACGAATTGAGTCGTATCCCTTGTGTTGACGAATGGGTCTTGCGCAATGAAGACTCGTGAACCATGTCAGGTGGGGGACCAAGCAGCATTAAGCGATCATCTTTATGTGCCGCGAGGGTGCCTGTTCTGAGCAGGAGATGCGAAGTTCGCGTGGGGGTGAATTTCGATTTTGGGGTGTATGGTCTTGTTTTGCAGTCCGGCGCTTTTTCTTTTAGGGAAAAAGCGCTTTATTTTTTTGCAAAAAAACAAAAAAGCGTAGACTTTTGCGGTTCGTTGTGTTATAATTACCCTATAGACTTATCAGAACGAAAGGGATGAACTCGTTATGAAGGTAGGAATCAGCACGTACAGCTTTGAAAAGCACGTCAAAGAGACGGGCTGCGATCTTTTAGAGGTCTGCCGCCTTGCAAAAGAGATTGGCTTTGACGCCATTGAAATTACGAACATCGGCACAAAAGATCCTATCGCAACCGCCAAGGAGATCCGCGCATACTGTGAGGAGATCGGTCTTTTCCTTGCCTCGCACACCATCGGCGCCGATTTTTTAAATACGCCGCGCGAAGAGCTTCTCCCAAAAATGTTCCGCTACGTGGATATTGCCGAGGCGTTGGGCGTCCCTCTTATGCGTCACGACGTTTGTTATAAGCTTCCCGAGGGGATGACTTGGGAGGATGCAATTCCCGTAATGGCACCCCTCATCCGCGAGGTCACCGAATACGCGCGTGCCAAGGGCATTCGTACCTGCTCCGAAAACCACGGATTTGTTTTCCAGGATTCTAACCGTATGGAGGCGTTGATCCGTGCCGTGGATAACGATAACTACGGCTGGCTTGTTGACGTGGGGAATTTCCTCTGCGCCGATGAATATCCCTTGGAGGGAGTGATGCACGCGTTGCCGTATGCGATCCACGCCCACGTCAAGGATTTTCTTTACCGCAAGGCTGACGAGCAATACGTCATGCCGGAGGGCTTCTTTAAGACCCGAAACGGCAATCTTTTGCGCGGCACCGTGCTCGGTCACGGCGACGTTCCCGTTGCGGCTTGTGTAAAGCTTTTGTGCGAGGCGGGTTACGACGGAGTTTTATCTCTTGAGTTTGAAGGAGCGGAGGAAACACTTCCTGCAATAAAAATGGGCTATGCTTACCTGCGTAAGCTTACTGAAATGCCCATAGAAAGAGCTTAAGTTATGCATCAGGCATTGTATAGAAAATGGCGTCCGCAGACCTTTGACGACGTTTGCGGACAGGAGCACATTACCTCTGTGCTTCGCTACGAGGCAGAGAAGGGGGCTTTCAGCCACGCGTACCTTTTTTGCGGCTCGCGCGGAACTGGAAAAACCACCTGTGCCAAGATTTTAGCAAAGGTCGTCAACTGTGAAAACGTTAAAAACGGAAGCCCGTGCGGAAAATGTGCCGCCTGCCAAGCCATTGACAGCGGGGCGGCGACCGACGTTTTGGAAATGGACGCGGCATCCAACAACGGAGTTGACAATATTCGTGACATCCGTGATGAGGTGGTATATCTTCCGTCGGCATTGCGCTACCGCGTGTATATCATCGACGAGGTGCACATGCTGTCGGTCAGCGCCTTTAACGCGTTGCTTAAAACGTTGGAGGAGCCACCCGAGCACGTCATCTTTATTTTGGCGACAACCGAGCTGCAAAAGCTTCCCGCCACGATCATTTCGCGCTGTCAGCGCTTTGATTTCCGCCGCATCTCCACTGATGCGCTGGTAGACCGCCTTTCTTTCATTGCAAAGGAAGAGGGGATCGAGCTGGAGGCGGATGCCGCGCGCATGCTTGCAAAGCTTGCGCAGGGCGGCATGCGCGATGCGATCAGCCTTTTGGAGCTTTGCGCGGGCGTTGAACGTAAGGTGGATGCGCGCCGCGTCGAGGAATCGGTCGGCCTTACGGGGCGAGGCGCCATGCTGGAGACCGTCAATGCGGTTGCCGACAAAAA
>JAZNEQ010000126.1:0-17987 GCA_045588715.1 Eubacteriales bacterium | reverse complement strand
CCCCTTTCTTGTCCATGACTACCCGGAAGCGGGTGTAGAAATCGGCAGCCAGCACCAGGAAAAGAATGACACCCTGGAGCATATTGGCAAAGCTGGAGTCCACCTGGGAGAAGGTGGCGGCTGCTACGGTGGAACCGTAGTGCAGCATGGAGATCAGTGCCGATACCACAAAGATCACTGCGGTGTTCAGCTGTGACAGCCATGCGACGATGATGCCCGTCCAGCCCACGTCATCGGTGATGGAGGTGGAAAGGACCCCCGAGCTTCCTACCTTGAACGCCGCCGCAAGCCCGATCAGCGCAGCTGACAAAAACACGGTGCGAAGCACGATCCGGTTGACCTTCATGCCCGCATAGCGTGCGCTTCCCGCGCTGTCACCGATCACGTTGATCTCGTACCCGTGCTTGGTGCGCTTCATATAAACGTAGATAAGAACACCGATCAAAAGCGTCAGCAAAAGACAGGTATTCAGCTTGAAATTGCCGCCCAGAGGAATGAGCGGAAAGGAGACGAGCCCGGAAAAGCTTTGGAATACGGGACGGTTGGATTGCTCCTGCAAAAAGAAGTTCCAATCCGCCTTCGTCTCCCCGAGAAAGACGAGCACGTAAAGTGCGATATAGTTCAGCATTAAGGTCATGAGGGTCTCGTTGGTGCCGAACTTGACTTTCAGGGCACCCGCGATCAGACCGTAAAGTCCCGCCACGAGCATGGCGGCAAGGCACATCAAAACAAGAACGAGCGGAGTGGGAAGAACGCCGCCGAGCGTAAGTGCAACAAACGCGGCAGAGATCGCGCCCATGATAAACTGCCCCTCGCCACCGATGTTCCAAAAGCGCATTTTAAACGCCAGAGAAAGAGCGACCGCGGTCAGCGCCAACGGGAAAAACTCGTTGATATAGTTCATAACGGTCGTATACGCGCGCTTATTCCCCACCGTGCCCATGGTGATCATTTTATAATAGTAAGAGATGGGATCGACACCGATGGAAAGAAGGATCAGGGCGCCTACCAAAAAGGCGGCAAGAATGGCACCGAGATACAGCGAGACACGCAGCCAAAGAGGACACTTATCTCTTTTTACAATGTGAAAGCCCATGTTCAGTCCTCCTCTTTGTCGTTTTTGATCAGCGAATCCTTGGCGATCCCCGCGGGCTTGTCCGCGTATTTTTCGGAAAGATCCAAGGCGCCCGTCATCATAAGTCCCAATTCTTCTTTGCTGGTTTTGTGCGCGTGGACCACGCCCATCACGCGTCCGTGACAAAGCACCATGATCTTGTCGCAAAGCGCCAGCATTACGTCCAGATCCTCGCCAACGAACAAAATACCAACACCGTCCAGCTTTTGTTGGTTGAGAATGTCGTAGATCAGATACGAGGAGTTGATGTCAAGTCCGCGCACGGGATACGCCGTTACGATCACGTTGGGTCCCGCCTTGATCTCGCGGCCAAGGAGCACCTTTTGCACGTTACCGCCCGACACGCGGCGCACGGGCGTATCTGCCGAAGGGGTTACGACACCGAGGTTTTGAATGACCTCCTCCGCGTCGCGGTGTCCCTCCTTAATATCCACAAAGGGCCCACGGCTGTTGCGATATTTTTTCAACAGCATATTTTCCGCCACCGACATGGAGGGGGCGAGCCCCATGCCCAAGCGGTCCTCGGGAATAAAGGACATGGAAATGCCCTTTTCCAAGATCTCCTTGGGGGAAAGCCCCACGATGTTGTCACCCTTGTGGATCATTTGTCCGCCTGCGATCGGGCGCAAGCCCGCAATTGCCTCGCAAAGCTCCTTTTGCCCGCATCCCGCGATCCCCGCAACGCCGAGGATCTCACCGCCGCGGATATAAAAGTTCACCTGATCGATGGCAACGGCGCCCTCGTCGTTTTGAATGGTCAGGTCGCGCACCTCCAAAAGGGGTGAGGTAGTCTCCACCTTCGGACGCCGAATATTCAGATCGATCTTTCTGCCCACCATCCACTCGGTAAGCGTTTGCTCGGTGCTGTCCTTGGTATCGACCGTTGTAATGTACTCGCCCTTGCGAAGGATCGCCACACGGTCGGAGATCTCCATCACCTCGTTCAGCTTATGCGTGATGATGATGATCGCGTGCCCCTCCTCGCGCATACGGCGAAGGACAGCAAACAGCTTTTGCGTTTCCTGTACGGTGAGCACCGCCGTCGGCTCGTCGAGAATAATGATCTTGGCACCGTAATAAAGCACCTTGATAATTTCAAGCGTTTGCTTTTCGGAGACCGACATGTTGTATACCTTTTTATGTGGGTCGATCTCAAAGCCAAACCTGCGCGCGATTTCCTCAATATCGCGAAAACGGTTCTTGCTCAGGATCGGAGATGCCTTTTCCTTTCCCATCCAGATATTGTCGGCAGCCGAAAAAACGTCCACCAGTTTAAAATGCTGGTGCACCATACCGATACCAAGCTTTTTTGCATCCTCGGGGGAATGGATCACAACCTCATTCCCGTTTACAAAAATCGAACCGCTGTCCGGCTTGTAAATGCCCGAGAGCATATTCATGAGCGTTGTCTTGCCCGAGCCGTTTTCCCCAAGCAGCGCCAGGATCTCCCCCTCCCTTACGGCAAGGTTAACGTCCTTATTCGCTACGGTGGAGCCAAAGGTCTTGGTGATCCCGCGCATTTCGATCGCATACTGTCCGGTCATGGAAATCCTCCTTCAAATATCATCAAATCCAAAACGCCGAACAGAGAACAACGGCGGTTGTTCTCTGTTCCCCGTCCTGGAAGCGGCAGAATGTTTTAAAAAAGGGGGGTGTCTCAAATTGTAATTCGAGACACCCCCAAAGGGGCTCGGTCAGATTTAGGCGAGAAGCGCCAAATGTGACAGCCCCGTTTACGAGCTTACGCCTCTTTTACGCCTGCAACAAAATAGTTCATGGTGCCGGTGATCACGCCGTCTTCAACGGAGGGACCGCCTGCGGGAACGATCACGTTGCCCTTGTTATCGGTAAGATTTGCGTTTGCCTTCGTTACGTTGCCCTCAGCATCGATGGTGAGCTTCACACCGGTGAATACGTCCCACTCGCCGTCAACGATCAGCTTGCGAACCGCGTCGATCGCCTTTTGGGTGTTGGGTGCGCAGTTTTCGCTCAGTGCGGAAACGTCGACGAAGTTCTCCTTAAGTCCACCGTAGTATGCGGGGGTGCCTATCTTTGCAACGAACTCGCTTGCGTTCTCGCAATCCATGCAAGCCTGCATTGCAGTCTTGTAGTAAACGTCCCAGTGCCAGATAGCAGCGGTAAGGTGTGCCTTGGGTGCATCGGGAGTCATGTCGGAGTTGTATCCGCAGCCGAATACGCCCTTGTTCTGTGCTGCGATCTGAGGCTGTGCAGAGTCGCAGTGCTGTGCGATGATGCCGCACTTGTAGGTGTTGATGAGCTCCTCGGCATATGCCTTTTCGTTGACCTCATCCGCCCAGTTGTTAAGCTTTTTCACGTAAACGGTTGCGGCAGGGTTCACAGCCTGTACGCCGAGAGCAAAGCCGTTGATACCCGATGCGGTCTCGGCATACTCGGTGCCGTAAGCCGCAACGTAGCCTACGTTGTTGTTGCCGGTCTCAAGGCTCTTAAGACCTGCGGCGATACCGGAGAGATAGCGTGCCTGATATGCGCGGCCGAAATAGTTGTTGAAGTTGGTCTCGTTGCTCTTGTATCCGGTGGCATGAGAGAACACAACGTCGGGGTACTTTTGTGCACCCTTTTCCATCGCATCGATATAACCAAAGGAAATACCGAAGATGATGTCAACGCCCTGACCTACCAGAGTGTCGATCGCTGCGAGGACCTTCTGCTCGTCCTCAAGAACCTCGTCCACGATAAAGAGCTGCTTTTCGGGATCAAGGTTCAACTGCTTCATAGCGGTGGTGATACCGTTATGGTGTGCGTAGGTGTAGCCTGCGGTGTCGTTCTTGCTGTTGATATAGATCGCGCCAACCTTAAAATCGGCGGTGTCTTCGGGCTGTGTGCATGCCACAAGACCCAAAAGCATCAAAGAAGCAAGAAGCAATGCGATGATTTTTTTCATGGTCTTCCTCCAAAAAAGTTTTTTACCCGTTATGCAAATACCCGGGCTTTTATGCTCTCGTCAAACGTGACAGCCCCGGATACGCATGAACAGATGAGTATATTTTACATCGAAAGCTCGAAAAATGCAATAGAATTTTTTAAAATTGTGTAAAATATTTGTACCAAGCGTTTCTTTTTGGCAACGTATTGACTTTTTTCTGTTTTTTGGTATAATTTACTTGAAATATACCGTGGGAAAAGAGGTGCAACAATGAAATATAAAGGAACCGTTTTGACCGACGCGCTCTCCGTCAAGGAGATCTTCTCGGTGCTTCGTCCCGACATTTGCCGCACCTACCCGGGGCGCGGAGAGGCACACCCCTTCCCCGAGATCTTTTATCTTTCCCGCGGAAAGCACACGCTTCTCATCGATAAAAAGGAGTACTCCCTTGAGGGGGGGCAAATGATCATCTACGCCCCCGATTCCTTTCACGAGGCAAGCCGCTACCGTCCGCAAAACGCAGAGGTGTCGGTGCTTTCCTTTGATGCCGAATCCGAGATCCTTTCATCGATGTATAATACCGTGATCACACTCACAGCAGGTCAAAGGGCACGCCTTGCCTCCATTGTAGAGGAGGGCGTTGGATATTTTTACTACACCTCCGAAAGCACGGACTTTAGCGGAATGAGCGTTCGCCCTGAGGTGGATCCCGCGGAGCTTTGGGGACTGAAAAAGCAGATCGAGCTTTTTTTGATCGACCTTTACCGATATCACACGGCACACGTCCAAAAAAACAGCAAAAGCACAAAATGGGATGCGGAATTTCAGGAGGTCGTAAGCTTTTTGGAGGAGCATCTTTCCGATCCCCTCACCCTGGAGAAGATCGCCAAGGCATCCTCAATGAGTGTTTCCAAGCTCAAGCTTTTGTTCCGCGAGAAGGCGGGAACGGGACCGATCGACTATCTTCTGCACCTGCGCATAGAACGCGCCGGGCGGCTGATCCGCGAAGAAAAGCTCAATTTTACCGAGATCTCCATGGCGCTGGGATTTTCCTCCCTGCACTATTTTTCGCGCCTTTTTAAGCGCGTGACGGGAATGTCGCCGTCGGAATACGCAAAAAGGGGCCGTCACATTTGACGAGACCGAAAAAGCCCGTGGTAAAAAGAAAAAAAGTCCCGTTTTTCGAAAAAAGCGAAAAATGAGACAGGGAACGGTTGAATTCCTTCGGAATTCTCCAAAATATGACGGGCTTTTTCTACCGCCGAATTTGGGGCTCGCCGTACCTTTGTACGCCTCACGCCCCAAATTCGACGCTTCTCGCCTAAATCTGCCTAGCCCCTTTGGGGCTGTCACATTTGACGAGACCGAAAAAGCCCGTTAGAAAAAGAAAAAGCCCCGTTTTCCCCAAAAAGGCAGAAAACAAGACAGTCATAGGCTAAATTGAAATTTTCCGATTTTTAACAGACTTTTGAACGAGGGAGAGTGCGTGCTTAATAAGGCTCCCTCCGAGAGGGAGCTGTCACGGCTTGCCGTGACTGAGGGAGCATGCGACTCTAAAACAATCCACTTTTTATTATAAAGTGCTGCTTTTTTTAGTTGCGCAGACTCCCTCCGTCATTTTCTTACGAAAATGCCACCTCCCTCTCGGAGGGAGGCTGATATAAGTTCATTCCCGAGGATAAAAAACAACCAAAGAAAAATTACAATTACAAAAACCTCTGTGAATAGGCGCATCGGCGGCAAAGCTCCTCCACTGCGCATTTTTTGGCAAAGCCTTCCCGTATAGCACGTGCACGCGGAGAATCCAGGATCTCATCTAAGGGCACGGCAAAGACGTTACCAAGATCCATGATCCCGTCGCTGTCCATACAGCAGGGCACCACCGTTCCGTCGCACAAAATCCCAAAGTGATCGGCAAGTCCGTAGCAAAAAACCTGCTCCCCCACCACCGGGGCACCCTTATCGGGCCAGGCAAAGCGCTCGCCCCATTCGATATGAAGCTTGTCGCGGATCCGCACGCCCCTTGTGTTGGGGGTCCATTCACCGCGCACACGCGCCTTGAGGGTATCAAAAACACAGGCGTTTAACGCATCGTCGTATCCGCGGTTCCAAAGCCGCAAAACAACGATCACCCCCCGAGTGGCGGCACGCTCGGCAAAATCGATGACCGCATCAAGATAGCGCTCCCGCGCGAGGGGAGCGGCATCCTCCAAGGAATGCACCGAAATATTGACCTTGTAAACGCCTGCAGAAAGCAGCTCCTCGCCGTGCGCCTCCAACAGCGTTCCGTTGGTGGTGATGACCGAATGGAATCCGCGCTCCCGTGCCAAGGACAAAAATCGGGGAAGATCGAGATGCAGTAAGGGCTCGCCCATGAGATGATAATACACATATTCGGTTTTCCCTTCAAGCTCCCCAAGCACGCGCAAAAACTGCTCCTCGCTCATAAAAGCTTTGGGGCGTGTGTGTCCGTGGCAAAAAGAGCAATTCAAGTTACAAACGTTGGTAATTTCCACGTAAACGCGCGAATACACTTCCCTTGCCTCCTTTTACCGTCAGACCTCTTTTGCATCAAGCTCGGTCTTTTCCAATATGCCGTTTGTATATTTCAGTGCAAACGCCCGTGCCGTGGGAGTGCATTTGATAAAATAGCGCTCCGCACCGCATTCGACAAACGCCGCATCGTTTTCGACCGCCAAGCCTACCATATCCTTTTCTCTGAGCATTTCATCAAAGCTGTCTCTGCCACGGTCATTGTAATGCGGACAGTATACCGCATGGAAAAGATCCAAAGCGTTTTCCGCCCAGCAGAAATTCCATCCGTCCTTTTGGTGGAAGGATTCGCTGTCGCTGTGTCCTGCGGAAAACCAGCAGATCGCGCCCGCGCTGATCCCCGCCAGCACGGCGGCATCCGTTTCGTAGATCTTTTTCAGGCGCGTATCCAGCCCGTGCTCGCGCCATACACGCAGCATGGAGACGGTATCTCCGCCGCCTACGTAGATGATATCCGCCCAGGCAAGAAGCAAATCAAGCTCCTCCTCGGTATAGCTTTTTGTAACCAGGCACAAGGGCTTTACGTGACAGCCAACCGCCTCAAACCTTTGAATTCCCCGCTCAACGCTGGCCGCCGCATCCATTTGTGCCGTAGCAAGATAGAGCATATTGGGGTGCTCCTTCCCCGTCATTTGTATTGCGTGCATATCCAAACGAATTCCGGTCTTGGAAGAAAATCCGCCAATCGCAACCACTCTTCCCATTGCTTTTATCTCCTTTTTAAAGGGTATCCGTCATCACGCCCTGCGTCCAACGGATCGTGTCTCCCGACAGCATCAGTTTTTTAATACCGCGCTGGAGCGTCGTCCGCTCGGAAAGCTCCTCTGTGGGGCAATGCTCCCCCGGCCAGACGTAGCCCATACACCCCGTTCCCGACGCATCGTTGACAGGATGCTTTTCAAAGCGGTTGGCAAAGGACGTCATTTTTGTTCCCTCGCCTAAGATCTGCGCAATGGAGGGATCGATCATCCACGAGCAGCAGACGACCCCCTTCAGATGCAGCTCGGGGAAAAGCTTTTTGGAAAGCGCGATCCCCTCCCTGAGGCTTTCGTCCACGTATGCGGGATCGAAATTGGTATTTCTCGGAATGTGGAGGTTGATCACCTCGTCACCGGGGCGAAGCACGGCGCGCCACTCGCTCTTAAGAAAACAGCGCAGCTCGGGCTGCACCCGTCCGTCCTTGACCGCGTGTCCGAAAAACGCGTCGATCTGCTCCGAAAAGTCGGCACCGAAGGAGCCCTCCTCCTCCACGGCGCCCACACTCCCGAGCACAAGGCCGTTTTTGTGGAAGCGTCCCTGGATCATCACGATGACAAATTCACCGCTTCTTTTGTTTTTAAGCACCAAAGAATTGGTGCCCCAGACACACGGCTGGTAATTGAGTCCCTTATGGTCGAAGATCACCGCCTTGGTATAGTGCGTCAGCCAACCGTAAAGGCTGAGTGCCGGGCGTCCCTGTGTAATCTCGTGTACCCAAATGTTCCGCCACAAATTTCCAAGACAGCTCTTTATCATTTCTTCGTCAAGACCGCGCGCACGGTAACGCTCGACCGTAAGAGGGACCTCGGCGGCAAAAAGAAGTGCCGCAAACAAGTCCCGTCCCACGCTTTCATCAAAGGGCGGCAAGGGAATCTTGCGCGCCTCCATGGCGGTTACGTCACGGCAAAATGCAAAGGAGAGATTGAGCCATGCAAGGAGCTCTTTATTCTCTTTGATCTCCTCGGCAGCCTTTAAGACAAGCTCGTAATATTCACCAAACGCTCCGTACTTCTCCTGGATGCCGGTAAGAAAGTCGACGTCGCAAAGGCTGCGATCGTACAGATCGACCGCCTCATAGATCTCCTCAAGGCACGGGGGGTAGGTTTCAATTCCCAAACGGGTGGCAAGCTGCCGCAGTTCCATAGTTTTTTCTCCTTTGTATAAAAAGCATTTTCGGTCTTGCTCGAATTATATCATACCGCTCGTTTTTTTTCAATCCCCCTATCAAAAATTCGCAATGAAAAATAGATTTTTCTCTTGACACGCAAAAAAAGGCGTGCTATAATCAATCCATCAAAAAACGTTTGGGAGGCAACGGTATGAACCTTGCAATCGCACTTCGCTATATGTCGATGGGAAACCCCGAGGCGGTGTGGAACACGCGCTGGATGGCCTCGGAGGATTATATGCACCTTGGAGAAAAATTCGGGGTCGGTGTCATCGCCGTTCTTTCAAAAGAAGCGATCCCCGAAATTTGCACGCACTGCGACGGATTGATCGTTCCCGGCTCCGCCACAGACATTCCCCCCGCCTACTACGGCGGCGCGCCGCTCCCCCAGGATCCCCCCGTCGACGAATACGCGCTTGACGCGGCACTGATCAAGCATTTTTACGAGGCGGGAAAGCCCATCCTCGGCATTTGCGGCGGACATCAGGCGCTCAACGTATACTTCGGCGGTGGGATGCGCCGCATGGCAGACTCCAAGCTGCACGAAAACGATTCGGCGCACGCGCATGAGATCAACGTAGTAAAGGATTCCTTTGTATACGATACGTTTGGAAAAGAGCGCACAACGGTCAACAGCTACCACGCGTGGGAGGTCTTTGGGATCGCACCCGATCTGTCGGTCGTTGCCTCCACCGACGACGGCGTTGCCGAGGCGCTGGAATGGAAAAAGCATCACATCTATGCCACACAGTGGCATCCCGAAATCTCCTTGAGAAATGAAACATCGATCGAGCATACCATGTTCCAAAACTTTTTGCGCGACTGCGAAGCGTAATACGCCCCGGTGAATAACAGCGCGCCCCCGTCACGGTTGACGGGGGCGCGCTGTTATTTGTGATATCCGGCTTTATTCTTCGCCGCTGTCATCGGTAGCAGAGACCGTTTTTCCACTTCTTTCCTTTTTAAAAAGCTTTTGGTACAGGATGACCAAAATGATCAAAACTACACCGATGATATCGGTCACGGTTTCGGGAATGACCAGCATCAGCCCCGCCGCCAAAAGGACGATCCGCTCGATCCAGCCCGCCGGGCGAAGAACGTATCCCTCAAGTCCCGCGGCAATGCCGAAGATGCCGAAGAGAGAGGTCAGTGCGATCTGAACGATCTGCAGGGGGGGCGTGTCGATGATCAGCATTGCGGGATTGAGCGCAAAGATGTAAGGCACGATAAACGCGGCAATGGCAAGCTTGGTTGCGGTGATACCCGTTTTGAGCGGATCGGACTTTGCGATCGCAGATCCCGCATAGGCGGCAAGCGCCACGGGAGGCGTGATATCCGCAACGATCCCGAAGTAGAACACAAACATGTGCGCCGCAAGAAGCGGAATGCCCATATTGATCAGGATCGGCGCCGTAATGGTGGACATGATGACGTAATTCGCCGTGGTCGGAACACCCATCCCCAGCACGATGCAGCAAAGCATGGTCAAAAACAGCGCCAACAGGATCGAACTGCCCGCGAGCGGCACGATCCATGCAATGAGGAGAGAACCTAACCCCGTAGTTGCCACGCATCCCGAAATAATGCCCGCCATACCGCAGGCAACCGCCACGCCGACGGTGCTGTTGGCACCGCCCTCAAAGCCCTCGAATACCTTTTTGGGAGTTAAGGGAGCGTTTTTGGAAAAGACGGAGCAGACGGCGGCGACCGCAATGCCCGCAAAGAGCGCGGGACCCGTTTCTAAGAAGAGTGTCAATACAAAATAAGAGACAAGCGGAATTGCCATCAAAAGGACGCCCCGCAGGGCTGTCAGGATCTGCTTTTTGTCGCGCGAGATCAGCTTGTCGATAAAATTCTCGTCAAGAAGGCTGATCGCCATGGCAAAGAGGATGGCATGGCTTGCCGACATGGCGGGGGTAAAGGAATCCATGCAGATCACCAGCACCACGATGGGGACGAGGAGATAGCCCTTCTTTAAGATCAGCATAAAGAAATTGGGGAGTGTATCCTTGGGAAGCCCCTTGAGCCCTAAGCGCTTTGCCTCAAAGTGCACCATCAAAAAGATGCCGGCAAAGTACAGTACCGCGGGAAGGATCGCCGCTATGACGATGGTGGCATACGGAAGCCCCGTGATCTCCGCCATCAAAAACGCCGCCGCACCCATGATGGGAGGCATGATCTGACCGCCCGTGGATGCCGCCGCCTCGACCGCCGCGGCAAATTCGGGCTTGTAGCCCGTGCGCTTCATGGTGGGAATGGTAACGGCACCCGAGCCTACCGTATTTGCCACGGAGGAGCCGGAGTACATTCCCTCGAGTGCCGAGGAAATGACCGCTACCTTAGCGGGGCCGCCTGCGGAGGAGCCCGCAATGGAATTGGCAAGATCTACGAAAAAGGTACCGATCCCCGTTTTTTCGAGGAAGGAGCCAAACACAATAAAAATAACGATAAAGCCCGAGCACACCGCAATGGGAGAGGCAAACACGCCGTTGTCCAGGTTGTAAAACAGATCCCAGATCAGTCGCATGGGCACCGTGGAGGGGTTACGCGTGTAAAGCACGTAGACCGTGTAGGCAACAAACGCGCCCACCACCACAAGCAAGGGGATCCCTACCGCGCGGCGGCAGACCTCTGCCAAAAGCAGAATGCCAATGATACCGATCACGATCAAATCCCAGCCGATGATACCGCCCGTGGAGATCACCTTTCCCTGAAACAGGGGGTAGTAAAGATACACGGCAAGCGACAAAAACGCCAGCACAAGGTCGTACCACGGGATATAGTTGACACGCAGGGCGTGCTTTTTGCAGGCCGGAAATTTAAGAAAGCCTATAAAAAGAGTAAGACCTACAAACAGCGGCAACTTTGTGTGCAGCGTTTGTCCGTTCATTAAAAGGGCGGAAACAACAACGTAGACAGCAAACGCCACGAGGAGCGAACGGTAGACGTATAAACGCCAACCGTTCAGCTCGCGGGATTTGCTGTCCGCATCCAATTCTTTTAGAATTTTTTGCGCGTCCTGCTCCGCTTGGGTCATCATTTGATTATCCAAATCGGGAGCTCCTTTGCGTAATTATTTACCGATCTCGGCGATGTTCTCTACCGTTTGTCCCAATTCCTTGTAGTACTTTGCGGCACCGGGATGCACGGGAACGTTACCAACGGTGCTGAAAGCACGGTCAACGTCCATGTTGGAGGAAATGCTGTGCGCGGTCAAGAGCTCGGGCTTGCTTTCCCAAAGCGCCTTGGTAAGGTTGTAAACGACCTCCTCGCTCAGCTCGTTGGAAACGATATAGGTTGCGGTAACACCGATGGTCTTGACAGACTCACCCTCGGGGATAAACTCGTACTGTGCATGGGTAATGTTCTGCTTTGCGAAAACGTCGTACTTACCGTCGATCTTGTTTTCGTTGATAAACTCCTCCATGACCTTATCGTCAAGAGAGAGCATATAGACCTTCTTTGCGTTGCCGCCCGCGGCAAGCTCGGTAATGGAGGTTGCGGGAGCGCCGGAGGTGAAGAAGAATACGTCAAGCGCATCGTCCTTGACCGCATCGGCAGACTTTGCAACCGAGAGGTTTTGGATCTGGATATCGTCGGACTTCCATGAGCCGTCAGCCGCCTTCTCAAAGCTAAGACCGTACTTTTCCATCAGAGCGATGGCATTTGCCTCGACACCCGAGCCCATGTCACCGATGGAAACCTTAAGACCGGAGCCCTTGAGGTCACCGAGAGACTTGATCTTGTCTGCGTTTCTGCCGTGGCAAACGATCTGCACGACCTCGGGATATACGTGCGCCAAAACGGAGAAGTTCTTGATCGCACCGCTCTTGAAGTTGTCGGTAAGGCCGTTGTAGGCATTGACCATGGTATCGTTTTGTACGATCGCCATGTTGCAGTCGCCGATGCCGATGGACTTAAGGCTGTCAACGGAGCCGCCCGCGGGAAGGACCGTGCAGGTGTAGCCGGTCTTATTTGCCAGCATGGGAGCCGCAGCGTTGGTAAAGCTGTAGTAGGTACCGCCCGTACCGCCGGTCTTGATGTTGATCGCAGCGCCGTTTTGAGAGCAGGCTGCGAACGTAAGAACTGCGGTGCAGAGAAGAACCGCCGCCAAAACCAAAGAAAGAAGTTTTTTCATGTTCATTCCTCCAAAATAAAAATTTCCCTCTTATTATATCACGAAAAAACGGCTTCGTCAAGGGGAAAACTTCAACAAACTAAATTAAAAATTTAACACACGCTACCGATAAAACATGGGCATTCCGTCGCAGTTGGCGGAATGCCCGTGTCTTATTTATTCTCTTGCCCCCGCAAGCGCCTCTCCCGCAACGCTCCCAAGCCGCTCCAAGCCTGCGGCACTGTAGTGCCCCTTAACGCCGGGATGCATATAGCGTGCGTCCCCGTTGAGGGTTGTCGCAATATCGGTCAGCATGAAAAAGAAGTCGTCCTCGCGGCAAATTTCGTCCTGCGCGTTGATAATTTCAAGATCGCGGTCATCGTTTGTAAATCTGCCCACGCGGATGATCCCAAACCTCATGATCCCAACGTCACGGCGCAATGCATCCGCCAGCTCGTGCAGCTTTTCCTTGTAGTACGCCCCCGAGTTTGCAGCAACGGCATCGCTCTCGCCCTGAAGCCATACGAAGTACACGTTTTTAACGTCGTACTCCTCGCGCGCCTTTTGGATGGCACCGCTTCCCTTCTTGACAAGCACCTCATATCCCTTTGTACCGGGAAGCCATTGCTCGATCTTTGTGCTTCCCTTTGCGACGTGCGCCGCAACGACGTCGGTATCCGCCGCCCTAATATAAGCACGGCAAAAGGCGGGGACAAGATTGGTATGCCCGTAGCAGGCGCTTCCCGTGACGTGAAGCGCCAGCCAATCTACCAAGGGGGGCGTGGGAGAGCCGGCATAAGCGAAGCCCGCCGTCCCGTCGCTGCGAATATCCTCGCCCACGGGATTTTTCAAGGGAACCAGTGCATTTGAAAGATATTTATATTCGCACGCTCGTTTTACTTCCTCACATTCAGAGAGGCAGTCGGACTGCCCTTGCATATTGCTTTGTCCGCCGAAAATGATCACGTCTACACTTTTCATACCGTTTCACCTTCTCTGTTATTTTACCAGCAGAGTTTTGACGTTGTTGCCCGACTTTGCATCGTCAAAGGCAAGGTTTACGTCGTCGATCGTATAACGGCTTGCAAGCGCCGCGATCCCCTTATGGAGCTCGGGATGTGCGCACAAAAAATCAAGATAAGCCCTAACATCCGTCATAGAATACTGGGAGGAGCCGATCATGCGGAGCGCCTTAAAGGTAATCAGCTGGGGCTGGATCTCAATACCGCCGCTGTTGCTGTACTGACCGGGGATGAGATACACACCGCGGTTGCGGAGAATATTCATGCCCTGCACAACTGCCGCGGGAGCGCCCGATGCCTCAAAGCAAAGGTCCACGCCAAGACCGCCGTTTTCCGCTTGAAGCCTTGCGGTGATGGCATCAACGCCATCACGCGTGAGATTGAGAATCTCGTCTACGCCCAGCTTCTTTGCAAGCGCTTCTCTCTTTTCGTTGTTGCCCGCGGTGATCGCGTACAGCTTTTTAACACCCAACGCTTTCAGATAGATGGCGGCAAAGCAACCGACGGGACCCAAGCCCTGTACCACGGCAACGGTGTTTTCGTCGATCTTCACGCCGGCAAGCTCGCCTAAGCGAAAGGCGTGAATGGCGGTAGGTCCGGGGCAGGCAAACACCGCGACCATCGCGGGGTCTAATTCCTCGGGGATCTTTACAAGATTGGTAAGGGGGGTGTAATTCTGCTCGACGTAGCCGCCCCACAAATAGGGAGCTTCTTCAATGCTACCGCCGTTGGTCACCTTCATATTCACGCAGTTTGCGTCGTCACCGCTCTTGCAAAGCAAGCACTCTCCGCAGGGAACGGCGATGTCCGCAACCACGTTGTCGCCAACCTTCAGTCCGTATTTTGCCGCTTCGTCGGCATCACAGTCGACAAGCTTTCCCACAAATTCGTGACCGATGACCGTGGGAGCGCCGACCGCAAGCTTTCCCTTGTGAAAATGCACGTCCGTACCGCAGATACCGCTGGCAACCAGCTCGCTTCTGCCGTATCCCGCGGGAGTTTTGGTCACTTCAAACTCTCTGACCTCAAAGGGCACGTTCGCGCCCATGAATACCGCTGCTTTTGCTTTCATCATAAACCTCTCTTTTTGTTTTTTATTTTTCTGTTGTTACAGTAAAATATTTTTTATAGTTTTCGGCGATCCGTGCGATCTCCTCCGACGGTTGGGGGGTGGTATCCCGATAGGGGTATTCCAACCCCAAAGCCTCGTACTTCGCGCTCCCCATACGGTGAAATGGCAACAGATCCACCCGTCCGACGCCTGCCCACAAAAGCCTTTGACATATCTCATCGCAAGACGCACGTAACGTGTTGAAATTCGGAATGAGCGGAATGCGCGCGTGCACGTCGGCACCACTCGCGATCAATCGCCTCAAATTTTCAAACACCCGTGCACCGTCAGCTCCGATCACGCTTTGATAAGCGCTCTCATTCCCCGTTTTTACGTCGAAGTAAAAAACGTCGGTAACGTCAATCACACGCTCAAAGCATTCCCACGGAACGCATCCCGCGGTGTCAACGAGCGTAGAGATCCCCAGCTCCTTCAAGCGCGCGAACAACGCCGCAACGCCCTCGCTTTGCAAAAGCGGCTCGCCGCCGCTCGCCGTAACGCCGCCTCCGCTCTCGCGGTAAAAGTCCGCATCCTCCATAACCTCCCGCATCACCTCGTCAAGCGTCATCGCCTTTCCGTAAAGCACGCGTTTGCCCGTGGCATTGAACAGGAGCTCCTGCGCCTCACGCGAGATCGTTTCGGGGTTGTGGCACCAGGGACAACGAAGATTGCACCCCTTTAAAAAGACCGTGGTGCGTATTCCGGGGCCGTCCCCTACCGAAAAATGCTGTATATTCGATACGTTGAGGATCATACCCCGTCACCCCTGCTGCGTGCGTAGGAGAATGTCCTCCTGCACCGCTCTGTCCAGCGTTACGTAGTATGCCGAAAAGCCCGATACCCTGACCACAAGCGACCCGTACCCTTCGGGGTGCTCCATGGCGTCGCGCAAAACGTCGGGTGAGGTCGCGTTGATCTGGATCTCCTGTCCGCCCCTTGAAAAATACACGCGGATGAGAGAGAGGAGCTTTTTGCGTTTTTCATCGTCCGTGAACATGGTAGGCGAATACTTTTGGTTGACCACGGTTCCGCAAGCACTGCGAGTATAGTCGGGCTTTGATACGCTGAGGATCGTGGAGGTCGCCCCCTTGACGTCGCGCCCGTAGGTGGGAGACGCCGCATCGGAAAGCGGAACGCCGGCAAGACGCCCGTCGGGGGTTGCACCCGTATGGTGCCCCGCGCCGATGTTGGCGGTATTGGTCGCCATTGCCACATAAATTCCGCCGCCGTCGGGCGTGCGGTATTTGTCAAAGCACTCTGCCAAAAACGAAGTAAACCACACGGCGTATTTATCTGCAAAATCGTCGTTGTTGCCATATTTGGGAGCTGCGAGAAGCTTCTCGTGTAATGCCTCGTATCCCTCGAAATCAGCTTTCATTGCCGCGGCAACCTCCTCAAGCGTTGCAGCCTTGTCGCAAAAGACCACCCGTTCGATGGCAGAGAGCGCATCGGAAAGCGTTCCCACCCCCATCACCCCCGCACCGTGCACCGAGGGATATTTTGCGCCACCCATATTGACGTCCTTCCCTTTTTCAATGCAATCGCGGCAGAAGCAGGAAAGGAAGGGCGAGGTATAATTTTCGGGATCCTTGATGATATTTCTCCCGTAAAACGCCTCGACGTATTCCTTGACCCCCTCCTCGATCTGCTCCTCCAAATGCTTCATAAAGCACTCCATAGAAGAAATCGATCGCAAGGAGGGCGGGCAGATCGCGCTGCGATGCCCGTCGTAGCTTTCACCGCCGCGCATCAAATATTCAAAGTATCGCTGGGTATCAAAGCGGTCGTCACTCCACGGCGGTTGCATTCCCGTAATAAAGTTTTCGATGCATCCTACCATACAGTAGTTGCGCACGTCCTCCTCGGCGTATCCGTATCGGCGGAGTGCCGCCATATTGACCTCGTCGTTCATCAGTGCGGGATACCCAAGACCCGTACCGATGGACTTCAGGCATTCGTCCAAAAATTCGTCGGGGGTGTCGGGGGTGATGCGCGCCGAAAGATTGGGGCCCGGCATCCGGATGTTTTTGACCGCGTGCACCAAGGCAAGACTTAGATCGTTGACCGCACAATTGCCCTCGCGATCCACGCCGCCGATACAAATATTGACCACGTCGTCGCCGCGACGGTAAAAGCGTTTTTCGCAAATTTTAAGCAGTGCGTTTTCAAAAAGCTCCCGTGCATCCTCGCGTGTGATGTGCCCCGCCGCCAGATCCTTTTGGTAGAGGGAATAAAGATACCGATCAAGTCTGCCCAGTGCCATTGCGTATCTGCCCTCGTACAAAAAGCAGGTATGGATCATCCACACAAGCTGTAATCCCTCGGCAAAGGTCGTGGGAGGTTTGGTGGCAACGCGCGCGCAACGCTCCTTGATCGCCAAGAGGCGCGCATCGTCGTAGCCCTCCTTGCCAAGCAGCGCCTCTGCGTGCGCGGCATAGGCGTAAAGAAGGTCGCGAAGAGCATGGAGCGTGACACGCATCGCGTCAAGCATTTCAAGAGCGCTCGCATCGTTGGCGTGCAGCCGCTCGGAATCTGCGATCTTATCCAGAAGTCCGCCGATCCCAATCGCCAGCACCGTTTCGTAATCGGGGGCAAAGTGATCAAAATTGGTGGAAAACCGCCGTTCGGGATAGTTGGTCGCTACCTCCTCCATTGCCGCCGCCAACTCCTCGTTCGGGACAGAGGTAAAGAGCGGACGGGTGCTTCCCACGATCAGATCGTTTTGATAGATATAGGGGGTTGGCAGTCCGAAGAGCGCCTTGATCCCGTCGGCGCGTCGCCCCGCGGGGGTCGTGCGCTTTCCCGCACGGTACCCCTTGACCTTGAAATAGGCGGGACAAAAAACGCCCGAAACAGGTGTATTTTGCATTTCCGATCTTAATTGCTCCAAAAGGCTCATACACGTATTCCTCCTTTTTGGGAGTGCATTCGATTTTCCTAACCAAACGGGATTCGAACCAATGAGCCTCTCGACGATCAATTTCCGCGCCTTTTTGCGTGGCTCGGACCCAAAAGTCCACACTTCCCTGCGCCTCGCCCCACAAAAATTCATCAAAAATTGATTCACCGAGAGGTGCGAAGCAGTTTTGAGAGAGCAAACGGTTCGGAGAAACAAGGAAAAAAGGCGAAGCAATATAAGATATTGCGAGTCTTTTTGACGCAGTTAATCCAATCGTTTGCCTCTCAAAACCTCATTGGTTCGAATCCCGTTTGGTTA
>JAZNEQ010000125.1:0-20738 GCA_045588715.1 Eubacteriales bacterium | reverse complement strand
GACGGCTCGCTCATTTGTATTGGCAAGGGAAACGAGGATTGGAACTTCTCCGCACCTCACGGTGCCGGTAGGCTTATGTCCCGTTCCGCTGCTTTCGAGCGTCTTACCATGGCAGAGTACGAGGCAGAGATGGCGGGCATTTATTCCACCTGCGTCGTTCCCGATACTCTTGACGAGTCGCCTATGGCTTATAAGAGCATGGACGAGATCGTCGAGAACATCGAGCCTACGGCAGAGATCATTTGCAGAATCAAGCCCATTTACAACTTCAAGGCTGCAGAGTAACACATAAATAACTATAAAGGGTGGTGCTTACGAGCCATCCTTTTCTCCTACACATAAGTCCATCTGATTTTTTTGCCGCATGCGGCACTTTTATGACATGGAGATATGGATACCGTAAATGTAGCTGAATGCTTTGTTACCATTGCGGACGAGTGTAAGGATGCGTTCAGAGATCACGTTGAGAAGCGCCTCCGATACTTTCCCGACTCATTCACCGCAGACAAGGCGGCAGATATTATGGGGTATGCCCTAGACACGGTGCTCGCGTATATTCGGCAGAAGCGGATATTCGCCGCTCAGATCAGCGGAAAGTATATCGTAGCCAAGAGCGCACTTGTAGACTTCCTCGTCGATGACTTCGCCTTCGAGATCGTCCATAAGTCGACGTGGCATATGAATACCATCCTGCTCTTTGTGGAGAAGGAGTAAAGCAAAACACAGCCTCACCATTACGGTGGGGCTGTGTCTTTTAGGAAGGTATAGCTATATTTATAGTTCAGATATTTTCTGTAGCATATCGATTATTTGAACCTTCTGGTTTTTAACTAATAAGCCGCAAGAAAAGTGTATTGTATTTCCTCCAATGGGGTCGAATTTCACACACTTACCATAAATATTTCGGTTACGTTCTCCAAAAATCTTTTTTACATTATCGGGAAGTACTCTATCGATTGGGCAAGACATCTCTACCGTATAAAAACCATCTTTGATGGCATTTCCTTTATCGCTAAACCAATCACTTATTAGCAAACCATCAGTTTTAGTGGCTTTGCTTTGACCTGCATATTTTCTTCCTCTCAGAGTAAATATAATGGGTGTTTCATCTGGAATATTAGAAGTGGCTTGAAATCTTAATTTCCCATTTTCGCACTCTGATCTAAGTGATACCTCTATTTCCAATCCTTGATTTTTAAGAGGTTTTTGTGGTTGTAATTCAGCAGGCAAAGGAAGTAAATCTCCCATTTCGACATAATGATCTTTATAATACCATCTGCCGTTTATTTGCTTAAATCCCCATGAAGATAAATACTTAATGTTTAGTTCATCAATTGTTGCATCGGAAAATTGAAATCCTTTTTCTTGATAATCTAATCGTGAATATGCACGCAGTGCCTTTATAATAGGAATTTGATATTTTTTATACGCATCGACATAAGGCATACATTCAATATCATATATGTCATCAGTGGCGTCTTCATAGTGTTTCTGGCGGTCGCAAATAAATCGATGGAGCTCTTCGTCAGAAACATTCGTGTTGACCGGCTGAGGTGTAACAGAAAAATAAAAGTCACCCACTAAAGAGGAATACTCCCAAGAAAGTTGTTCTTCGCCATATTGAGTGGTTGAAATCTCAGATACTTTATTTCGAACAGACTTGAACATTTCTTCAATTTTGAGATTAGGAATTAGCATGGAATCCTTCAGCACTTGAGTATAAAGACCATTACTACCTAATCCATCATAGGCATCGCAATCTGCGCTTGTAGAATAAGCAATTATTGTTCCTTTAGGTGGATTACTAAAAGGAGCAAAACCTGTAGCAAAGCCTCTATTCGTTGCAAAAGGATTGCTACGACATGCATCCAAAATGCAAATAATTGTTTTTCCTTTATATGAGGAAACCCCATCCAAAAAAGAATTAAAACAATAACAAGAAACTTGAGTTCTTCCCTTATCGCTTATTTTCAAATCAGTTGGAACAATATAGTTTTTCCCATCAATTTGCATTCCATGCCCTGAGTAGAACAACAATCCCACAGCGTATTCATCTAAATTTTGCAAAAAAGTATTGATTGCTTGCTGAAGATCGTTTAAGCTGGTATCAATTACCTTTGTTACATCAAAATTAAGACGACTTAAAACGCTTTCAATATCATTCGCATCATTCTGCGGATTAATTAATGGACCAGCATAAGTATAATTAGAGTTTCCGATAACCAAAGCAATTCTATTTTTCATATTATCACCTCAGAGTTCTATTGATATAAATTATATGAAAAGCCTTGAAACATATGAGGTTTCAAGGCTTTTTATGGCGGAGGGTGTGGGATTCGAACCCACGTGCCCAGAGGGCAAACGGTTTTCAAGACCGCCTCGTTATGACCACTTCGATAACCCTCCGTATATGAACTGCCGTCAGGCAGATATCATCGGATATTCAATTTTTTTAGAAATATTTTTAGAAATGCTGTTTTTGATCGCTTTTGACCGTAAATATCACAGCCCAATTATTTTATCATATTGAGGAGGTGTTGTCAAGTATTTTTTCAAAAAATGAAAAACCTTTCCAAAGAAAAAGAAAAAAGTCCTTGACACGTTAAAAAAAGTATGCTATAATTACAAACGTTGATTGAAACATTGGGGTGTAGCCAAGCGGTAAGGCACCAGACTTTGACTCTGGCATTCGTCGGTCCGAATCCGGCCACCCCAGCCAAAAAGAGGGGGAGCGCACGCGCTCTCCCTCTTTTTGGCTGGGGTGGGTTAGGATTTGCCGAGCGTTTGCAAAGCAAACGCGTCGGTCTTTCGTTTGTTTAAGAAAATTCAATTTTACGAATTTACACTTCTTTTGTCCTCTATGAAAGCGTTGCTTGACGTTTTGCAATCGTTATTTGCTTGACATTTTGTTGTTTCTATGCTAAAATATAGTTACCACAAAAAGAAAGGTTGAAGGAAAAATGAAAAAAACAAAAATCAACAAGTCGGCAAGGAAAATTCTTTTCATTCTATTGATGATCGTGTGTGTTGCGTTTGTAGCGGCATGTGATTCATCTGAAAAGCGCGAATCACATGAATATGGCGACCAGTGGAGCTTTGATGAGGCGAATCACTGGAAAACCTGTAAAAACGACGGATGTGACGAGAAGACTTCAGAGGAGGCGCACAGCTTCGGCAAGCCTGTTGTAACCGAACCCAAGGACGGCAAAGACGGTTCGCGGGTCTACACGTGCAGCGTTTGCGGGAAAACCAAAACCGAAGTGATCGCGGCTCCCCCTCACGAGCATGTAGCGATTGAGGAGTGGATCTCCAATTCAACAATGCACTGGCACGCATGCACCGGAAAAGATTGTTCCGAAAAGCTTGATTCTTCAGATCACGTATGGGATGAAGGCACCGTCACCAAGGAGGCTTTGTCCGGTGTTGAGGGCGAAATGAGGTATGTGTGTACGGTATGCCAGAACACCAAAAATGAGTCGATCCCCGCCCTGCCCGAAAAAATGAGCGAGGAAGAGTGGGCGGAAATATTTGTGTTCGATAACGTTATTGTTGAAGAGAAGTCTACAATCGGCGATACCGGCGTTTCGACCACGGTAGTAAAGATCGACGGTGAGTTTGCAGAACTGGTATCTGAAGAGGGCAGTTATTATTCGGACAGTGAGAGCCATACATTATCATTTGATTTCTCACTCAATTACAACGACTTCAATCATCTCGGAGATGGTACGTACTATGCAAAATCGCTCTCTATTACGGATGAAGGCATAGAGCTGGAGCTTTCGGACGTGACGTTTGTTGTCACCGAAGGTAAAATCAGAAGTGTAACCTATCAAATGGAGCTTATAGGCGTAGAGTGTAAACTTGAGTATACGTTTTCCAAGTGGGGAGAGGTCTCTGTAGAGGTGCCTACTCTTTCGGAAGAAGAATTCCGTGCGGCGATCGATCCTGCGAATTTTAACAATTATACGATGGACGTTTGCATTTTTGACGCAGAGGGGAACCTGAGCGGGGTTACCTATTATTTTAACGGCAATGAGTGCTATTACAGTGTATATACCGAGGACGGCGATTACGAAGAATTTTATGAAACCGTCAATAACGCCGGAGTAGAGAAGAACGAGTACATAAATATACTTGAGGAACTCAGCGCGACGGATTTTGTCTACGACACGCTCAGCGGTGCATACGTATATACCGACGATAACACATACGTTGTGATTGGGATCGAAGAGGGGGCTTTGTTTTATATCGAATACATCGATGCGGAAGGAAATGAGCACTACGCAGATCTCTACGATTACGGAACGACCGTGATCGAGTGAATAAAATATTGACAAAAAACAAAAACTATGCTACAATTTGTGGTAGCGATGGGAGAAGCATCTTAGGGCGCTTCTCCCTTTTTATTTAACGGGAGGTCTTTTATGAAGAAAAAGCTGCTTGCGATCGATGGAAACAGTGTACTCAACCGTGCGTTTTACGGGGTGCGTCCGCTCTCTACCAAGGACGGCTTTCCCACCAACGCTCTGTTCGGATTTGTAAATATGATCACCCGTCAGGCGGAGGCGCTCTCGCCCGATTACGTTGCCGTGGCATTTGACCTCAAATCTCCCACCTTCCGCCACAAGATGTACGACGCATACAAGGCGGGGCGGCGCCCCATGCCCGAGGAGCTGGCATTGCAGTTCCCCGTGGCGAAGGAGCTCTTGTCTGCCATGGGCTACCACGTGCTTTCTTTGGAGGGGTACGAGGCAGACGATATTCTCGGCACGCTTGCCGCAATGGCGGCACAGAGTGAGACGGAAGCGTATCTTCTGACGGGAGACCGCGACGCGCTTCAATTGATCTCAAAGGGCGTGCACGTGCTTCTTGCCACGAATACCGAGACCGTGGATATGGACGAGGCGAAATTCTTTGAAAAATACGGTGTGCCTTCCTCCTCCTTCGTTGACGTAAAGGCGCTGATGGGGGATTCCTCGGACAATATTCCCGGGGTACCGGGGATCGGGGAAAAGACAGCACTCAAGCTCATCTCCGAGTACGGAAGCCTTGACGGCGTATACGAGGCTCTGCCTACGGCAAAGCATACGACCTCCGTGCGTGCAAAGCTGGAAAGCGGACGTGAGAGTGCCTATCTTTCCCGTACTCTGGCAAAAATCTGCTGCGAGGTGCCTCTTGGCGTAAAGCTTGACGGGCTTGCAAACGGGGGCATTGAAAGGGCGGCGCTCCGCGCGCTGTTCTTACGCCTGGAGTTTTCTGCTTTTATCAAGCGGTTTGGCTTGGACGCGGCGGAGGATGCTCCCACAGCGGTCGTTGCCGAGGTAACGCACGCATCGAGTGAAGAACTGAAGGAGGCGCTTGCGGGGGTGAATACCGTTGCCCTGGACGGCGCGGACGGGAAATGGAGCCTTCTTGTTGGGGATCGGGTATATGAAGCAGAGCTGCAAGCGGCGGCGCTTGCCCGGATGCTTGACGGGAAGACCGTGATCGTTTACGACGTCAAAGCGCTGTATAAGCAGACGGGCGGCGAGGCATTTTCGCACCTTACCTTCTTTGATTTAATGCTGGGGGCATACCTTACCAACTCCGCAAAAAGCAATTTTGAGCTTTCCACGCTGGTCTCCGATTACCTTGGGGAGATCTATGCGGAAAAAAATCCCCGTGTTTCTTACTTTTTGCGCCTTTACGAGGTGCTTTTGGGAAAATTGGAGGAGGATGGACAAAGCGAGCTTTTGGGGACCATCGAGATGCCGCTTGCCCTGGTGCTGGCTTCCATGGAGACTGCGGGATTTCGCATTGACCGCGAGGGCATTGCGCGCTACGGTGAAGAGCTTACCAAGGTCGCATCGGCGCTGGAGGGGCAGATCTACTTCCATGCGGGTCGGGAATTTAACATCAATTCCCCCAAGCAGCTTGGAGATATTCTTTTCGATACGTTGGGACTTCCGCACGCAAAAAAGACCAAAACGGGATATTCGACCAATGCCGAGATCCTGGAAAAGCTCAAGCCCTATCATCCCATCATCGAGGATATTTTGGACTACAGACAGGTGACAAAGCTCAAAAGCACCTACGTTGACGGGCTACTCAAGGTCGCCGACGAAAACGGCCGCGTGCATACCAACTTTAAGCAAACGGGAACGGCAACGGGCAGGCTTTCCTCCACCGAGCCGAATTTGCAAAACATTCCCGTGCGCACCGAGCTTGGACGGGAGCTGCGCCGCTTCTTTCTTCCCGAAAACGAAAATTACGTGATCATAGATGCCGACTATTCGCAAATTGAGTTGCGGCTATTGGCGCACGTGGCGGAGGACGCCAATATGATCAAAGCCTTTCGCGAGGGGGCGGATATCCACGCCTCCACCGCCGCCACCGTCTTTGGCGTGGAGGAGAGTGCCGTCACGCCCGAAATGCGCAAAAAGGCAAAGGCGGTCAACTTTGGAATTATGTACGGCATCGGCGCGTTTTCGCTGTCCGACGACATTGGTGTCTCCCGTGCGGAGGCGCAGGCATATATCGACCAGTATCTTGCGGGCTTCCCCGGGATCGACGCCTATTTCAAACGCACCATTGCGGGGGGATATGAAAAGGGGTACGTGACCACTCTGTTCGGTCGCCGCCGCTATATTCCCGAGCTTGCGGGGACAAACAAGATGCAACAGAAGTTTGGTGAGCGCGTGGCAATGAACAGCCCCATTCAAGGAACTGCCGCCGACATCATCAAGCTGGCGATGATCCGCGTACACGAGCGTTTGCAGAGGAGCGGCCTTGACGCGCGCCTGATCCTTCAAGTGCACGACGAATTATTGATCGAGGCGCACCGCCGCGACGCCGATGAAGCAGAGAAGATCTTGCGCGAGGAGATGGAAAACGCCGTTTCCTATTCCGTGCCCCTGGACGTGGATATTCACCAAGGGAATAACTGGTTTGAGGCGAAATAAAGCCAAGGAAGGCAGAGCTGCGGCTCTGCCTTCCTTGGCTTTATTTCAATTTTTCTTCGATCTGCTTCATCAATTCGCTGGGGGCAATATCCAGCGCCGCCGCGATTTTAAAAAACGTTTCTAAGGTAGGCTTACGGGTGCCGCGTTCAATAGCGCTTAAATGTGTTCTGCCGATGTCGGCAAGACCGCTGACCACCTCTTGTGAAAGCTTTTTCTTTTCTCGGCATTCCTGAATTGTTTTTCCGACAATGATAGAATCTAACACACGATCCCCCCTTTTTCAACATTATATAATCTTTTTCACAAATTATTGAATACATATGTTGACAAATGAATACAAATGTGCTATAATATGAAAAAACAATTTAAGGAGGCTTATTTTATGTCAATTATGGATTTTTTGGAGGACGAGAAGTTTTTTTCGCTCATTATGGGAACGTTTGCTATTGTTTTTTTAATTATCTTTACAGCAGGATTTTTGGCAACTCGTTCTGCCAAGAAAAAAATTGCCATGGCACCCGTGCAAACGGTGTATGCTAAGTGTGTTGGGAAAGAGGATTTTTTTAAAAAAAAGCCCGAGCTTGGCTCAAGGGTTTTGTTTGAATTTGAAAACGGAGAGCGTGTGTCGGTATCTGCCAATAAGGATACAGCTGCTCTAATTGTTGCCGGAGATGCAGGGATGCTTACATATCAGGCAGAAACATTGATTAAGTTTGAAAGAGGCAGAGGATAAGATGAAAAAGCGGGCTTATGATGTGTTAAAGGTTCTTGCCTTTTCAATATTTGTATTGCTTTTGTTGGTTTGCTGTATTTCCTGTGATGAAAAAGAATCTCCTTATGCAGGAAAAGAATGTATAGTATGTGGAAATACACCGTCCTGCACGGTCAGCGGACCAAGACCCTCAAACGCCAATGAAAGAAACAGCGAAAAGATTATAGACGGTATATACCGTATGTTTTACTGTGACAGCTGTCATGATGGAATTCCGGTAGTGACGATTGCAGGAGATCCGACGTGGTAACGGTTGTAGAAGATTCAACAGTGTAATTTTTATTTTTTGTTTACGGTATGGTGTAACAATGGAAAAAACTCAAATTATAAGTCAGTTACGGGAATTTATCAAAGCCAATCGAAAAAAAGAGTCGGACAAAAAGAGAAAACGTTTGTTAGCTTTGTTGGAAAATGTTACTTCAAATGCGATTTCTGTGGGCAATGCTCCGAACTTGTTTTGGGCATATATGGAGTGCAATTCCACGGGTGTGGGAACGTCAACCTTTAAGGGTACAGAGACACAGAGAACTGTAGCGCGAGATTATGTCACGGATGAATATTTGTTTATCGATGGTCATACGGGCGCGGGTGTAAAGGCTTTGCAATTGTTTTTTTTAAAACCCAATCAAACGATTCATTATTATAACAAAAATGATGTTACCAGCATCGCAAAGCAATATGGATTTCGGCTTCATTTACAATATTTTAACGATTTGAATTTTAACCTGTCCGATCATAGATTAAACAGACATACTGTGCATGTTACCCGCGGTCCGATTACATATCCCGTACGTCCGATTATTGCAACCGTTTCAAAAAAAGGTGACAAAATGACGATTGGATACGTATATGAAAAGGATGGTGTGGAGCATGTAATGATCGAACCTGACGATTCCCTGAATGGCGGGGATAAGGCTAAAGAATCCGGATGCGCTCCCTGGATGTTTTTGGGATTTTTGTTTCCTCCTATTTTCCTTGTGGCAATATTTGTATGGTTGGTAAATAAAGAAAAAGATAGATTGATAAATTGAATTTTTTAGGAGGTAAAAATGAAGGATCTTATAGAGAGTATAAGGCATTTAATTAAAGATTTTTTAAAAACGAGCTCTGCTATAGAACCCATCAACGATCTTGGTGATTATTACAAGGTGAAGCGCTGGGTAAAAAAGGTTGGTATTTTGTATGCTGTTTTTTCACTTTTGGCACTTGCAGTCATTTTTGGTGTTTTATTTAATGCAGCATCGTTAGAAGTTCCGCTCTTTTTTGCTTACACAATCATTCCTCCAATCATTCTTTTAACGGGATGGGGCTATGCAACGCTGATCATATATTTCCCGAAAATGATCAAGAGTATTTCAAAGGCAGCCGGTGCAGGATATCGGGTGGGAGAAAATATTGAAGAGACACATATACAGGTGACGCATGAATACGGGAATACCTATAAAGTTTCCTCGCATACTGAAAATAAGGGATGCCTGTTTGCTGTTATTTCCGGGACTTTAAAGCTGATGGTATGGGCGTTTTTTTGTGTTTATATCGGCCCGTTTATTACCTTCAAAAAAATTTTGAGATATCGCAAGGCGCTTCAAGGGTACAATGGAAACTCTTAAGTGTAAAATAAAGTGTTACGGTGATTAAATAAAAAAAGAGGACCAACCACTTGGTAGGTTCTCTTTTTTCATTCGGTTAATTATTTTTCTTCTTTTTTTGCGCGCGTGCAGGAGTGGATGCTTTTTTACTGCCTCTTACCTCCCGCCCGTCCGCACTCTTTTTGTAGTGCGCGGAGGCGTGTCCGTTTTTTGGGGGCGCGCTATGCTTTTGTCCGTTGTTACGCCTATCTCTTGTTTGCGCGGTGGCGCGCTTTTGGGAGGTCTCTCCACGGGCGCTCTTTTGATGGAGGTAAGACTTGGGGCGCACAAGACATTCGGGTGCATAGCCGATCAGATCCTCTCTGCCCTCGCGCGTGAGTGCCTCCCTGACAAGGTCGGCGTTTTGCGGTCGGTTGTACTGCAACAGGGCGCGCTGAAGCTGCTTTTCGTGATAATCGGTCGCAACGTAGACGGACTTTCCTGTTAAGGGGTGGATCCCCGTGTAGTACATGACGGTGGAGGCAGTGCCCGGGGTGGGGTAGAAGTCCTGCACCTGCTCGGGGGCGTAGCCGTTCCTTTTGAGGCAAACGGCAAGCTCAATGGCGTCCTTGACCGTAGATCCGGGGTGGCTTGACATGAGATAGGGAACGAGGTATTGCTCTTTGCCAAGCTCCTTCGTAACGGCAAAAAACTTTTTGCGAAAGCCCTCGTATACGTCAAAGGATGGTTTTCCCATACATGAGAGCACCGCCTGCGAGCAATGCTCGGGCGCGACCTTGAGCTGTCCGCTGACGTTGTCGCGAACGAGCTTGTAAAAGAAGGCGTCGTTTTTATCCTGCATCAGGTAGTCAAAGCGAATTCCGCTTCGGATAAAGACCTTTTTGACGCGTGGGAGCGCTTCGATCTCTTCGATCAGCTTCATATATTCCGTATGATCTACCTCAAGATTGGGGCAGGGCTTGGGGGCGAGGCATTTTCGCGACGCGCAAACGCCGTCGCTCAGTTGCTTTTTGCAGGCAGGGTAGCGGAAGTTTGCCGTAGGTCCCCCTACGTCGTGGATGTAGCCCTTAAAGTCGGGAAGGGAGGTGATCTTTCTTGCCTCCTCTACCACACTCTGAATGCTTCGGGAGCGCACGGTGCGCCCTTGGTGAAAGGCGAGCGCGCAGAAGTTACAGCCGCCAAAGCAGCCGCGGTTGTGCGTCAAGGAGAATTTGACCTCCTCAATGCCGGGAACACCGCCCGCCGCTCGATAGACGGGGTGGAAATTTCTTACGTAAGGAAGGGCGTAAACGCGGTCCAGCTCTTCCCGCTCCAAGGGCGGGGAGGGGGGATTTTGCACGAGGAGCTTTTCGTCGTAGCGCTCGCAAATGGCTTGTCCGCTGACGGCATCCTGGTTTTTATACTGTACGCCGAACGCCTCGGCGTATTTTTTCTTGTCGGTTTTCAGCTCGTTGTAGTCGAAGGTCGCCGCCACGGGAAAATGAACGCGATCGTCGGGGCGCGCGACGTAAACGGTTCCCCTGACGTCGCGGATCTTTTTGACGGGCACGCCGCGGTCAAGAAGCTCGGCAATGCGCACAAGGATCCGCTCTCCCATCCCGTAGGTCAGAAGGTCGGCGGTGCTGTCGATGAGGATCGAGCGGCGCACCTTGTCGTCCCAGTAATCGTAGTGGGCAAAGCGGCGAAGCGAGGCTTCCAGTCCCCCCAAAATAATGGGAACGTCGCCGTACGCCTCGCGGATGCGGTTGGAGTAGACGATCACGGCGCGGTCGGGGCGCTTGCCCATCTCCCCTCCGGGAGAGTAATAGTCAAAGCTGCGCCTTTTTTTGGCGGCTGTGTAGTGTGCCACCATGCTGTCGATGTTTCCCGAGGTGACAAGAAAGCCAAGGCGGGGACGCCCGTACTCGCGAAAGGCGTGACAGCTTTTGTAATCGGGCTGGGAAAGAATGGCGACACGGTATCCCGCCGCCTCCAGCACGCGGGAAATGATGGAAACGCCAAAGGAGGGATGGTCAACGTATGCATCTCCCGTAACGTAAACGAAATCGGGGCGGTCCCAGCCTCGCGCGATCATATCGGCGCGGCAGATCGGTAAAAAATCCATGCTTCCTCCTTTTTATTCTTCATTTGTTTTTTCGGTTGTC
Organism: Eubacteriales bacterium; assembly: GCA_045588715.1. Lineage (GTDB taxonomy): Bacteria > Bacillota > Clostridia > Oscillospirales > CAG-272 > UMGS1865. The sequence continues at coordinate 9,292 of JAZNEQ010000125.1, read as the reverse complement.
TCTTCCTCGCGGTATGCTTTGATGCCTTGCATGCCGCCCACGGGCTTAAAGCCGTCGATCTCGCCGCGCTGCATCGCACCGAAAATGCGGTAGCGCAGTCCGTTATGCTCGCGGTCAAGACGTGAAAGAAGCTGCTTCATTTCCTCCCTTTGCGTGTTTCCGTCGGCAGGACAGGGGGATTTGATCACGGGGAGCGAGGTGCGCGAGGAAAAATAGCGCACGTCCTTTTCGGGCAGGTAGATCATGGGGCGGATCATTCGAAGGTCCATGCGCGAAAGATAAGTCACGGGGGAAAAGCACCCGATGCGCCCCTCAAAAAAGAGGTTGAGCATAAAGGTCTCCACTGCGTCGTCGAAGTGATGTCCGAGGGCGACGACGTTGCATCCCAGCTCCTTTGCGGCACGGTGCAGAGCTCCGCGGCGCATTTTTGCGCACAGAGAGCAGGGAGAGGGCTCCTTTCGCACGTCAAAAATGATTTTTGCGATCTCGGTTTTAGTAACGTGATAGGGAACGCCCAATTCGTCGCACAGCGCTTGTATCGGGGAAAAGTCCATCGGCTCGGAAAATCCCATGTCCACCGTTACGGCATAAAGCTCGAAGGGGATGGGGTAAAAGCGGCGCAGCTCTGCCATCGCGCACAAAAGCGTTAAGGAATCCTTTCCGGCAGAAACGCCAACGGCGATCTTATCTCCCGGTCTTATCATTTCATAGTCGTCGAGGGCGCGTCGTGTATAGCTTAAAATTCGTTTGATATGTTCCATAAACGTATCAAAGGAGCTGTCTCATTTAGCGCGTTTGCATCTGAATGATTCAGCCCCTTTTTCCTTTTTATAAATTATGCTTCGGTGGCTTCTTCTGCTTCCCGGGCAGTGGCATCTTGGGTGACTTCCTCAATCGCCTCTTCTACCGCTTCCTTGACTGCTTCCTCTTCGGTAACCTCCGTCTCTTCGTCGGCGGGAAGAGCGGGATCCTCATCCTTATCGATATCAACGGTCAGCTTTTTGATTGCGTGAAGCTCATACGCAACGCCTGCGGCAAACGCGGCAACGGCGGTCACTGCGGTGGAAAGGATGACCCATTTTGCTACGGAATTCTTCTTCATAATCGTTTTCTCCTTTGTATCGTATATTTCAATTGAAATTGTTTTCTGCTTTATAAGGAAATTTACATTCGTCATAGATCCTTTGTGCGGTGGGAGTAAGGATCCGCGCGTTGTCTCCCTCGCCTCGCTTTTGGTAAAGAAGGAGCGGGGGCGATACACGCAGGGAGGGGGCGCCGCCCTTAACTGCCTCGATGAGGACCGCGGAGGGCTCGCTTTCTTCGTCTGCGTGCACAAAGGTCATGCGCTTTGGCTCGAGCGATGCCGAACGCATCGCATAAAACAGCTCGGAAAGTCGGTCGGGACGGAACACGCAGGCAAAGCGCCCACCGTGCTTCAAAAGCCTGCCGGCGGCAAGGCAAAAGTCCAAGATCCCGCCCATGACTTCGTGCCGGGCGATATATTTTTCGTCGTGTTGATTTCTTCTTCCCGTGTCGCACCGCATATAAGGGGGATTTGATATCACAAGATCGGCTTCAAATCCAAGTGTTGCAGGGGTCAATTCGCGCACGTCTGCCCGCAAGGGGAAGAGGCGCTCCGAAAAACCGTTGATGGCGGCATTGCGCGCGATCAGATCGGCAAAGGACTCCTGTACCTCTACTGCCGTAACGGTTTTTACCTTCGCGGAGGCAAGAAGGAGCAGGGAGATGATTCCCGTGCCGCTGCCCAGATCCACCGCGCGGGCGCGCGCCGAGGGGCGCACAAAGGCAGAAAGCAGATAGGCGTCGGTTCCAAAGGTGAGCCCGTTTTTGTTTTGGATCAAACGGATGTCGAGGTTGACTTTGTCGATGCGTTCGTCGGGCCCGAGAAGAACGTCCTTGCTTTGTATTGGAAGATCGGTCATATCAAAAGGTTGTGTTCCTTTCGTTGAAAAGTGCAAGAGCGAAGCCTGACGGTGAAATGCCGCCCGCTTCGCTCTTTGGTTGCAAGGATGTATTATGCTTCCTGGGGAGCGCCAACCGGGCATGCCTCAGCGCAAGCACCGCAAGAAATGCACTTGTCTGCGTCGATATCATACTTGCCGTCGCCTTCAGCAATTGCGTCCATAGGGCAAGCCTCAACGCATGCGCCGCAAGCTACGCAATCATCGGTAATCTTGAATGCCATTTTCGGTACCTCCTAATGAATTTATTGGACATGATATATTGTATCATATTTTTTTTGTTTTGCAACTGCTTTTTTGAAATTTCCAAAAAAATTTATGAAAAACCGGTGGGAAATATTACAGTATATGATAAAACTGGAAAAATATAGGAAAAATATTGGTTTACTTTTGGGAGTTTTGCGCATCGGAGGAATGCTTTTCACGCGGCAAAACGGTCAAATCGTCGCGGTGGTACTGCTTGGGAGGGGCATCGGGGGTGTCGTGGAGACTGACGCGCACGGTGCCTGCCAAGGGGTTGGTAGAGACGACCGTACCAATGCCGTCCGCGGTTTTTACAACGGAGCCCTGGGAGGGTGTGCGGCGGATCTCCTCGCTGTAGACCTCGGATTCAAAGCGCAGACAGCACATGAGTCTGCCGCACATTCCCGAGATCTTTGCGGAATTGAGGGAAAGTCCCTGCTCCTTTGCCATTTTAATGGAGACCTGCGCAAAGTCGGGAAGGAAGGTCGAGCAACAAAGAAGTCTTCCGCAAGTGCCAAAGCCGCCAAGCATTTTTGCCTCGTCTCTGATGCCGATCTGACGCAATTCGATACGCGTGCGGAATACCGATGCCAGATCCTTGACAAGCTCGCGGAAATCCACGCGCCCCTCGGAGGCAAAGTAGAAGAGCAGCTTGGAATTGTCGAAGGCATACTGCACGTCGATGAGCTTCATATCCAACCCGTGCTCCGCGATCTTTTTCTGACAGATGACCAGCGCGTCCTTTTCCTTTTTGCGGTTTTCTTCGTTGTGGGCAACGTCCTCGGGAGTGGCGATGCGCAAAAGAGGGCGGAGGGGAGTCACCGTTTCCGATGCGTTTACCGTGGTGTTTGCAAGAGAGACCTCGCCAAACTCGGGGCCTCTCGCCGTTTCGACGATGGCAAAGGTGCCCTTGGGGGCTTGGATCCCGCACGGGTCAAAGTAATAGACCTTTCCCGCGGAGCGAAAGCGGATGCCGACCACGTTGACCTGCTCCTCTTCTTTTTTGGAGGTGGATTCCATCACGGGAGAGGAGGCAAGAAGATCGATGCTCTCGTCAAGCTCGACCTCCGCGTCAGGCGCGGCTTCCGGTGCCGCCTTGGGAGCGGTGGGGACCTCTGCGGGAGCTTCGGCATTGAGCACGATCTTAGCTCTCCATTCGGCAAGCTCGCGCTCCTCACGGGGGTCGCCGTAAATATCGTCCTTTTGGGAGATATGATCGGCACGGGAGGGACCGTGGTTTTTCTGGCGGTTCCTTTTTTTGCGGTTGTCACCGTGGCGGTCGGAGCGCTTCTCATTTTTCGGCTCGCCCGCGTTTTTTGATTTTTCGGGGGTCGCGTCTGCTTTTTTGGATGCGGCTTCTGCCTTTTGGGGGGCGCGGACCTCGCGCTCCTCGCCCGTATGGACGGCGTCCTTGTGCTTTTTATGGTTTCTTCCGCCTCTGTGGCCGCGGTGACGTTTTTTCTCGCCGCCCTCGCCTGTGGCGACGTCAGCCTTGGGGGAAAGCTTTTTTTCTTCCATGTCGGTATCCATCCTTTCGTTTGTTTACAAAAGCCCACAGCATTTGCCAAGGGCAGAGAGAGTCAAGCGCACGTTTGCGTTTTGACGGAGACGGTCGATCGCGAGACATAGCTCCTCGCAAAGAGAGAGGAGTGCCGGGGTGGTAAAGCTGTAAGAGAGCGCGCATGCCTCCTCACGATTGGCAAAAAAGCAAAGGGGTGCGCCCTCGGTCTGCTTGCAAAGAAGCAGATCGCGCAGGCAAAGAAGGATCTCCCCGCACTGCTCGATCAGCTCCTCCCGCTTTTGGGGAAGTGAGGAGAGAAAGCGAAGCGCCTCTGCTGCCGACCGCCTCTCGGCGCTGATGCGTACGAATTCCCGCGCCGTCGCGCGACGCTCCAGAAGGGGGCGGTACAGCTTGGGATCCTGCAAATCGATCGCACGTCCAATGCTTCCGTCTGCCGCGGCGACGATCTCTAAAAGCTCGCCCTTTTCCATGCGCGCGGCTTCGGGAACGTGCTCCTTGAGGTAATGCGCGATCGTTTCGGGCGGGATCGGCTCGGTACGCAGGATCGGCGCGCGGCTGCGCACCGTTTCAAGAAGAGCGCCCGAGCTCTCACAAAGCAACAGAAACAGGACGTAGGGTGGAGGCTCCTCAAGCGTGAGCAAAAAGGCATTTTGCGCTTGCACAGTCATAAGATGCGCGTCCTCGATAATATATATCTTTGCATGGGTGTCGTTTGGAGGGATCAAAACGTCGGTGCGAAGACGGCGTATCTCGTCAACGCCAAGCGTTGCCTTGTCTCCCCTTGAAATGAAAATGACGTCGGGGGAATTCCCCGAGAGGATCTTGCGGCAGGAGGGACAGGTCATGCAGGGAATGGGAGACGTGGGATCGCTCGTTCGTTCACAGGAAACGGCGGCGGCAATGCGCATGGCGATCATGTGCTTGCCAAATCCCTTTTTTCCTTCGATGATATAGGCGTGGGAGAGCTTTTTTTCGGTCAGATCGGCACACAGCCGATGGCACAGGCGGCGATTTCCGACCACGTCGGTAAATGCAGGTCTCATATGCCGTTTCTCTCCTTCCTTTGCGCTTTTATAAATACATTTCACTCCATTATAAATTATAACAGTTTTCTTTTCCTTTGTCAAGGCGTAGGAATATCCAATTCTTTATTTCGGTGGAATTTTTTTTAAAAAACGGACAGACGGATTGACACGGAAAGAGAAATAGGGTATAATGAAAGAAGGATATCGCAAACCCGCTCCCAAGGGGACGGTCGGCGGTACTCAAATCTTACAAAGGGGGAACGATCATGGTCGTAACAAAAAAATCCATTATTGGTGACGTTCTTGATTACGAGCCCGAAACCGCACAGTTTTTCTTTGCGATCGGTATGCATTGTCTCGGCTGCCCCGCATCTCGCGGTGAGTGCATTGAGGACGCTTGCGCGGTTCACGGAACCGATGCAGACGCACTTGTAGAGACGATCAATAAGTTTTTGGCTTCCAAGAACTAATTCCTTTCTCAAAAGGGACAGAGCTTGTATTTCTGCCCCACGGAAGGTACAACACGGCGAGGAGGTGGCGGGCAAACGCGTTTTGCATTTGCGCCACCTCTGTTTCGCCTTATAAGGAGATTTTCAGCATATGACAGCGCCTTTTACCATACCCGATACACGTCTCCTCTCCGCCGTTTCTTATATACGAAAGGGAGATCGCATCATTGACGTGGGGACCGACCACGCCTATCTTCCCATTTATCTTGTGGGCACGGGGCATGCCTTGCGCGCACTTGCCTGTGATATCAATCAGGGTCCCATCGACTCCGCGCGCAAAAATATTTGCGAGGCGGGGCTTGAGGATCGTATCGAAACGATGAAGACCGATGGGCTTGCGGGTACACGGGACTTTTGCCCCGACGATATTCTCATTTTTGGAATGGGCGGGGAATTGATCGTCCGCATTTTATCCGATGCCCCTTGGGTAAAGGATGCGCGTGTGCGCCTCGTCCTGCAACCCATGTCTCGCGCCGCGACCCTGAGACGCTGGCTTTTTGAAAACGGCTTTTTGATCACGGGGGAGACGCTTACGCGCGAGGGAAAGTATTATCAAACGATCTGCGCGTCTTACGTAGGGGAGGTCACGGAGCCCCCGTACAGCGACGAGGAGCTTCTTCTCGGGAGACGGAGCATCGAGGACAACGCCCCCCTGTTCCAAGGCTTTCTTGCACATGAGATAAGTGTCCTTTCCTCTATTGTTGCGGGAAAAGAGAGATCCGAGCACGCCGACGGCGAAGGTGAACGGGCGCTTTTAAAAAAACTAACGAAACGATTGGAGACTTTACAATGACGGTAGGAGAGCTTTACCGCGTGCTTGACGAAAAATTTCCAAGCACGCTTTCGTGCGAGTGGGACAACGATGGACTCATGTGCTGCCGCGATCCCGAAAAGAGGGTTTCGCGCGTTTTGGTCGCGCTGGACGTTACCGAGGCGATCGTGCGCCGCGCGATCCTTGACGGATACGATCTGATCGTGTCGCATCACCCTTTGATCTTTCGCCCGCTGTCGGCGATAGAGCCCTCGGACACGGTGGCAAAAAAGGTGATCGCACTGCTTACAAACGGGGTCAGCGTCATGAGCTTTCACACCCGTCTTGACGCGGTAGGCGGCGGTGTCAACGACGCGCTGGCAAAGGCGCTGGGACTGATCGACGTTACTCCCTTTGCCGACGGTGAGGGAGAGATGGGGCGCATTGGATACACACGCGCGCCCATGACACTGCAAGACTTTGCGGCGTGCGTAAAGCAAGCCACGGGAGCTCCCACGGTGCAGATCAGCGACGGCGGCAGGGCGGTGCACCGCGTAGCGCTTCTCGGAGGTGCGGGCGGCGACGCGCTTGAATACGCGTGCCGCGCGGGGGCGGATACTTATCTGACGGGGGAATTAAAGCACCATCAATTGACCGAAGCACCCGAAAAGGGGATCAATCTTGTCATGGGCGGGCATTTTTATACCGAAAACCCGATCTGCGAGCGTCTTGGGGAACTTCTTGAAGAGATCGATCCAACGCTTTCTGTTACCGTGGCAAACAGCGATCCCGTGCGGTTTATATAATTTTAATTTTACAAGAGGAGAAATGATCGTATGACCTACGTAATGTCCGACCTGTTCGGCAACTATGAAAAATTTAAGGAGATGCTTGACAAGATCTCCTTTGGAGAGGAGGATATCCTTTATATCCTTGGAAACACCGTTGATTTTGGCGAGGGCTCCATCGATCTTATCAACGATCTGAGTATGCGGCTCAACGTTTACCCCATCGCGGGCGAGCACGATTATCTTGCCGCCAGAATGCTATCGGGCTTTGATAAAATGCTAAAGGACGGGGGCGGTCCCGACGCGGGCTACATTTCCGAAATGACCGCGTGGGTACAAAAGAACGGGGGACAGCCAACGCTTGAGGGCTTCCGCGCGCTGGATGCCGAAGGGCGCGAGGGCATTCTTGAATATTTGGAGGAGATGACCCTTTTCGAGGAGGTCGATACCGACCGCGAAAGCTATCTTTTGGTCCACGCGGGGATCGCGAATTACGATGCGGATACCGATCTTGACGACTACCGCCCCGAGGACTTTTTTACCGTCTCTCCCGACCCTCGGAAGAGGACCGTTGCCGATCGGGTGCTGGTGGTAGGGCACGAAAAGACCAAGAGCGGACGGATCGAATACGGAAGCGGAAGTATTTTTATCAACTGTGGAGTCAAGGACGGCGGTGCGCTTGCCTGCCTCTGCCTTGACGACGGCAAGGAGTTTTACGTCTGATGCGAAAAAATGACGTCATCCGCCTGCGTGTCGAGGAGATCAATAACCTCGGCTTTGGCGTAGGGCATACAAAGGAGGGGCAGGTCGTTTTCGTCCGTGACGCGGTCACGGGGGATGAGATCGACGCCCGTATCATCAAGGTCAACAAATCTTATCTCATCGCGCGCATTGAGCGGATGCATAAGGAATCCGCTCTGCGCGCCTCCGATCCCTGCCCCGTTTCGGGGTGTGGCGGCTGTGTATATCAGCAAATTACTTACGAGCACGAATTGGAGCTGAAGCGCGAGTACGTCAAAAACGCATTCCGCAAGGCGGGACTTTTCGAGGTCGAGGTCGCCCCGGTGCTTTCCACCCACCGCCTTACCTCTTACAGGAACAAAGCGCAATATCCCGTTGCAAACGGCAAAAGCGGTATGCAAGCGGGATTTTTTGCCACGGGTACACACCGTATTGTACCTACCGGGCATTGCCGTCTCCAGCCCCCCGTCTTTTCCGAGATCGTAGAGGCGGTATGCTCTCTTTGCGACACCTACGGCATTCGTGCCTATGAGGAGGAGAGCGGGGCGGGGCTCCTTCGCCATATCTATCTGCGCCTGGGCGAAAAAACGGGAGAGGTCATGCTTTGCCTGGTCGTCAACGGACATTCTCTCCCCCGGGAAGGGGAGATCTGCGCGTCGCTTTCAAGCCGTTTCCCGGCAATCAAAAGCATTATGCTCAACGTCAACACAAAAAACACCAACGTTGTGCTGGGAGACACTTACCGCTGCCTTTTTGGCAGGGAGTGGATCGAGGACAAGCTTTTGGGCGAGACCTTTCGCCTCTCTGCGGGCGCATTTTACCAGGTCAATCACGATGCCTGCGAGCTCCTTTACACCGAGGCACGCAAAAAGGCGATGCTGACGGAGAAAGAAACAGTGCTTGACCTGTATTGCGGGATCGGTACCATCGGGCTCTCTATGGCGGAGCACGCGAAAAAGGTGATCGGCATCGAGATCGTAGACGAGGCGGTGGAGCGCGCACGGGAAAATGCCCGTCGGAACGGACGGGAGAACGCGTTTTTCTATTGCGGCGACGCATCCGACGCCGAAAAGCTTCTTCTTGGCGCCGAGGAGGCGCACGGCGACGTTTCGGGCGCTACGGTGATCATGGACCCGCCGAGGAAGGGAAGCACGCCCGAGCTGATCGAATATCTTGCACGCCGCGGCTTTTCCCGTATCGTTTACGTCTCCTGCGGTCCCGACACGCTCGCACGCGACTGTGTCCTGTTTAAGGCGTTGGGATATGAGATCGGGGAAGTGACCCCCGTGGATCTGTTTCCGAGGACAGGGCACGTCGAGTCCGTCGTGTGTCTCACACGATGACTCGACGTCGATATGCGCCGCTGATGCGTCGCTCGATATAGCCTGCGGCTCGATATGGCGCTTAAGCGCTCGATATGCCCTGCGGGGCGAGGAGAAAAGGCGCAATCGACACTCGTTGCCACAGGCAACATATCGAATTTCGAGCGTAGCGAGAAATATATCGAATGGTCGCAATGCGACCATATATCGAGTTGCGAAGCAACATATCGACAAAAAGAAAGGACTTTTATCAAATGATAGACAACAAGAATCAACTGCGAGAAGATGCCATAGAATTTGCCATCCAAATCTCTGACTTGTGTGATGAAATTAAAGGTTGCTCTGTTTACATCAATCAAATAGTCCGTTCTTCATCGTCTATCGGAGCGAATATTCACGAAGCCAAATA
>JAZNEQ010000124.1:0-43219 GCA_045588715.1 Eubacteriales bacterium | reverse complement strand
GCGAGTGGTTACCGTCTCCCACAGCAAACAAAAGCGGTGCAAGTCCGGCTGTGCCGTAGCGCGCCTGCATCTGCTGCTCGGTCACCAGGTCCTCCAACGCCTGCGAAATGGCAGGTGTTCTGTTCGCAGGGATACGGAAGCCGCAGATCTCGCCGCCGCCCAGCATCAAGCGGAAGGCGTAGACCGGGGTCTGCTCGCAAAGGCGGTGGGACAGCGGCATGACGGTATGCTCGGGGTCGTCGATCAGCAGCATGACGTGCGGCAGCTCCAGGGGGGCGCCGCGGCGGATCTTCACGCGGGGCGGAATGCGCTCCAGCACCGTTCCCTCGGTAGCGCGGATGAGGGAGGTAGACCCCTTGTGGTAGTCGTAGCACTCCAGGTCAACGGCACCGATCAGCCCTCGGCGGCACTTGCCGTCGGACTGTGTGCGCTCGAGCAGGATCAGGGCGTCGGGATAGGAAAGAAGTGTCTCCTTCATTGCCCGCTCCATCGCCGCGTGGATCGCGGGGAGCCGTTCGTCGCCCTCCTCCAGCCACACCTCGGGTAAGATCATGGAAAGAGTAGAGGGGGCGTCGCCAACGTAATTGGTGGCACTCTCCCAATATTCGGGCTCGCTGGTGTACTGGTCGCAGGCAACGACCGCCCAGCGTGACATATCTGTTTTTTGGCTGTCGGGAAGCAATATTTCGGCAGAGGTAAAGCAATCGGACGGTTTGAACATAGCAATCTCCTTAGTATGGATTATACGTAATGCAGGTATGAACGTACATATGCAGATATTGTAGCATGATTGTCGAAAAAAGTCAATCCCCGTGCGCATAAATTCCGCAATGCGGCGTTGCTTTTCCTTGTCATCCAAGCGGGAGGTTCTCAAAACCGACAGAATAAAAAACGCATCTCTGCGAGAGACTTCGCGCTCTACCGGAATGGCAGGGATCCTTGGCGCATGCGAGGATCAACAATTTTTTTAATTCGTTGCTTTTTGGAATGATTTGTGGTACAATATAATATATAGTACATCAGTCAATCATACGTGATCGTAAAGGAGCATAATTATGATTTCTAAAAAATTAGCAGAGGACGTGCTTTTGTGCGCAATGTCGGGAGGCGCGGATTTTGCCGAGCTTTACGGTGAGACCACGCGTAACAACCGCCTGCGCATGCTGGACGGAAGGATTGAGAGCGCATCCGACGATCTGATCCACGGCGTGGGGATCCGCGCTTTCGTTGGCACCAAAACGGTGTTTGCCAGCACCGCCGATACCTCGCGCGAGGGGCTTTTGAGGTGTGCGCGCGCGGTTGCCGCGGCAACGGGCGAGAGCGGAGGCGTGCAAAAGGTGGTCCTTACGGAGCGGATGTTTCCCAATATCCACCCCGCGCGCATCCTCCCCTCGTCGGTGGATGCACGCAAGCGCGCGGAGCTGTTGCGCGAGGGGTGCTGTGCCGCCAAGGAATACGACAGTGCCATCGCTCAGGTCAGCGGTGTTTTGCTGGGCGTGGATCACTCCATCCTCGTTGCCAATACCGAGGGACTGTATACCACCGACCGCCACGTGCGCACGCGGATGGCGATCTCCTCGGTGGCAAGCGAGGGCGGTGTCAACCAATCGGGCTTTGAAGGTCCCGGCGCCGGGATGGGGCTGGAGCTTTTTGAACGGATCTCCCCCCGTGACGTCGGGCGTGAGGCATCGCGCTCGGCACTGGTCAATCTGCGCGCGGCGTATTGCCCTGCGGGACAAATGACGGTCGCTATTGAAAACGGATTTGGCGGCGTGATCTTCCACGAGGCGTGCGGACATTCCCTGGAGGCGACCTCGGTCGGCGTGGGAGCATCGCAAATGTGCGGTAAGCTCGGAATGCAGATCGCATCCCCCAAGGTGACGGCGATCGACGACGGAACCATCGCGGGCGCGTGGGGCTCGGTGAATATCGATGACGAGGGAACGCCCACACAAAGAAACGTACTCATCGAAAACGGAATCCTCAAGGGATACATGATCGACCGCCTTGGCTCGCGCCGCATGGGACTTCCCATGACGGGCAACGCGCGCCGTGAGAGCTATACCTACGAGGCGACGTCGCGCATGACCAATACCTATCTTGCCAACGGTCCCGACGAAAACGAGGACATTATCGCGTCGATGGAATACGGGCTTTACTGCCGCAAAATGGGCGGCGGCTCGGTCAACCCCCTCACAGGGGACTTTAACTTCTCGGTTGCCGAGGGGTATCTTGTCAAAAACGGAAAGATCGCCGAGGCGGTGCGAGGTGCGTCGCTGGTAGGAAACGGCGGTGAGATCTTACAAAAGATCGACATGGTAGGAAAAAATCTTGAGCGCGCGCAGGGAATGTGCGGCTCCTCCAGCGGAAGCGTGCCCACCGACGTGGGGCAGCCGCTCATCCGCGTTTCATCCATTACCGTAGGAGGACGTTGAGATGCAGTTTGAAGAAATAAAAAGAGTGCTGGTCGATGCCGCCGCGTGCGCCGGGATCACCGAATACGAGATCTATTATCAAAATACCGAGGATCTGTCAGCGGAGACCTTGCAGGACGAGATCGCAAGCTTTTCCTCGGGTGAGGTGTGCGGCGTTTCCTTTCGCTGTATCGTAGACGGCAAGCAGGGATATGCCTCAAGCCAGCTTTTGGAGGAGGACGCTCTTTGGGAGCTTGTGCACGCGGCACGCTCAAACGCCGCTTGCATCGACAGCGAGGACGTGCCGTATATCTTCGAGGGCTCTCCCAAGTACGAAGCCCTTGACACGGCTCCGCCCGCACTCCTTTCCGCCGAACAGACGCGCGCGGCGGCGCTTCTTTCCATGAAGTGCACCTACGCTTCGGCAAAAGAGGTTGGAGACGGTACGCAGTGCGGTGCTCTTTCCAGCGTCAAAGAGACGTATTTGTATAACTCCAAGGGGCTTTCTCTTTCCTCTTCCGTAGGGATGCGCGGTGTTTATTCCTCCGCCGTGGTAAGGCGCGGCGAGGATGCCGCAGAGGCGTTTGATTTTTGCACCGACCACAGCGACAAAGCGATCGCGGAAATGGCAAAGCGCGCCGCCACGCGCGCCACTGCCAAGCTTGGCGGCGGTACGCTACGTTCGGGAAAATACGGCGTTTTGTTTGACGGCAGAGTGTTCCGTGATTTTTTGTCGGCGTTCTCTCCCATCTTTTCGGCAAAGAATGCACGCGACGGGCTTTCTCTCCTTGCAGGCAAGGAGGGCGAGACGATCGCCGCCGCGCATCTGACGCTCATCGACGACCCGATGCGCGAGGGCAACCCCATGCAGGCGAGTTTCGACGGCGAGGGCGTTGCCACGGCGCGCCGCGCCGTGATCGACGGCGGCGTTCTTACCACACTTCTTTACGATCTGACCACGGCGCGCCGCGCGGGGAAGGAATCCACGGGCAACGGCAGGCGAGGAAACTATTCCTCTCCCGTCTCCATCTCTCCCTACAATCTTTATTTCTCTCCCGGAGAAAAATCAAGGGAAGCGCTTCTTTGCGATCTTGCCGACGGTATTTTCGTTACCGAGGCAAAGGGCTTTCACGCGGGCGCCGATGCGGTAACGGGAGACTTTTCCATTGAATGTGCGGGCTTTCTCGTACAGGGCGGCAAGTGCTCCCGTCCCGTCAAGTCCTTTACCGTGGCAGGAAACTTTTACGAGCTCCTTTTTGCCGTTGAAAGCCTTGGGAACGAGGTGTACTGGGGCATCCCCTCCACCACCGCCTTCGGCTCTCCCGACGTGCTGCTGCGCGACGTCAGCGTTGCGGGGGACACGGCAGAGCACACCTGAACGCCGATCAAACGCCGAAAAAATGCAAAAAGCAACAAGGTGCGCCGATTTTTTTGAAAAAACTATTGGCAAAAATCAGGTTTTGTGTTAAAATATAGCACAGCAATATCCCAAAAAGGAGATGAAAAGGCATGAAGATCCTGATTACGAGTGATTTGTACTCGGAGGGACCGAGGGGAAAGATCACGGCAAACGGAGTGATCACCTCGGTAAAAAATCTGCAGAGTGAATTGGAGCGCCTGGGTCATAAGGTGCGTGTTTTGACACTGTCGGATACCGTACACAGCTATAAGGACGGCAAGGTCTATTACGTCAGCTCCCTGCCGGCGCTGGTCTATCCAAATGCGCGCGTCACGCTTCCCCTTCATAACGATCTTGTCAGAGAGCTGATCCTGTGGAAGCCCGACGTCATCCACAGCCAATGCGAGATCTCTACCATGCCCTATGCCGAGCGTATTTCAAGATGCACGGGCGCTCCCATCGTGCATACCTTTCACACGATGTACGAGCAGTACGTGGGATATATCGGCATCAACGAGCGGTTTAGCAAATACACGGTGTCAAGCCTTGCCAAGTGGAGGCTGCGCAACGTTTCTCTTCTCATTGCCCCCAGCACCAAAACGAAAAAGGCGCTTCAAAGCTATTCTCTTCGGGCGCCCATCCGCGTGATCCCCAGCGGCATTTCTCTTTCCCAGCACCGCAAGCGCATCAGCGAGGAGGCACGGCGGAAAAAGAGGGAGGAGCTTGGCATCGCGCCCGATGATTTTGTGATGGTGTTCCTTGGCAGACTCGGCAAGGAAAAGAATATTGACGAATTGCTTACCCTCTGCTCCCGCGCACGCCGCCGTTATTCCAATATCCGTCTTTTGATCGTTGGCGGTGGACCTGCCAAGGAGGAACTGGAGGAAAGAGCGGTAAGACTGGGGCTTGGCAAGCGCGTGATCTTTACGGGCATGGTCGATCCCGCATCGGTGCAGACCTATTATCAGTTGGGCGACGTGTTCGTGTGTGCCTCCACCAGCGAAACGCAAGGCCTTACCTACATCGAGGCAGCGGCAAACGGGCTTCCTCTTTTGTGCCGTCGCGATCCTGTTCTCGGGGATATTCTGCACGAGGGAGAAAACGGCTTTTCCTACACGACGCAAAAGGAATTTTTCGAAGCACTTTCCTTTATCGCAACCAATCCCGAGTGGAGGCGCGCGGCGAAGAAGAAGAGCGAGGCGCTTTCCCTCCGCTTTGACAAGGCAGTGTTTGCCAAAAGCATTTTGCGTGCCTACGCATACGCTCTGCGCGTTTGCCGTGCACGTCAAAAAAAGAAAAAATAAACGAAAAAACGCAAGCATTCCACCCCCGGGGGAATGCTTGCGTTTTTTATCGCTCGCCAAAAAAATCAAAAAAAATGCTTGGCAAACGCGTATTTTTATGGTAAACTAATACTATAGAAGAAAAAGGAGACGGATATATGACGCAAAAAATGCGGAAAATTTTTAGTGTTGCCATCCAAATTTTGGAGTACACGGTTGCCGCGCTGACCGTGGGAGTGCTCGTATATCTCATTGGCTTTGAGGTGTACCGACTGTTCACGGTGGACGGCTACATAGGCTCTACGGGGCTGTACCTGCAAAACATTCTTACGGTCGTGGTAGGGCTTGAGTTTGTGCGAATGCTGATCAATCTCACCCCCGGAAACATTTTGGAGGTGCTGATCGTGGCGCTTGCACGCCAGGTGCTGATCGATAACGACGGCATTTGGGGAAACCTTGTGTGCGTTGCTTGTATCATAGGGCTTTTTGCTGTGCGCAGGTTTTTGGTGGAAAAACAGGACCTCTCGCGTGAGATCGCCACCGACGGCACGGAAAGCCCCGAAATTGAGAAGGGAGAGGACTAAAATGCTGAATTATCAAATTGAGGGAGGAAGTCTCCCGGTTGTGATCTGCTATCCCCGGGCGGGACAGACCGTTTGCTGCGAGGGGGGATCGATGAGCTGGATGAGCCCCAATATGCAAATGGAGACCTCTGCGGGCGGCTTTAAAAAGGGCTTTGGGCGTATTTTTACGGGGGAGTCGATCTTCCTCAACGAATACACCGCCATGGGCGGCGAGGGCATGATCGCGTTTGCCTCCTCCTTTCCGGGCTCTATCATTCCTTACCGCGTGACCCCGGGCAACGGCATTATCGTACAGAAAAACAGCTTTCTTGCCATGGAAAAGGGCTTGGATCTTTCGGTCTACTTCCAAAAAAAGCTGGGCTCCGGATTTTTTGGCGGCGAGGGCTTTATCATGCAGCGCATCAGCGGCGACGGGATCGCTTTTCTTGAAATTGACGGATATTGCAAGGAATATACGCTTGGAGTGGGGCAGAGCGTGATCATTGATACGGGCTATCTTGCCGCTATGACCGACGGGTGCACCATGGAAATTCAAAGCGTAAAGGGGATCAAAAACAAGTTCCTTGGCGGCGAGGGCTTTTTCAATACCCGCGTCACGGGTCCCGGTAAGGTGTATATTCAGTCCATGCCCATTGCAAACACCGCGCGCTGCCTCGTTCCCTACCTCCCGTTCGATCCGCACAACGATGCCGCCGACAATTCCTTCTTCCGCTTTTAAGTAAAATTTTTTCAAATGAAATAAAAAAGCTTCTTCGCTGTTGACATTTTCATTTTTTCGTGGTATGATTGTAATAAGAAGATTATTTTTGGAGGGTTGGATATGAGACCGAGATTGCTCCGTGCGATTTCCCATACGGTTGCGGTATTTGCCGTGATCGCCGCATTGCTTGGAAGCGGTATTGCGTTGCTTTTAGACGTTTATACGCACTACGTGGCACAGGCTTGGCACTTTATTTTGATCGGTGCGATCGCGCTGGGCTTGATCGTTCTTGCCGCGGTCCTTCATTTTGCAACCGGGGTCTATGAGCGCCGCCGTGTCATTCGCGACTCGTGGGATCTTGTCAAAAACGCAGACACGCTGGATCACGACGACGATCCCGCCATTTCCGAGGAGATCATTGCCGCCAAAACGCTTGACGCACTTACGCGCGAGGTGCTTGCCGAATTGCAGGAGGACGAATCTCTTCGCCGCCGCAAAAAGCAAAAAAGGACGCTGCGTGTGGCGCTCGGCACCGTTGCGGTCGCCGTTCCCGTAGCGCTTACGGGTGCGCTTTTGGCAATGCAGAAAAAATTAAAAATGAAGGAGCCTGCCGTTTCCTGCGCGGAAAATGCAGAGCTTGAGACCGATGCCTGATAGCATCGTTGGATAAAGAACGTTGGCGGTGCGCCCCTTGGGGCGCACCGCTGACTTTGGGGCTCGGCAGATTTAGGCGAGAAGCGTCGAATTTGGGGCGTGAGGCGTACAAAGGTACGGCGAGCCCCAAAGTCGGCGGTAGAAAAAGCCCGTAATATTTTGGAGAATTCCGAAGGAATTCAACCGTTCCCTGTCTCATTTTTTGCTTTTTTGGAAAAATGGGACTTTTTTCTTTTTACCACGGGCTTTTTCGGTCTCGTCAAATGTGGCAGCCCCTTTCTTTATCTCTTGATCTTTTTCCAATACTCCGCCGCCGCCTGCTCGGTCTTGTTGGAACCGGGGCGGTAAAAGACGGTACCGCGTAGGTCGCGCGGCATGTATTCTTGCTCTACGTAATGGTTTTCGTAATCGTGGGGATATTTATACCCCTTGAAAAGGGGGCTTTGCAAATGCGTGGGGAGGTCGATCCCCGCGCCGCGCTCTGCGTATTCCATAGCGGTCGTAACCGCCACGTCGGCGCTGTTGGATTTGGGGGCGGTGGCAAGGAGAATGGTGGCGTTGGCAAGGGGAATGCGTGCCTCGGGCATTCCAAGCTCACGCGCCGATTCACAGCAGGCGCGTGTGACCGATGCCGCCATGGGATAGGCAAGACCCACGTCCTCCGAGGCGATGACCTGAAGACGGCGGCAGACGGCGAGCAATTCCCCTGAGGACAGAAGCTTTGCCAGGTAAAAGACCGCTGCGTCGGGGTCGGAGCCGCGAATGGATTTTTGCAGACAGGAGAGCAGGTCGTAATGCGTATCGTCGTTAAAGTTGCCCACCGAGGTGTCAAAGGCGTTTACGTGCTCACAAAGGATCTCATCGTCGGCGGCGTGGTATGCGTTTTCAAACAGCACGATGGAGTGGCGCACGTCGCCCTTGGCGCTTTGTCCTACGTAGTCCAAAACGTCGGGGCTCACGGTTTTTTCGAGTCCCGTCTCCCGGTTGAGATAGTCGAGGGCGCGCAGGAGCACGGGGCGAAGCGCCTCCTTTTTTACCGCCTTGAATTCAAAGAGCGAGGAACGGGAGAGAATGGCGTTGTAAACAAAAAAGTGCGGGTTTTCGGTGGTGGAGGCAATGAGGGTGATGCGTCCGTCCTCCATATATTCAAGCAGGGATTGCTGTTGCTTGCGGTTGAAATATTGGATCTCATCGAGATAGAGAAGAACGCCCGACGAGCCGAAAAGATTTTCGGTCTCCTTTAAAATGTCCTTTACGTCGGAAAGAGATGCCGAGGTGGCGTTGAGGTGACGGAAGGTCATGCCAGAGAGCCGCGCGATCACCCCCGCGGCGGTGGTTTTTCCCGTCCCGGGCGGGCCGTAAAAGATTATATTGGTGATCCTGCCGCCGGCGAGCATACGGCGTACCACGCCCTTTTCTCCAAACAGGTGATCCTGACCGACAATGCCGTCAAAATCCTCGGGGCGCAACAGATCTGCAAGCTGTGCGTGTTTCATAAAGCTGTCCTTTCATTTGTTCTCCCCCTCATTATACAACAATTCCAGTAGGTTTTCAAGGTCTTTTTCTCCTTTTTTGCGAAGGAAGTCAAGCTGCCCGTTAAGGAACGCCCGTACGTTCTCCTTATTTTCGATCAGGGCATTTGCCGCCGAAAACAGCATTTCGCCGTCGGTAGCGTCAAAGGGGAAAACGGGCATTTCGCACAGATGAGCAAAGGAGGAGATTTTAGGGTCGCGGGGGTCATGGCAAAGACCTATCGCAGGCGTGCCGCAAAGAAGAGAGAGGACCAAGCCGTGCAGGCGTCCCGAGAGGACGAGAGCGGCGCCGCCAAGAAGGCGCGCCGCCCCGTCGTAGCTTTTCGGCATCGCAATGGGGCAGGAGAGCGCGCGCGATGCCGCCAGAGCCGCTTTCTTGTCGTGTACGCGGTCAAACAGCAGGACGCGTACGGAAAAGAGGTATCGCTTTTCAAGACGGCGCACGCAGGCGATCAGATCAGGGGGAAGCGTATCCCCACGCGGAATGACGCAAACGTAGCGGTCGTGGGCGCGATTCTTTTTTTGCGGCGCGGGAAGAAGAAGCGCCGCATCGGCACCGAGGTGCAGCCGACTACGCGCGATCCCCATTTCCTCTAACAGCTGCATGGAATCGGGGTCGCGGAGGCTGATATAGGGGGACTTCATCAACGTGTGAAAGACCGCTCGCTTGGCGTGCCCGCCAATCAGGGGCCCAATGCCCGCGGCATAGAGAATGGGGCGTGCTCCCAAGAGCTTGGCGACACGAAGCAAGGAAAGGTAGTAAAAAAGAGAGGGCGCCCCCGTTTTGTTTTGCAGGAGGGAGCCGCCGCCGCACAAAAAAGCATCCGACCGTAAAAATGCCCGCAGGATAGAAAAAGGCGCGCGGCGGCGGACAAGGTGCACGTCGGGAGGCGGCGAGGACGTGTCGGAAAACACGGTCACGCGCACCGACGGGTGCTTTTTTTGCATATAGGACAAAAAGCCCTCAAGAATGAGGTCGTCGCCAAGATTTCCGCATCCGAAATATCCGCCAATGCAAAGGAAACGCGGTTTTTCACAGGCGCCAAGGTATAGGGCAAGGTGCGCGTTTTGCATTTGCTCCTCCCCAAAATGCGCGCGTGCGATCTCCCTTGCCGCGTGCTGTGCTTCTTTTCGCTTGGTTCTGTCCTCCAAAAGCGGCAACAGGCTTTTTAAAAGCATATCTTCGTCAGGGTGCGAAAAGCCCCGACAGCAAAGATTGGTGCGGCGTGCTTTAGAGAGGGTCTCGCGCGTTAAAAGCCCAAGATAGCCCTCGTCGCCGCAAAGAATCACGGCACACCCCACGGCGGCGGCTTCCATCGCCGCGCGTGAGACCCCCACGAAAATATCGTGCGCGGCAAGGAGCGCGGGCATGTCCGTCACGTGCCCCGCAAGCTGCACAGCCTCGTAACCGAGGGCACGGTTGACCGCGGCGGCTTCCTCCTTCAGTGCCCTGTATGCCCCTCCACCCCCCGCAACGGTCACGAGAGGGTGCAGGCGCGAGAGCTCGGGACGTGTGCAAAGGGAGAGGAGGAGGCGCGCCCCAAGCGCGCAATCCGCATCCAGGCGGCTGGCAAAGAGGATGCGTGGACTTTCATTCTCTTTTCTTTTGTACGGAGGTGAAAAGCGAGCAAGATCAATGCCGTTGGGGATGATGCGGATCCTGTCACGCGGTATGCCAAACGCACGCGCCGTATGCTCGGCAAGATCGCGGCTGACCGCAACCGTGTGCGTCCCCCAGTAGGAGAGAAGTCTGCCAAGCAGCGAAGGCGAAAACCGCGCGTGTACGGTCACCACGCGCGGTACCTTGGTGCGCTCCATGCGAAGAAGGAGCGCCGTCAGTCGCGTGTGCGCGTGGAGAATATCAAATTTTTCTTTCCTTAAAAGCTTTTTCAGTATACGGCGGCGCTTGAAAAAATCCAAAAGCTTTTTCGAGGGAGGAGGGATGGTAATATGCCTTATCCCGTGCCCCTCTAATTTTTTTGCGATCTCACCGCCGGCAGAAAGAATACAAACGTCAATGCCGCGCCTTTGTAGCCCCATGGCAAGCGTTTCAACGTGCGTTTCCATACCGCCACGATCCAGGCGGTCGGTCAGTAGTAGTATTTTCAATAAAGATCCTCCCTTTTGTGGGGGAACTTTTTGAAAAAAAGATCCCCCACACCCCTTCAAAAAACTTTTAAAGAAAGGGGATATAGGAGAAGTTTTGGCGAATTTGGGTAAGGTTATGTGATTGCGGTTCTCAAAAAAATAAAACCTTCTATGAGGTTTTGGGAGGGTGTGGGAACCTTTTTGCAAAAAGGTTCCCACAAAAAAACATACTTCAATAAAGATCCTCCCTTTTGTGGGGGAACTTTTTTGAAAAAAAGTTCCCCCACACCCCTTCAAAAAACTTTTAAAGAAAGGGGATATAGGAGAAGTTTGTGTGAGATGAAGTTAAGTTATGTGATAAAAATGGGCAAAAAACAAACCCTTCTCGTCCATTTTTGCACACGACCTTGCTTACAGGGGATCGTGTGTTATACAATGTTTTGTTTTCGGGTGGTAAAGAAGTGATGTTATTCGCTTCGCTCATAATGATGTTGTGCTTATGCACAGTGATGTATTGCGCTGTCGGCGCAAAATGATGTGATGTTTGCCCATTACGCCATCAGGCGTAACATCACTTACGCAGTAAACATCATTGCCGCAGGCTTCATCACTTGCCCGCAAGGGCAAACATCGTTCGGCGACCTGCTTTATCGCAGGTCGCCGAAAAAGGTTCCCACGAAAAAATATTCTGATTTAAAGCTTGCTCATAAAGGAAACGGCAAGGCCGAGGCATCGTACGCTGTCCAGCTCCTCGCCCACGAAGACGAGGGGCTCAAAAGCGGGATTTTCGGGGGTGAGGATCAGCTTTTGCTTTTCGGGGTAATAATACCAGCGCTTCAGCGTTGCCTCGTCGTCGATGATCACGGCGGCGATCTGACCGTTTTCGACCATAGGCATGGACTTGATAAAGACAACGTCCCCGTCGTGAATGCGTGCGCCGATCATGCTTTCCCCCTTGGCGGTCAGGCAAAAATCCGCGTGGATATCGGCGCTGGCGTCGACGTAGGTCTCATGATCCTCGGTGGCAAAGATGGGGCTGCCGCAGGAGATCTCTCCCAGCATGGGGAAGCGCTTGACGTGGATGGGGCGCACGTTGTAGGGAAGGGACTGTGCCTCCTCCTCAAAAAGGAGAGAATCGATCGACACCGAGAAATAGTCTGCGATCTTTTTGAGCGTATCGGCGGAAAGGAATTGCTTTCTGCCTGCCTTCAGATCTCCAAGCGCACCGCGGCTGGCACCGCATTCGCGGCACATAATGGTAACGTTGATCCCTTTCTTTTTGCAAAGGCTTTGTATTTTTTCGTAAAGTGTCATGGCGAAGACTCTCCTTTTTTTGAATGGTGTGAGTGGTGGGAGTTTTGTTTCTGACACTATTATATTACACGAATGCGTAAAAGTCAAGAGGGGATGAAAAAATATTTGCCGTTTGCGCGAAAAAAATAAAACCTTCTATCAAGGTTTTTGAAGGGGGACGGGGGAACTTTTTGCCTAAAAAGTTCCCCCGTATATTGTCCAAAACGGTATTACTGTGAGGCTTCTTCCCCGTTCCCCTCGGCGTTGTCGATAAACCGCTCGATATATTCCTCGGGGGTGATAAGAATGGTACGGGGCTTGGAGCCGTCGGGTGCCGAAACGATCCCCTCGGCCTGCATACGGTCCACCAGCTTTGCCGCACGGCTATAGCCGATCTCAAGCTTGCGCTGGAGCAGGGAGGTGGAAACGCGCTTTTCTTCAATGGCAATGCGAACGGCATCGGCGTACTTGTTGTCGGATTTGTCGCCGCCGTCCTCGCCTGCCGTAGGAAGCTCGGAGACGCCGCCGCCCTTGCCCTTGTTGCCGCACTGTGCGGCAAGCTCCTTGAGCTTGGCAATGAATTTTTCGTCGTATACTGCAAGTCCGTTCGTGCCGCGCAGGAAGTCGCAGACCTGCTCGACCTCCTTGTCGTCAACAAAAGCACCCTGAACACGTGTGTCGCGCATGGAGCCTATGGGGACGAAGAGCATGTCGCCGCGACCTGTCAGCGCCTCGGCGCCGATGTGGTCAAGAATCACGCGCGAATCGATCTGAGACTTTACGGCAAAGGCGATGCGCGAGGGCACGTTTGCCTTGATCAGACCCGTAACGACGTCGGCAGAGGGGCGCTGTGTACCGATGATGAGGTGCATTCCCGCGGCACGTGCCTTCTGCGCGATACGGCAGATCGCCGTTTCTACCTCGTCACGCGCGGTCATCATCAAGTCGGCAAGCTCGTCGATGATGATCACGATATGGGGAAGCTCGGGCATATCGGGATCGTCCGCCGTTGCGGCGTTGTAGCCCTTGAGGTCGCGAACGCCTACCGTTTCAAACAGCTCGAAGCGATGCTCCATTTCCTCGACCGCCGCCTGGAGGGCGCCTGCCGCATCCTTGGGTGCGGTCACAACGGGAGCCATGAGGTGGGGAATGTTTTTGTAAATGCTGAATTCTACCTTTTTGGGGTCGATCATCACAAGACGCACGTCACGGGGCGTGGTTTTGTAAAGAAGGCTGAGCACGATACAGTTGATGCATACCGATTTACCGCTTCCCGTCGTACCCGCAATGAGAAGGTGGGGCATTTTGGCAATGTCAAACACCAAGGGCTCGCCCGCGATGCCCGCGCCGAGACAGGCAGTGAGCTTGCTCTTTGCCTCGGTAAAGACCTTGGATTCGATCAAGTCACGCAAATAGATGGTGGAGCGGGTCTTGTTAGGGACCTCGATACCCACCGAGTTGGTGCCGGGAATGGGGGCTTCGATGCGTATTCCGCCCGAGGCGCGCAGAGAAAGCGCGATATCGTCGGACAAATTGGTAATGCTTCTTACGCGGACACCCGCCGCGGGGGTGATCTCATAGCGAGTGACCGTAGGACCGCAGGAATAACGGATGTTGTCAGAGATCCCTACGTGGAAGCTTTTCAGCGTTGCCGCCAAGGCCTGCATATTGTCTTGAAGCTCCGCCATATTCTCCGCGGTCATGGGCTGACCCTTTTGGAGATAGGAGATGGGGGGGAGAATATACTCGGGGGGAGGCGTCCTGCCCTCGGCAGCGGCAAGCTCCTCCTCGGAAAGGGCGCTTGCGGACTCTTCCGCGGTCTTTTTCTGAACGGTGCGCCGACGCGCGGGTACGCCTGCCCCTTGCTGTGCTTCCAGCTCCTCAAATTCCTCGCTGGACAGTCCAAAGTCCGAATCCTCCGGATCTGCCTCGGTAAAGGTCGCCGAGGAGGAAACGGGGGCTTTTTTGGGAGCTGCCGTCTTCTTTGGTGCTTCTTCTATCGGAGGGATCGGCTCCTCGGGAGGGAGCGGCGCGTGCGTGGGAGAATTGGGATAGGGATTGCCGTTTTCATCGTCAAACACACGGCGCAGATCAAAGCTTCGCGCGTCTGCCGCGTTTTTCTTGGTTTGCCTTGCGTCGGTATCCTTGGGGAAGATGGGGTCGATCGAGGAATCGCGGTTGCCGGCTACGTTTAAGGTGCGCTCGGCGTAAAGCTCGGAGGGATTGGACGCCGCGGATTGCTTGGCGTGAAGCCCGGATCTGAATTCCTCATAATTTGCGTATTTTTGATCGCGCGATGCTTCAGCCATTTTTTTATTGACCGCATCGGGGACAAACACGTCCTCCTCGGGTCCGGGATCCAATCGGGGACGGGGCATGGGGGATTCCTCGTTGGAGGAGCGCTTTTTCGCGTTACGGTCATCCTTGTCTTCTTTTTTTGGCGAGGGGGCGTCTTTCTCTTCCTCCTCTCGGTCTTGCTTGGCTTTTTCGGAGGATCTTTTAGGGGAAGGAGCGGCTTTTTGGGGAGCTTTTTCCTCCTCCTCCTCTTCCTCTTCTTCCTCAACGTCCTCTTCGTATGCCGCCGCCCTTTCTTTCTTTGCCTGTTTTTTCTCGCGGAGAACGCCAAGCAAAAATTCGGGGGTCATGCCGAGAATGTAGAAAAGAGAGCCGCCGAGCGCCAGGAAGGAAAGGATCAAGGTGCCCACGTAGTGGCAAAGGCTGTAAAGAAGGTAGGCGAAGAGACCGCCGACCACACCGCCGCCCGTCATGCGGACGCCGTGATAGAGAAGCTCTTCTGCCGTGAACTCATAGCCGTCGTTGGGGATGAGTGCGCCAAAGACGTGAATGACGACCGCCAGCATCAAGAGAAACAAGATGGAGCAAAGGATCTTAGGGGCGGCAACGCCGTTTTCGGAAAACTTTTTCCAATGGATCGCCAAATTCAAAAGCAGGAGAGGCAAGGTAAATGCCGCCGCACCGAATACGCCGAAAATGCCGTAGGAGATCCAATAGCCCACCAGTCCCATCCAATGTGCCGAGGGGTCGGAGGCGAGGCGGTTGTCAAAATTGCAAAGCAGATTTAAAAACAGGACTGCGCCGAGGAAAAGTGCCAGCGCGAACCAGATAAAGGGCACGGCGGGAGAGGAGCCTCTCTTTTTTCTTTGCGTGGAGACTGCCTTTTTGGAAGCGGCCTTGGCACCTGCTTTGCCCGCGGTGCTCACCGTCACTCTGCCGCCCTTGGCGGCGGTCTTCTTTTTCGCGCCGCCCGACGTTGCGGCACCTTTTTTCGTGTTTTTTTTCTTGGTTTCCGTAGCTGTGTCCTCCTTTTTGGGGTTGATGTCTACTATTAAATTATAGTATAACAAATTTCAAAGAAAATTGCAATAGCCTTGGCAAAGTTTTTTGTCAGTGGGGATCCTTTCGGTACTCGCGCGGACGCACGCCCACACGC
Organism: Eubacteriales bacterium; assembly: GCA_045588715.1. GTDB lineage: Bacteria > Bacillota > Clostridia > Oscillospirales > CAG-272 > UMGS1865. The sequence continues at coordinate 27,821 of JAZNEQ010000124.1, read as the reverse complement.
GTATAAAAAAGGGTGGAGAAGTAGTGCGCGTCAAAAATACAAAGGCGCTCTGCGATCTCTCCCACAGAGAGGCGTGTGGAGGAGAGAAGGAGCTTTGCCGCTTCGATCTTTTCTCCAAGGAGATATTCGTAAGGGGGAATGCCGTAGCTTTTTTTGAAAATACGGATGATATTGGATTTTGAAATATGAAGGCGGGAGGAAAGCGCGTCAAGCGAGAGCTTTTCGTAAAGAGCGGCATCCAGCGCGTGTCGAATGCGAAGGGCATCGTCCTCCTCTTTTCCGCTTTGCGCGCCGCGCAGGCAAAAGATGAGTGCGTGTACGGAATCACTCACCACGCGGCAAAGCTCCTCCTTGGGAGCTCCCGATGCGGCGGCAACGCTTGCTTTTTCAAAATGCTTTTTTGCCTCGGGGCAAAGATAAACGCCCGTGGTAAGTCCCATTGCGTCGAGATAGGGAGAAATATACTCTGCCGTATAGTTGATCCAAAGCTTTTTCCATGGGTTTTGGGGGGATGAGCGATAGGCGTGCGCCTCGTGCGCGCGCAAAAGATAGGCTTGTCCTGCCGTTACGTGAAGATGCCTGCCTCCTACAAAAATATCTCCTTCTCCCTCAAGCACAAATTCGAATATCGTGGTTTTGCTTTGCGCTGTGCGTTCGATGCTGTAGTCGGGAAAGGGATGGGTTATTCCTACCACTGCGTTTTGGAAGGGGGCGTTTTGGGCACCCACGATGATATACATCTCCTCGTGTCCCGGATATTTTGCGTAGTGCTTCTCGGCGGCAGTTTTTTTAATATTGCGCATATGTCACACCTTTTTGGCAATATATTGCCTTGAAAATTGAATTTTTTTGACTTATAATGTAATTGTAATACAAAAGAATAAAAAAGGCAAGTTCTTTTTTAAAAATTAAGGAGGTTTTTATGAATCAGCTTTGTCCGCGTCCGGAGCATCCCAATCCCATGCTGCAAAGAGAGGCGTGGGTCAATCTCAACGGGGAATGGATGTTTGAGATCGACCGTGCCGTCAGCGGTGCGGAAAGAGGGCTTATTGAAAGTGACACGCTTGCGGGAAGGATCACCGTTCCGTTTTGCCCCGAATCAAGCCTTTCCGGTGTGGGAGACCGCGACTTTATGTGTGCGGTGTGGTACAAGAGGAAGATCGTTTTGACACGGGAGGAGCTTGTCGACAGACGGATCCTCTTGCATATCGGAGCCGCGGATTTTGAAACGCGTGTCTGGGTCAACGGAAAATCGGCAGGGCTTCCACACGTCGGCTCCTCCTCTCCCATCGAGCTTGACGTGACTGCGCTTGTCACGGAGGGCGAAAACGTCGTTACCGTTTCCTGCTACGACGACACGCGTTCCCCGCGTCAGGCGGGCGGAAAGCAGTCCTCCCGTTACGGTTCCTACGGGTGCTACTATACCCGTACCACGGGAATCTGGCAGACGGTATGGTACGAATCCGTTCCTAAAAGCTACGTAAAGTACGTAAGCTTCCGTCCCGACGCCGAAAACGCCTCGGTGGTGCTTTCCTGCGAGCTTTGCGGTGAGGGTGCTCTTTCGGCACGCGTGTACTATGAGGGAGCGCTTGTGGGGGAGGCACACCGCGAAAACGCCCACGTTACGGCGGATCTTGAGATCAAACTGGAAGAGAAGCATTTATGGGAGCTTGGAGCCGGGCGCCTTTACGACGTGGAGCTTACCTTTGGGGAGGACGTTGTGGGGAGCTACTTCGGGCTTCGCTCGATTGAGCTTCGCGACGGAAAATTCCTGCTTAACGGAAAGGTCGTATTCCAACGCCTGGTGCTTGATCAGGGCTTTTATCCCGACGGGATCTGGACAGCTCCCGACGATGCCTCGCTCGTGCGTGACATCGAATGCGCAATGTCGGTCGGCTTTAACGGAGCCAGACTCCACCAAAAGGTGTTTGAGCCTCGCTTCCTTTATCACGCGGACCGACTCGGCTACATGGTTTGGGGCGAATATCCCAGCTGGGGCATCGATCACGCGGACATTGCGCAGCTTTCGACCTTTTTGCCCGATTGGCTCGCCTGTGTCAAGCGCGACCGCTCGAACCCCTCTATCATCGGCTGGTGTCCCTTCAACGAGACCTGGAACGTAGGCGTTCAGCAAAAGAGACAGGATGACAGCTTCCTCCGCATCGTTTACGAAACGACCAAGGCGTTTGATCCTACCCGTCCTTGCATTGATACCAGCGGCAACTACCACGTCCTGACCGATATTTACGACGTGCACGATTACGAGCAGGATCCCGCGATCTTCAAGGCGCACTACGATACGCTTGTCAGTGAGGGTGTGCTTTTTGAAAAGGTGCGCGACGGCTTCCGTCAGCATTGGAGCGGAGAGCCCGTATTCATGTCCGAGTTTGGCGGCACGGGATTTAAAATTGAGAAAAACAACTCCGAGAAGTCGTGGGGTTACGGCAAGGCAACGCTCTCCGTCAAGGAGTTTTATGAAAGATATCAGGGACTTACTCACGCGCTGCTCAACAATCCTAAGATCATGGGCTTTTGCTATACGCAGCTTACCGACGTTGAACAGGAGCAAAACGGGCTCTTTACCTACGCGGGGCGCGAGCCGAAATTTGATCCGCAGCTCTTAAAGCAGATCAACGCGCACCGCGCGGCGATCGAGGATTAAAAAACAGACGATCGGGAATCGAAAAAATCTACTTGACAAACCAATCGCTTTTTTGTATAATAAAACAAGCCGGGGGCTGCTTCATTCGGTACGAATATAACAGCCCCCGAATTTTTATCCCTTGGGGAGGATATTATGAGAGCTGCTTTTTATGAATGCGATATCACACCGCCGCTGGGTGGGTTTCTTTGGGGGCATTACAATGACGTGCGCGCTACGGGGGTTATGGATCGCCTCTTTGCGAGAGCTGCCGTCATTGAGGGGGACGACGGCACGGTTGCCGCGTTTGTGACCTTGGATTGCTGCGCGCTTCCCGCAGGCATCCACGAGAAGGTGACAAAGCGTATTTTCGAATATACGGGGATCAAGCCCGAAAACGTTTGTATCTCCTCCAACCATACCCACTGGGGCGCGCCCGTCAAGCCTTCTCCGGAGATCGGCTGCTACGAGGATGCGGCGTATTTGGACGTATTCCTTCGCCTTACGGCAGACGCCGTGATCTTGGCGTACCGCCGTCTTGACAGTGCCGCCGCCTTTTACGGCACGGGCCTTGCCGAGGGCATTGCCTTTTGCCGTGATTACAAATTAAAGGACGGCAGATGTCTGACTTATGCGGGCGGTGCCTCCCCCGAGGATGTCACGGGCAGAAATTCCGAGCCCGATCCCACCGTTCGCGTCGTGATGCTTGAGCGTGGCGGAGAGCCCGTGGGCGCACTCTATCATTTTGCCTGCCACCAGTGCTGCTGCGGTGATAATACCGAGTATACGGGCGATTTTTCGTCGATCGTATCCAAGGAGCTCAAAAAGGTATACGGCGAGGATTTTGTGGCGGTCTATCTGCCGGGACCCGCGGGTGACATCACCCACGTTGTTCACCCCGGCTTCAAAACGCTTCCCGACCATTACCGCATGATGGGCAAAAAGCTTGCCGCCGCCGTGGTGGATTCCGGGCAGAACGCAAAGCCGCTTTCGGGAGGGGTCAAGGTCGCTTTTGAAACGCTCGAGATGGAGCACAGAAAGATCACGCAGGCAGAGGCAATGCCCGAGATCGCCCGTCTTTGCAAGACCTTTGGGGAGATGAGGGCGCGCAATCTTGCCTACTATGCCAAGGTCAATACTCCGAGCGGGGAGTACATCCTGCAGGCGTTCAACGTTGGCGGACTTTGTATTTACGTCATGCCGGGCGAGGTCTTTATCGACCACGGCAAGCGCGTGATGAGAGATTCCTCCTACGGCGACAGTATGCTGGTGCACAACTCCAATACCTATTGCGGATATATTCCCACCAAGGAGGCTTTTGGCGAGGGCTACGATCTTTACGAGACGTCTCTGTGCTACCATTCCTGCCTGCTTCCCGAGGCGGGAGAGGTCATGACGGACAAGCTTTTGGAGCTTGGCGAGCGTATCAAATAAGAATAAAAACAAGAATCGTTCTAAAAGGAGAAGCTATGAGAGTCGGATTTTATGAATGTGATATCACCCCTCCTCTGGGGTGCGATATGCCCGGATATTACGGGCAGAATATTGCGAAAAACGTATATGAGCGACTTTACGCAAAGGCTTGTGTCATCGAGGAAAACGGCACCTATGCCGCCATTGTGGCGCTGGATACCTGCGAGTACGTCGACGCTATGACGAAGGTGGTTACCGACCGCGTGTTCGAGTACACGGGGATCCCCGCGGAGTCGATCTGTATCCACGTGGTCCACACTCACAAGGGCGCTCCCGTTGAGGACGCGCGTTATACGGGGCAGGGCGTTGATTTCCCTTACCGCGACGTGTATTTCCGTCTGACGGCGGATGCCATCATTTTAGCGTATAAGAGAATGGTGCCCGCCACGGCAAAATTCGCGCAAGGTACTGCCGAGGGCTGGGGGTTCTGCCGTAACTACGTTGGGAAGGACGGCAGTGCCCGTACCTTCAGCGTCAAGGATTTTGACCACGTAATGGCAGAGCCCGATCCTTCGCTTCCCGTGATGGTGTTTGAGAGCGAAGCGGGTGAAAAATTGGGATGCCTCGTTTCCTTTGCCTGCCACCAGGACTGCACGGGCGTGGACGGCTATTCCTCCGACTACGGCGGAGTCATGGGAATGGAGCTCAAAAAGGTATACGGTCAGGACTTCGTTACCGTATTTATGATCGGTACGGCGGGAGACATCAACCATATCCCGAGCGACCCCTCGCTTCCCAGACCCGTGCGCGGCGTTCATTACCGCAATATGGGCAGAGCGATCGCCAAGGTCGCCGCGGAGGCGATCGAGAGCGCAGCTCCCGTGGGAGAGGGCCTGGCGGTGATCAAGGAGGATATTACCCTGGAGCGCAGAAGATACACCAAGGAGCGGACTGCCGACGAGATCGCGCTTCGGGCAGAACGCGACGGCGGCGTGATGCGTGCGCTCAACCTTCTGTACTATCAAGCGGTGAATAAGGAAACGCATTCCACCATGGCGCTTCAGGTCATTCGCGTGGGCAATACCTGCATTTACGTATTCCCGGGAGAGATCTACGTTGATTTCGGCAAAGAGATCAAGGCAAGATCGAAGTTTGAAAACAATTTCGTCATCGAGAACAGCAACGCCTTCGGCGGATATTTCCCGACTCCCGAGGCATTCGAGGCGCACTGCGATCTTTACGAGGCATCGCTTTGCTTCGGCTCGCGCCACGTGCCCGAGGCGGGCGGTCAGATGGTGGAAAAGCTGCTTGAAATGGCGGATAGGATCTGATAAAAAATCAATTGACACAAAGAAAAAACGCGGAATGGCGACCGTCGCCCTTCCGCGTTTTTTGTAAATCAAAGAGGGGGATCAAAACAACCCCGTGATGAAAATTTCAAGACCGATGGCGATGAGGATCACGCCGCCGATCAGCCCTGCCTTGGAGCAAAGGCAAGCGCCCGATCTTTTGCCGATCAGAACGCCCGTGATGCAGAGGATAAAGGTGATCAGAGCGATGATCGCAGCACTGGTCAAAGCTTGCAGGAGATCATAATCCGCAAAGGCAAGACCCGCCGTGAGGGCGTCGATGGAGGTGGCGATCGCCTGAACGGTCAGGGCGCCGAAGCTAAGGTAAGGGACGGTGTCTTCCTCCTCGCCATGGCATTTGACGCTGTCGTAGATCATTTTGCCGCCGATAAAGCCGAGAATGAGGAGAGAGACCCACGGAATGATATTTTCAAGTGCCGAAAAAAGTCCCACCACCGTATGAAGACAGATCCAGCCCAACAGAGGCATAAGCGCCTGGAAAAGAGCAAACATCCCGGCAATGAGCGTGACCTTTCCCGCACGCATCCGCGGGTTGGAAAGCCCGTTTGCGACCGAGACCGAAAAGGCATCCATGGCAAGAGAAACGCCAAGACCTATGGCATAGAGGAAAAACTTATAATCCATCCGTGTCCTCCCGAATTTTTTGTGCTGGGAACAAACAACGATAAGTATATCACGCAAACGCACGCTTGTCAAGAACAAATTGAACGGCCGCGGAGAACGTATACCGATGCGTTGTGCCCCAAGGCGCAATGAGAAGGGGAGTTTTTGGGAAAGAAGTCCGAAAAGGAGATAATTTTTACAATTATAGGGAGGTTTTTTTGCGCCAATCTGTTGACATGGACGGAAATTGATGGTATAATAGACGCTGAGGTATCATCACCGCGGGGGGCGTATGCCCGGGCGCGGAAAATACGATCGAAAAGGAGACAGCAATATGAAACGAATGAAACGCTTGGGACTTTTGACGTTCCTTTTGTGTTGCATCATGTTTGCGGTGCTGCTTTCAGGCTGTAGTGGCGATGACACTCCGGATGAATCAAGCGCTGTTTCGGAATCGGGATCCGTCTCGGAGAGTGAGACGGCGGGCGGCGAGCCCGACGACCCTGACAAACACGTCTGCAAGGGCGAGAGTTGGGTGGTCGAGTCCGAGGCGACCTGCGACACCGACGGGAAAGAGGTTTTTAAGTGCAGCTGCGGCAAAACCGTGAAGACCAAAAAGCTTCCCGCACTCGGTCACGATAAGGTGACGCACGAGGCAAAGGCCGCTACGTGCGATGAGGACGGTTGGGACGCTTACGAGACCTGCACGCGTTGCGACTACACGACCTACGCAAAGATCGCGGCACTCGGCCACGCCAAGGAGCTGCGCGAGGCAAAGGAGCCTACCTGCGACGAGGTCGGCTGGGATGCATACGAGGTGTGCTCGCGCGAGGGCTGCGACTACTCTACTTATGCGGAAGCGGAGATCCCCGCGCTCGGTCACGACACCGTGCAGTATGAGGCTCTGGCCGCTACGTGCGACACGCACGGCTGGGACGCTTACGAGACCTGTACGAGATGTGACTATACGACCTACGCAAAGATCGAGGCACTCGGTCACGATATGGCGACGGTTCTCGCTTTGGCTCCTACGTGCGACGACGAGGGTTATAACAAGCATCAGGAGTGTACGAGAGGATGCGGCCACACGGTCGGGCTGGTCGTAAAGCCTGCGCTCGGTCACGACACGGTATCGCATCCCGCGAAGGAGGCTACCTGTCTTGTGGCGGGACACGACGCATACGAGACCTGCACACGCTGTGATTACACGACCCGCCGCGGCGAGGATTTCTTCGCGGATCACTCCTACAACGAAGACGAGATGTGCAAATGGTGCGTGAAGGTTTACGGCAGCCAAGGGCTTGAATACTTTACCAACGGCGACGGCACCTGCTCTCTTGCCGGCATCGGCGAGTGCGAGGACACGGTCCTTGAAATTCCCTACAAGGCCCCCAACGGCGACGTTGTAACGGGGATCGCGGCGGGCGCGTTCAAGGATTGCACGTCCTTGACCAAGGTGCGCTTCAATCCCAGACGTAACTTTGTCGCATCCATCGGCGCCGGCGCGTTTGAGGGCTGTACGGCACTGGAAGAGATCGAGGCTTCCGAAAAGATCAGAAGCATCGGCAAGAACGCCTTCCTCGGATGTGACGCGCTTTTGAAGGATACGGCGGGCGTGCTCTACGTTAACAAGTGGGTCGTTGGAGCAACTCCTGCTTTGACGAATGCCGCGGTATCCGCCGGTACGGTGTTGATCGCCGACGGCGCGTTTGAGGGCTGTGCGGAGCTGACGGAAGCAGTGATCCCCGAAAGCGTGATCCGCGTTGGATTCGGTGCGTTTAAGGATTGCGCAAAGCTTGCAAGCATTACGCTCCCCTTTGTCGGTGAAACCGCAAACGGGAACGAAAACACGCATTTCGGTTACGTCTTCGGCGCTTCCTCCTACTTAGGAAACGGAGACGCGGTTCCCGCAAAGCTTGTGACGGTGACCCTTACGGCGGCAGACCGTATTCCGGCGAATGCGTTCAACTCCTGTAAGAATATCAAGACCGTCACAGTTTCCTCCGAGCTTGTATTCCTCGGCGAGGGTGCCTTCCGCGGTGCTTCCAAGCTTTCCGCGCTGACCCTTACGATTCTGACCGCCGAAGAGATCGGTGCGCACGCGTTTGACGGTTGTGCGGAATTGACGGGATTTTACTTCCCCGAGGGACTGAAGACCATCGGCGAGGGTGCGTTTACCGGTTGTGCAAACCTGACCGAGATCGTCCTCCCTGTGAGCGTTGTGACCGTTGGCGAAGGCGCGTTTACTTTCTGCTCCGCGCTTGAGAGCATTACGGTAGCGGAGGAAAACGAAAAATACAAGGCGGTCGACCATTGTCTGATCGAGGTTGATACCAAAACCCTGATCGCGGGCTGCAAAAATTCCGTGATCCCGCAGCACGTGGGCTTGATCGCTATCGCCCCCGACGTCTTCCGCGGCTGTACGTCGCTTGAAGTGGCTACGCTGCCCGATACGCTTGAGACGATTGGAAGCGGCGCGTTTAGAAATTGCACGAATTTGACCGAGATTGCACTCCCGGCAACACTTAAGACTGTTGGCGCAGAGGCGTTCAGAGGCTGCTCTAAATTGGCAACCGTAGCATTGGGAGCGGAGGCACAGCTTCAAACGATTGGTGACAGCGCGTTTGAAGGATGCAAGCTTCTGGTTTCCTTCCGGGGACCCCTGAATGCGCTTGAAAATGAAGAAACGAACGCTTTTGAGATCCCCGCGAGCGTGACGTATATCGGAGCAAACGCCTTTAGCGGTTGTGAAAAGCTGGCTTCTCTGACCATTGAGGAAAACAGTCAGCTTGTTACCATCGGTGAAAGAGCGTTCAACGGATGTAAGCTGATCGCCGCGATCAAGATCCCCGCAGGCGTGAAAAAAGTTGGAATCGGTGCGTTTGCCGGTTGCGATGCGCTTACAACAATTACGGTAGAACCTGGAAACGAAACGTATGAGGATATCGAAAATTGTCTGATCGAGGTTGCAACCAAGACCTTGATCGCCGGCTGCAAAAATTCCACCATTCCGGGGAATCAAGACATTGAGCACATTGGCGACGGTGCGTTTATGAATTGCAGCACCATTACAAGCATTACGATCCCCGCAACGGTCAAAACGATCGGCGACGATGCGTTCAGCGGCTGTAAGAATGCAGTCTTTTCCTTCGAGGGCGTCAGCCAACTCGAAACCATTGGAAAACGAGCCTTTGTACAATGTGCAAAGTTTGGGGCGTTTAAAGCTCCCAAAACCCTTAAGAGCATTGGTGACGGCGCGTTTAGTAGTTGTGGCAGAGGTCTGACGCTGGTCGAATTCGCCGCAGACGGTCAGCTGGAAAGCATCGGTGCCGATGCCTTTGAAAAATGTGCCTCTTTTACAACATTGACGATTCCGGCAAGTGTCAAAACCATTGGCGATCATGCGTTCAAGACGTGTGCACGGCTTGCGACTGTAGAGTTTGCCGAGGGCAGTCAGCTCGAAAGCATTGGTATGGGGGCGTTTATCGAATGTACAAGACTTACAAGTATTACTCTCCCGTTTGTCGGCAATATCAAAAACGGTGCGGAGAATACACACTTCGGCTATGTCTTCACGAACCAGGACGGCGAAATTTCCATTCCCAATACGTTGAAGACGGTGACCGTTACGGGCACGGGGCGGATTGCCGACGGTGCATTTGCGAACTGCTCCAACCTTAATAAGATTGTTGTTTCCGGAAACGTTTCTTCCATCGGTCTTGGCGCGTTCGAAGGTTGCTCCAAGCTTGAGATTATTACTCTTCCGTTTGTTGGGAAGACTGCAAACGGTGCGGAAAATACACACTTCGGTTACGTCTTCGGTGCAGAGAATGCCGCCGACAACGGCACTGTGCTCCCAACAAGCCTTACGACTGTGATTATTGTAGGTGGAGAGGAGCTTGCGGAGGGCGCATTTGACGGCTGTGCGACCTTGACGACGATCGAATTGCCCGCAACGCTGAAAACGATTGAGAGATATGCATTCCGCGGTTGTACGGAATTGATCGAGATCGAGATCCCCGCAGGGGTTGAGCGCATTGGCGGCGGTGTCTTTGCTGCCTGCTCCAAGCTTGCGACAGTTACGGTGTCGGACGAAAATACAAAGTATATCGACGTTGGAAACTGCATTGTTGATGACGCGGATAACCTTCTGGTCGCGGGCTGTAACGCCTCTGTGATCCCCACGGATGGCAGCGTGACGGCAATCGCACCCTATGCCTTTGAGGGGGTTATGGTAACGGAGCTTGTCATTCCCGATCAGGTTGAGAGCATTGGCGTTGGCGCGTTCCAAGGCTGTGACGCGCTTGTGACCGTGACCCTTCCGTTTGTTGGCGATACCGTGAACGATGCGGAAAACACATACTTCGGTTACGTCTTCGGTGTGGACAACGCGGCTCTTTCCGCAAATCTGAAAAAAGTGATCATTACAGGCGGCACGACGCTTGCCGAAAGCGCGTTTGACGGCTGTGCGACCTTGACGACGATCGAATTGCCCGCAACGCTGAAAACGATTGAGAGATATGCATTCCGCGGTTGTACGGAATTGATCGGGATCGTGATCCCAGCAGGGGTTGAGCGCATTGGCGGTGGCGTATTCGCTTCCTGTCCTAACCTTACGTCGGTTACGGTAGACGGCGAAAATGAAATCTATAAGAGTGTTCAAAACTGCATTATCCAAAAAGAAGACGGGATTTTGGTTGCGGGCTGTAACGGCGCTCAGATCCCTACCGACGGCAGCGTAACGAAAATTGCCGCAGGTGCCTTTGAGGGGACGGGAATAACAAGCGTTATCATCCCTGCCGGCATTACGTCTCTCGGAGACGGCACGTTTAAAAATTGTGCGGCGCTTGAAAGCGTGATCTTTGAGGACGGAAGTCTTCTTGAAAGCATTGGCGCGGATACGTTTGCGGGATGCGTTTCTCTGACCTCCTTTACCGTTCCCACCGGTGTAACCGCTATTGGCGAGGGTGCCTTTGCGGGATGTACGGCAATGACGGAAATTATCGTTCCGTTTGTTGGAAATACGCTCGGCGGCACGGAAAACACGCATTTTGCCTACATTTTCGGTGTAGACAATACCGCTCTTCCCGAAGCTTTGAAAACTGTGGTCATCACAGGCGGTGAAAAGCTCCCGGCAGGTGCGTTTGACGGCTGTGCGACCTTGACGGAGATCACCCTGCCCGCAACGCTGACCGGCATTGGCGATCATGCGTTCCGCGGTTGTGCGGCACTGACCGCAATCGAAATTCCCGCAAGCGTTACCTCTATCGGAAACGCTGCGTTTAATTCCTGCTCCTCGCTTGCAACCGTTACGGTCGCAAGCGAAAACGGAACGTACACGGCAATTGGCAATTGCTTGATCGAGATTGCAAGCAAGACCTTGATCGCAGGTTGCAAGAATTCCGTGATCCCCACGGACGGCAGTGTGACCAAGATTGCGCCCTATGCCTTTGAGGGGTGCACGTCACTGACGGGCATTGTCATCCCCGATACCGTAACCGAGATCGGCTACGGCGCGTTCAAGGGTTGTGAGTCTCTGGAAAGCATTACGCTTCCGTATGTCGGAACTTCTGAACACGCACACTTTGGATACGTTTTTGGTGCCGACGACAATTCGTTGGTTCCTCAAAGCCTTAAGAGCGTGACCGTTACGGGCGGTACCTCCATTGCCTCCGGTGCATTTGCAGATTGCGCGAATATTACAGGCATTGCGCTTCCCGCAAGCATTCAGAGCATCGGCTTGGGTGCGTTCCGGGGCTGTGCGGCACTTGAAGAGATTGCCCTTCCTTTCATTGGTAATGGAGCTACGCAGAAACACCTCGGCTACGTCTTCGGTGCGGAGACGGCAGATCAGAATGCCGAATTCGTTCCCGCATCCCTTACGAGTATCGCGGTGCTTGGCGGAACGGCGGTTGCTGAGAACGCATTTGCAAATTGCTACCATATTCAAAATATCACGCTTCCCACGGGAATTAAGGACATTGGACAGAATGCCTTTGCAGGTTGCTCGGCACTGACCGATGTCAACACCGATGCCCTCGACAGCCTTTTCACCGTCGGTGAGGGTGCGTTTGAAAATTGCTCTGACCTTAAAAAGATTGTGATCCCCGCCAGTGTGAAGACCATTGGCTTCGGTGCCTTCAAGGGCTGTGTGGCGCTTGAAGAGATCACGCTTCCGTTTGTTGGAAATACGAAGAGCGGAACCGAAAACACGCACTTTGCTTATATCTTTGGCGCAAGAGCCTATTACTACGGTAAGGACTACGTTCCCGCAACGCTTAGGAGCGTAACCGTAACCGGTGGAACCACCGTCACTTCCTACGCGTTCTGGGATTGCACAAGCCTTAAAAACGTGATCCTTCCCGATACGCTTACGACCATTGGCTACGGCGCGTTCTACAATTGCACGTCTTTGGAAAGCCTGACGCTTCCCTTTGTAGGCAACGAAAAGAACGGAACCGAGAACACCTATTTCGGCTATATCTTCGGCGCATGGCGTTCCTCTGCGCAGGACGAGTACGTGCCCAATACGCTTACCTCCGTCACCGTGACGGGCGGAAGCGCGATCGCTGAGGGTGCCTTTGCGGGCTGCTCCAAGATCAAGCGCCTCGAGCTTTCGGGCGACGTGACGAGCATCGGCTTTGGTGCCTTCAAGGGATGTGGTGCCCTTGAAGAGATCAAGCTTCCCTTTGTCGGCAACCGCGCGGACAGCACGGTCAACGCACACTTTGGATACGTCTTCGGCGCACAAACGCCGGAGGAGCACAGCTTCTTTGTTCCCGGAACACTCCAAACCGTAACCGTTTTGGGTGGAACCGCGATTGTGGACGGTGCGTTCAGAGATTGCGCGCAAATGGCAACGCTTACACTTCCCGACGGTATTTTGACCATTGGGGAAGGTGCCTTTGCGGGTTGCTCCTCGCTGGAGCGCTTTACCATCCCCGCAACTGCTACCTCCATCGGTGCCGGTACGTTTAGGGGCTGCTCCAAGCTTACAGGCATCACCGTTCCTGCAAGTGTTAAGACCATCGGAGAAGATGCCTTCGCGGGCTGCTCCAAGCTTGGCGAAGTGATCTTTGCGGAAAACGCACAGCTTACGTCGATCGGTGCGAACGCCTTTGCCGGTTGTGCCGAGATCACAAGCCTTTCCATTCCTGCCGCGGTCGAAACGATCGGTGCACGTGCCTTTGCGGGCTGCTCTAAGCTTGCGATGCTGACCCTTGCTTCCGACGGTGCGCTTACGTCGATCGGTGCGGGCGCATTTGAGGGATGCACCGAGATCACAAGCCTTGAGATCCCCGCATCCGTTACCGAGATCGGCTTCGGTGCCTTCAAGGGGATTACAGAGCTTACAAGCATTACGCTTCCGTTTGTCGGCAACGTGAAAAACGGTGAAAGTAATACGCATTTCGGCTATATCTTCGGCGCCGAGACTGCTTCGGACAGCGAAAGCTTTGTTCCCGAAAAGCTTGAAAGTGTCATCCTTACCGACGTTACCGTGATCGGTGACAGCGCATTTGCAGGCTGCAAAAAAATCACCTCTATTGCGCTCCCCGAGGGCGTTTCGAGCATTTGCGAAAATGCATTTGCAAACTGCACGAAGCTTACTGAAATTGCGCTTCCCGCAAGCGTTACAAGCATTGGAGCGAATGCATTTAAAGGTTGCTCCGCTTTGGAAACGCTCTCCATTGCAAACGGCAGTGTCCTTGAAGTCGTGGGCGCCGGCGCGTTTGAAAATTGTAAGGCGCTGACAGGCGTTGCGCTTCCCACAACCGTTACCACTGTTGGTAACAATGCCTTCAAGGGCTGTCAGGGGATTGAAACGTTGACCTTCGGCGGTGACGAGAGTCAGTTGGAAATCATCGGCAACGATGCGTTTAACGGCTGTAAGGCACTTGCAGGAGCGCTTGCCATCCCCGTAACGGTCAAGACCATTGGTGACGGTGCATTCAAGGGCTGTGTCTTGGTAACAGACATTGACTTTGGTGACGGCAGTATGCTTACAAGCATAGGAGCCGAAGCCTTTAGCGGTTGCTCCAAGATCGAAGAAATTACAATTCCCGCAAATATTGAGTTCCTCGGTGCCGGTGCATTTGCCGGCTGTGCGGGATTGACAAGCATTGAAGGCTCTCCCGAAAATACCAGATACAAGGTTGTTACCGGATGCTTGATCGAGGTAGCAACGGGAACGCTGATCTTGGGTTGCAATGCTTCCACGATCCCACAAAACGAAGGCATTACAAGCATTGCTCCCGGTGCGTTTATGAATTGCAGCACCATTACAAGCATTACGATCCCCGCAACGGTCAAAACGATCGGCGACGATGCGTTCAGCGGCTGTAAGAATGCAGTCTTTTCCTTCGAGGGCGTCAGCCAACTCGAAGCCATTGGAAAACGAGCCTTTGCACAGTGTGCAAAGTTTGGAGAGTTTAAAGCTCCCAAAACCCTTAAGAGCATTGGTGACGGCGCGTTTAGTAGTTGTGGCAGAGGTCTGACGCTGGTCGAATTCGCCGCAGACGGTCAGCTGGAAAGCATCGGTGCCGGTGCCTTTGAAAAATGTGCCTCTTTTACAACATTGACGATTCCGGCAAGTGTCAAAACCATTGGCGATAATGCGTTCAAGACGTGTGCACTGCTTGCGACTGTAGAGTTTGCCGAGGGCAGTCAGCTCGAAAGCATTGGTGTGGGGGCGTTTAGCGAATGTAGAAGACTTACAAGCGTGACCTTTACGGTTACCGAGGGCTGGGTATGCGATAACGGAAGCGATGAGGTTTCCATTCTCGCGACCGAACTTGGTACTGCGGCTACGGCGGCAACCTATCTTAAGACCACGTATAAGGATTACACGTGGAAACGCAACCTTCCTGCGGCATAATGCCACGGATAAAAAACAAACAAAAAGAGGGAGCCTCGCACCGATTGGTGCGGGGCTCCTTTGACGTGATTCGGGGAGAAGCATAACAAGTTGTTCTTTTTTTAAACCAGCTTAAAGGTTGCGATCTCAAAGCCTTGGAAGGTGTATTCAAAGCTTCCGTTTTCCACGGGGAGCTCGTACCCCTCGTTTTCCAGCATATCGCAAACAAAAACGCGCGACACGGGAAGGTCGGTCTTCAAGGTTGCCACCGTGCGCATATTCGCGTATTCAAAAACGCGAAGGATCACACCGTCGCCTTCCTCTGCGGGCTTTACGGTGTCGCATACGAGATTCGCGGCACTTGCCGTAAGGGCGGAGAAAACGGTGGGAAGCGTGTTCTCTTCGCCGCGCGCGGGGAGGAGTACGGGCGGGTTGTTAAGCGTGTAAGCGTCGCGCTTGACGTTCGATTCGTTCAACGTGCCTACGTGGGGAGAGAGCGTATAGGTAAAGGCATGCATGCCGCGGTCGGCTACGGGATTTGGGTGCGTGGGGGCGCGCAAAAGCGAGAGCATCAAGGTCCCCTCGTGGATATCGTAGCCGTATTTGCAGTCGTTGAGGATCGCGACGCCGTAAGAACCGTCTGAAAGATCGGCAAATTTGTGTGCGCAAACCTCAAATTTTGCCTTGTCCCAGGAGGTGTTGAAGTGCGTGGGACGCTCTACCGTTCCAAACTGTACGTCGTAGGTCGCGCGCTCGGCATTGATGTCGGTGGGGAAGACCGCCTTGAGCATAACGTGCTCCTCCTGCCAGTCTACCTCGGTCTCAAAGTCGATGCGCTCCTCGCTGTCCCAGAAATAAATGCTTTGCGTAATAGTGGAGTGGCGGTAGGGGCGCGTGATGCGGATACCGCGGCGCACGCCGTCCTCAATTTCTTCCACCTTGGAAACGTCTGTCACCGTTACGTATTCCTCGCGGGAATACTCCTGCCATTCCCATGCGTCGTGCTCGTCGGGATGATCGGCATAAATGCGCAATTCATTTCCTACCGTACCCGCGGGAATGATCTCGCGCCGGCATCTCTTATCGATCAGGGAAAGGATCTGCCAGCAGTCGTCAAAGGTCACGCGGTAAACGTCGGTCTCTACCGTCTCGCCGCTGATGCGCACGCGGTTGTCAGAAACAAAGTCGCACGCGGTCGTATACCCTTTTGGGGGTACGTCCTTTACAAGCACGGTCTTTCCGTTGTGCGTTACGGGGAGCGTACCCGTATTGGACGTGGGGTTAAAGACCACGTAGCCCGCGTCCTTGGAAATGCCCGCGGCAATTGCACGGCACGCGGCTTCCAGCGCATCCGTACCGCGCCGCTTGGCATCGGCATAGTCAACGTCACTTTGGTCATAGACCTCCTTGATGGAGGAGCCGGGGATAATGTCGTGGAATTGGTTGGTCAAAATGGTTTCCCAGCCCCTGCGAAGCGATGCCTTGGGGAAGGGATGAGCGGCGAGGCGCTTTGCCACCGCTCCGAAGAGCTCGGCATTCTGATAGAGGTATTCGCACTTGCGGTTTTGCTTTTTGTTGTTTGCCATGGTGGTATACGTGCCGCGATGGAATTCAAGATACAATTCTCCCTGCCAACGGGGAAGGAGGGGATTGTCCTCGATCCTTTCCTCAAGGCGGCGCAAAAAGTCGCCCGCAAACTCCATTTTGGCGTTGGGGACACCGGGAACGCCGTGGGCGCCGCGGCGCGCAAGCTCCAAATGCTCTCTCGTGGGTCCGCCGCCGCCGTCGCCATAGCCAAAGGTAAGAAGCGCTTCGTTGCTCAACTGCTTTTGGCTGTAGCGCTTCCACGTACCCGAGATCTGTGCGGGAGTGGTGTGTGCCACGTAGGTGGTATAGCGTCGGCTTTCTTTGCCGTCGTCATTTTGCGCCGTGAGAAAGTAGGTGTTGATCTCACTGCCGTCAATGCCGCGCCACAAAAAGGTGTCGTAGGGCATGCGGTCGGTGTCGTTCCAGCTGATCTTGGAGGTGACGAACCAATCCACGCCGCATTTTTTCAAGATCTGCGGAAGGGCTGCCGAATATCCAAAAACGTCGGGGAGCCAAAGGATGCGGTTGTCCACGCCAAACTCATCACGGAAAAAGCGTTTGCCGTAAAGCACCTGGCGCACAAGGCTTTCCCCGGAGGAAAGGTTGCAGTCTGCCTCGACCCACATCGATCCCTCGCATTCCCACCTGCCCTCGCGGATGCGTTCTTTTACTTCCTCGTAAAGCGCGGGAGCTTCTTCCTTTAGTTTTTTATAAAGAAGCGCTTGCGAGGACATGAATTTGTATTCGGGATAGCGGCGCATCAGCTCCAGCACCGTAGAGAAGGAGCGTTGCACCTTTTCTCGGGTTTGGCGAAGCGTCCAAAGCCATGCGCAGTCGATGTGCGTATGCCCGATGCATACGGCGGTTTTTTCCTGCGTGTGGCAATAGCCCTTGTAAAATTCCTCGTCCATATATGCGCCTGCCGCCTTTACCGAGTTATAAAAATCAGGGGAGGAAAGGTCAAAGAGGGAGAGCATGGAGACCGCGCGGTGGAGGTGGGAGAGCGTTGTGGCGTATTCGTAGCTTTCCTTATCTAAAAAGGCAAGGCTTTCAAAGGGGAAGAGCAAATCGTAGTACAGCTTGTCCACGTCACACTCAAGCACGCGCGTGTCGGCAAAGAGCAGGGCGTTTGCGCTGGCGTTGCCCGTGTAGGCATAAAGATACACCTCACACTCCTTTCCCTCCTCTAAGAGAACCTCTTGGTGATTGGTGTCAAGCCCTTGGACAAGCCGCCCGTCAAGATACACGATAAACTGCGGATTGTTGGCATTCCATCCCGAGTGGTCGGTGCTGACACAAAGAAAGGTGTCCTTTTTTACGGGGGGGAGGGTAAAGCGGAACCATGCGTGCGTGTCATACCCGTTCCCCCAACGCGCCCCCGTGGGGAAGGGCGAAAAAAGCGAGGCATCAGGCAGGACGTTATCCTTTTTATAATCGGTGGGGAGGATGCCGATCTCTTCTACGGGTGTGATCTCCCTCCAACGGTGTTCCTTGAGGATCTTTAAATACTGCTTGACTTTTCTATACTGCGTTTGCATGGCGTTCTCCTTAGGAATATTTTTTAAATTTTGAAAATCTATTGAAAGATCGTGTCGGGTATGGTATACTTTACACAGTAGGATCATTGTAGCATATGCTTTGGCTTTTTGTCAAGGGAAGTACCCGAAAAACGCGAAACAGCCGGGCACGTGCGTGCTTTTGAAAGGAGAACTCCGTGTTATGGATATGAATTTTACCATTCCCGTCAACGAGGCGTTTGAAGCGTCCGCTGCCGATCCCTCCTGTGGGTGTCCCTTATGTGCCTTGTACCGAAAGCTGGAGGAGGACGAGCTGGAGCTGATCCTCGGTGCCTCTATGATGGAGCCGGATATCCGCATCAAAACCAACGAAAAGGGCTTTTGCCGCACGCACTACGACATGATGTTTACACGCAAAAACCGTCTTGGAATGGCGCTCACCCTGGAAAGCCATCTGGACGTGCTTGCGGGCGAGCTCCGCGACACGGGCTTGGGCGGCGGCATGGGGAATAAGCCCATGCGGCGCATAGGCGATCTGGAAAAGAGCTGTTACGTCTGCGCGCGCATCGAAAACAACTTTTACCACATGGCAGATACGGCGGTATGGCTTTTTGAAAGCGACGAGGAGTTCCCTCCCAAGCTCAAGGCACAGCCCTATTTCTGCTTGCCGCATTACCGCCTTCTTCTGGAGCTTGGTCAAAAGCGTCTCGGCAAGAAAAAGCAGCCCGCGTTTGCGCGCGCACTGTCCGACGTGGTAGAGGGCTATCTTTCCACCCTGCGGGGAGACGTCAGCTGGTTTTGCAAAAAATTTGATTACCGCTATCGCGAGGAGCCCTGGAACAATTCCAAGGACGCAGTCGAGCGTGCCATTAAATTTTTACGCTCCGATCTGCACAATAAATAAGGAGATACGAAATGATCGACCTTTTAAAGCTTCATAAGCATTTTATTCTGACACATCTGAAGGAGGGGGACGTTGCCGTGGATTTTACCATGGGCAACGGATACGATACCGAATTCCTTTCCAAGACCGTAGGGGAGAGCGGCCGTGTATATGCGTTTGACGTGCAGGCACAGGCGCTGGAATCCACCGCGCGCCACCTGGAGGAAACGGGCTGTCCCAAAAACTATACCCTCATCCACGATTCGCATCACAACGTAAAAAACTACGTAAAGGAGCCCTTTCGCGCGGGAATGTTCAACCTCGGCTGGCTTCCGGGCGGAGATAAGTCCATTACCACCCTGCGCGAGACGACCCTGCCCGCGATCGAGGCGGCGATCGATCTGATGGATGCCGATGCCATCCTCAACGTCGCGGTCTATCCGGGACATGAGGAAGGGGATCTGGAGGGTAAAATGATTTGCGACTATCTTTCCTCGGTCAGCCGTCACAAGGTGTGCGCGACCAAGGTCAATATCCTCAATTCTCCCGCATCCCCCTATTTTATCGTCATTGAAACCAAGCCTCTTGTCAGGGTTCCCTACGGGAGATCGCATGAGAAGAAATAAGCTTTTTCCCCTTACGTCAATTGCCTTGGCGCTTCTTTTGCTCCTTTCCTCCTGCGTAACCCCCTTGGGGCGCGAGGACGGCTTTGAGACTGTTACCACCGCGGTGGGAACCGAGGACACGGAAGAGGAAAGCACAAAAAAGCCTGCCGTGCCGGGGGCTTCCGACGCGCCCGATGCGACCTATACCTACGATGCCAAGATCGACGAATCGGTTTTGGATACGGGGTACAGCGCACGCTATCTTATGCTGGTCAACCGCACGCATCCGCTTACCAAAGACTACAAGCCGCAGGGGCTTGTCAAGCTTACCTGTCACACCACCTATGAAATGGAGCTGGAGTCCCGCGCCGCCGCGGCGCTGTACCAGATGCTGCGGGAGATGGCAGCGGACGGGATCGACGTGATCGAGGATGTTGCCGTAACGAGCGCCTATCGCTCCTATCGCCTGCAGGAGGAGCTTTTTGCGGGGTACGTGGATTATGAATTAAACTATCCCGGCGGCTTTTCTCCCGACGCGTACAGGATCCTTGGGTATGAGTACATCCAAAAGGAATATAACGAGAAGGGGATTGCGCACCTGAGCGAGGAGGATGTTCTTCGCGTGGTGAGCGCCTATTCCGCCGATGCCGGCAAAAGCGAGCACCAAACGGGACTTTCGGTCGACTTTATCACCAAGGATATGAACAACAGCCTGACCGTAGAGTTTGAAAACAAGCCTGTTTTTTCCTGGCTTATCAAATACGCCCACACGTTTGGATTTATCCTGCGGTTTCCCAAGGACAAGGAGGACGTAACGGGATATATGTACGAGCCGTGGCACTACCGTTTTGTCGGGCGCGAAGCGGCAACCGAGATCTACGAGCGCGGGATCACCTTGGAGGAGTATCTTGGTGCCGCGTAATATCTCTTCTTTACAAAAAGCACTTATGATAACGGAAAAATCGTTTGTCATAAGTGCTTTTTTGCTTTTGGGAGAAAAGAATTTTTGCCGCGTGAAGCCCCCCTTGGCGACGGAATGGTTTTGCGACGGATCTGACAAGGACGGAAGAATAAAATTTTGTGCGTGCGCGTATAGTGGAAGGGAAAACACAAGGAGAGGGGCGGCAGACGTGAATTACGCACAAGAGAAACAAACACGCCCGCATGGGCTTGACGGGGAAGCGGTGGCAAGGTCGCGGCGGGAGCATGGTGAAAACGTAATGACAAAAAAGAAGGAGCGGAGCTTTTTTCTCCAATTTCTTTCCAATTTGGGTGATCCCGTTATCCGTATTCTTTTGGGGGCGCTTGCAGTTCATTTGGTGCTCGTTTTTCAAAACGGGGATTGGATCGAGACGGCGGGCATCGCCGTGGCGGTTTTTCTCGCGGCGCTCATCTCCACGCTTTCGGAATACAGCTCCGCGCGTGCGTTTGAACGGCTGTCAGCAGATGACGGGGGCGCGGAATTTCGCGTTTGGCGTGACGGCATCATACGCGCAACCAAGATCGGAGAGATCGTTGTGGGGGACAGGGTCATGCTCTCGGCAGGAGAGCAGATCCCCGCGGACGGAAGGCTGATCTCGGGAAAGCTTTCGGTCGATCAATCGGCAATGACGGGAGAGGGGAAGGAAGTCAAAAAGAATGCCGTTGGCACTTATCAAAACACCCCCGATTCCCCCCTCGCCCTTTTTCGCGGATGTACGGTAACCGCGGGGGAGGGAGAGATGGAGGTGCTTGCGGTGGGGGACGGAACGCTTCTTGGAAGGATCTCGCGCGAGATCCAGGAGGAAAAGTGTGAGAGCCCCTTAAAGGCGCGCCTGTCGCGTCTTGCGCGCCAGATCAGCGTGATCGGGTACGCCGCCGCCGTGCTGGTCGCTCTTGCGTATCTTTTTAACGTCTTTTTTCTTGACAGCGGAATGCAACGCGAGCTGATCCTTTTAAAGCTTTCGGACGTGAGATACCTTTTCTCTCAGCTTTTTCACGCGTTTACCCTGGGGCTGACCGTGCTTGTGGTGGCGGTGCCCGAGGGGCTTCCTATGATGATCGCGGTGGTGCTTTCGGCGAATATGCGTCGGATGGTGCGTGATCGCGTGCTGGTGCGCCGCCCGATGGGACTTGAGGCGGCAGGGAGCATGAATCTTTTGTTTACCGACAAAACGGGAACGCTCACCGAGGGGAAAATGCGCTTGGGCGAGGTCTTGAGCGCCGCCGGGGCAAACGCCCCGCGCGAGCTTTTTACGGGCGGGGGAAGCCTTGCGCGCGCGTGGATGCTTGCCTTGCGCTTTGGAACCGACGCGACGGTAGGAACCGATGGGAAGGGCAAACGGGTGGCACTTGGCGGCAACGCGACCTCCCGTGCGCTGCTTTCGGCGGTGCTTTCCTATCCGGAGCTTCGCGGTGTGACGGTGACCTCCACGCTCCCCTTTGACAGCACGCGGAAGTATGCCGCCGTCACCCTGAGGGAAGGACGGCGCATGACGGTGGTCATAGGCGCCCCCGAGCGCATTTTTCCTTACGTTACGGGGCAGATGGGAACGGAGGGCGAGCGCCTTCCCTTTGACCGCAAACGTGCAGAGGAAGAGATCAGCGCACGGACCTCGGCGGGCGCGCGTGTGCTTTGCGTGGCGCTTATGGAGGAGGCTCCCCCCGCCGCGTCACTGGAGGGAGGACTTTTCGGGAACGCGGTCTACCTTGGTACGGCGGTGCTGTTCGATCCGCTTCGAAAAAGTGCCAAAAGATCGGTCGCGGCGCTGCACGGCGCAGGGATCGGCGTTGTGATGATCACGGGCGACGGGAAGGAGACTGCCGCGAGCATTGCCGAGGGATGCGGTATCTTAAACGCGCAACGACATAGGATCGTGACGGGGGAGGAGCTTTCGCGGATGTCGGACGGGGAGGTCAAGGAGCTGCTTCCCACGCTTTGCGTGGTGGCGCGTGCGCTTCCCTCGGACAAAAGCCGCCTGGTGCGTCTTTCCCGCGAGATGGGACTGGTGGTGGGAATGACGGGGGACGGCATCAACGACTCTCCCGCGCTTCGCGCCTCGGACGTCGGTTTTTCCATGGGGAGCGGCACCCAGGTAGCACGGGATGCGGGAGACGTGATCATTCTCGATGACGATCTTGCCTCGGTCGTCCGTGCCGTGCTTTATGGGAGAAGCATTTTTAAAAGCATTCGAAAATTCATTACTTTGCAGCTCACCATGAATCTGTGTGCCGTGGGGGTCACCATGATCTGTCCCTTTTTGGGGGTGGATTCTCCTGTGACGGTGGTGCAGATGCTTTGGATCAACCTGATCATGGATACGCTTGGCGGCATCGCCTTTGCGGGGGAGGCACCCTTGCCAGAATATATGAAGGAGCCCCCCAAGCGGCGCGAGGAGCCGATACTGAACCGCTATATGATCGATCAGATCCTCTGCCTTGGCGGCTTTACGGTGTTCCTTTGTCTCTTCTTCTTAAAGTCCCCCACCGTGACCTCTGCTTTTCGTCCGTCCGGTGATTCCATTTATCTTTTGACCGCCTTTTTCGCCCTCTTTATTTTCTCTTCGGTCTTCAATTGCTTTAACGCACGCACCGACAGGCTTTGGCTGTTTGCGAATTTAAAAAAGAACCCCGTTTTTCTTTTGGTCATGGGGGCGATCCTTATCATCCAGATCCTTTTTGTCTATCTTGGAGGAAGCGTCCTTCGCACCGTGCCGCTCACCCCGCGCGAGCTGATCGTGACGTCGCTCCTCTCTCTTTCGGTCTTTCCCGCGGAGGTGATCCGCCGCGCGCTTTGGAGAGTGCGCGGGAACCGGGAAGGCTTTTGAACCCTTACGGTGTCTTGGTCGTTTCCCAAGGCGCCGTTTTTTTATATCTATATATTTAACCAAGATGTGCAAAAAATGGCGTAAGGGTGTTTACAAATAAAAAAAAGTATGCTATAATAATATAATCGGATATTTGTATCTACGTGAAAAAAGCCTGTGTTACCGTTTTTTGAGAGGAGGGGGCGATATGTCGGAAAAAATGGCACAAAATGCATTTGCCGAGCCCTGGAAAAAGCGCGATGCGCTTCCGAAATTGAGGCATGCGGATATCCTTTTGGCGTGTCTTGCCGTTCTTGTCTCGGCCTTTGGAATTTGCTTTTACGGCAACGAGAAGATCGCGTATATCCTGCTGATCCCTCTGCTCGTCCTTGCGGTATGGGGATTGCGCTCCCCCGGCAGTGTGACCGCGGTGCTTTTGACGGCGCTTTTGTCCTCGGTGCTTTTTGCAAGCCTTGCGGGGGCAACGGTGCTTTTGTCCCTCGTGTTGGGCATTGGCAGCCTTGCGTGGCTCTTTACCGTGACCGCACGCCCCTATGCGGCGGCACTTCCGCCGGCGGCGGCGCTCGGCGTATTCCTTTTGACGAACGATCTTGCAACGGCTGCCCTGGCGCTTTCCTTTTTGCCCGGTGCGGCACTGCTTGCCGTTGCGACCGTGACGCATCAGCGGCGTACCACGGCGATCTGCTTTTGTATCGGCGGCATCCTTTTATCCTTGTGTATCGGGCTTGGTGCCTTTTTCCTGCAAACGCTGGGGACTCTTGATTTTTCAAAAATTTCGGAATACCTTGACGGAGTACGTGCCTCCCTTACCGCGGATATGCTCTCCTTGCGCGACACTTTTATCGAGGCGCTGCGTGAATCGGCAGGAACGGACAGCGCGGCTGCCGCACAGGTTGAGGAGACCGTAAAGACCTTTGAGGAGCTTTTAAGCCCCGCTGTTTTTGAGGAGGTCGTGGCGATCTTCTTCAGCATTCTTCCCGCACTTGCGGTCATCGCTTCGTCGGTGGTGGCGTTCGGGGCGCAGCTCTACCTGAACCACAGCTATTATCGCACGGGCTGGAAAGAGGTTTTGACCCTGCGCGCATCCGTTTTTTCCATGAGCGGTGTGGCGAGCGTGATCTACGTTGTGGGCTTTCTTCTTTCCATGTTTATCAACACGGGCGCGGTGCTCGGCGCCGCGGTACAAAATATCACCCTGATGCTTCTCCCCGGCTTTTGCGTGATGGGGTGGGGTGCCCTGCTTGCCGCATGGCGGCAAGCAAAGGGCGGTTACCGTGCCTTTTTGATCCTTCTTCTCGTTTTTTCGGCTTGCTGTGCGGGCTTTTCCTCGCTCTACTTTTTGGCCCTTTGGGGCGCATACGCAACCTTGATGACCTTGCTCCATCTCAAAATGGCGCAAAAGCTGTCGGGGATGGGCGGCTCGGGGCAGGACAGTGACCGCGAGGACGACGGAAAAGACGATTGATCCCTTAAAAAAGCAGACTCAAGAATCCATCGGGAAGCATTTCCCGACAAAGGAGTGTGACGTTATGAAAAAAAGAAAGAGCTTTGCCAGGCAAAGCGATCTGCGACCGCCGCTCATCGTTTGTGCCGTGATCGGCGCCCTTTTGCTTTGCGGGCTTTTGGGTATTTCCTTTTTGCATGAGGCAATGTCGCTTTATCGCTACTACGTCCTGGCGGCGCTTGGTGTGTACGTGCTTGTGGTGGGCATCCTTTTGACCACACAGCTCCGCAGATATCTGCACCTGCGCCGTGCAAACGATGCGGCAGAGCTGATGGCGACCGAGATCAGCGACATGTTCCGCTACGTGGTGGACGTTCCCTATGCCATCGTTTCGGAGGGGGGCACGGTCAAGATCGTCAGCGCCGCCCTGCAGGAGATCCTCAAAATAAAAAATCCCATCTGCAACGTGCCGCTCTCCAGCTTTTGCGCGGTGCCGATGGCAGAGATCATTGCCTATGCGCACAACGGAGGACAGGTCAGAGACGTGACCTTTACCGAGGACGGTGTTCCGATCGACAACACAAAGCCCATGACCGTAGAGATCGACGCAAGAAAGTACCGCCTTTCCTGCTACGTGCTCCGCGCACACGGCACGGATTATTACTTTGTGGTCTTTACCGATTTTACAGAGCTTGACGAAACAAGGCGTACCATGTATCAAAACGAGCCCGTCGTGGCGTATATCGTCATTGACAGCCTCCAGGAGCTTGCACAGTATATCCGCGTAAGCTACCGTACCGCGGTCAACGAGATCGAGCTGCGCCTGCGCGAGTGGGCAGAGGGCTTTGGCGGCATGCTTCGCGAATACGAGCGTGAAAAATATTTGCTGGTGTTTACAAGACAGGCGCTGGACGGCTGTGTCGAGGACAAGTTCAGAATTTTGGATACCATACGCAGCATTCGCTTGGGCGACAACAGCTTCCCCGTCACCGTTTCCATCGGTGTGGGTGCCGTACCGGGCAGCTTTGAGGACAAGGAGCGCGCGGCGGGGGATGCGCTGGACGTGGCGCTTCAAAAGGGCGGTGACCAGGCGGTCGTCAACCTCGGTACGAGCGTAGATACCTACGGCGGCCGCGTCAATACCATGGCGGGCTCTACCACCATTACCTCGCGCGTCAACTCCGAGCATTTGTGCAGGCTCATTCGCGAGGCGGGCAACGTTCTGATCATGGGACACGGCGCCCCCGACTACGACTGTATCGGCTCCTGTGTGGGTCTTGCACGTCTTGCCATTTGTGCGCGTGACGGCGACACCTCGCGCATCCGCGTGGTCATGGATCGCGATCACCTCAACTTCCGCACCTGCTACGATATGATCTCGGCACTTCCCGAATATCGCGCGCTCTTTATCGGTGCCGACACGGCGATGGATGCCGTGCGCTCGGATACGCTTCTCATTATGAGCGACGTAAACAACATCTTCCATACCGAGGCGCCCAAGCTTCTCAAGTGCATCAACAACGTCGTCATCGTCGACCACCATCGCAGACAAAATCAGATGTATGAGTTCAAGCCGCTTATGACCTATATCCGTCCCGGCGTTTCCTCCGCCTGCGAGCTGGTCAGCGAAATGCTGGAATACAGTCCCTATCACGACAAGCTCCTCAAGGAGGAGGCAAATCTGATGCTGGCGGGCATGATGCTGGATACCAAAAACTTTACCGCGGGCGTGGGTATGCAGACCTTTACCGCCGTACAGTATTTGTACAAGCGCGGCGCGCACGCGTCGGTGGTGCGCAGATTCTTTACCGAAACGATGGAGGATCTCTTTACCGCCAGCGACATCGACAGCCGCACGCGCACCTACCGCGGGCGCATTGCCATCACGTGGCTCAGCATTGACCGTCCCGCGACCGAGGCGGACAATATCGCCATTGCCAAGGCGGCTGACAAGCTGATGAACGTCGACGGGATCGATGCTTCCTTTGCACTTCTTCGTGCCGAGAGCACGGTCACCATCTCCGCACGCTCGCACGACCGCATCAACGTACAAGCCATTATGCAAAAAATGGGCGGCGGCGGACATTACGATATGGCGGGCGCGAGACTGATGCACGTCTCCCTTGAGGAAGCGTGCCGACGGCTCAAGGCGGTGCTGGACGAGTATCTTGATCATGAAATGAAGAGTGAAAAGTGAAGAGTGAAGAGTGAAAAGTGAAGAGTGAAGGTGCAGATCCTTCGGATCTGTCCATTCAATTGTAAAAGAGAGGCGAAGGGATCAGCCGTTCAGCTCGGCCTGCAGCGCGGCATCCTTAGCCAGCACGGCGGCGGCATCCTTGGCCTTCTTCTCGTCCAGCTTGGCGGCGAGACCTGCATCCTCGATGCCCAGCATCTGGATAGCCAGCAGGGCGGCGTTGGCGGCGCCATTGATGGCCACGGTGGCTACGGGCACGCCCGTGGGCATCTGGACGGTGGAGAGCAGAGCGTCCATGCCGTCAAGATTGGTGGACTTACAGGGAATACCGATAACGGGGAGGCTGGTGCGGGCGGCGATGGCGCCTGCCAGATGGGCGGCCATACCGGCGGCGCAAATAAGGACACCGAAGCCGTCCTCTCTCGCCTTTGCCGCAAACACGCCTGCTTCGTCAGGGGTGCGGTGAGCCGAGTAAATGTGTACCTCAAAGGGTACCCCAAAGGCGGTCAGGGTGTCCATAGCATTGCGTACGATAGGAAGATCGCTGTCACTTCCCATGATGATTCCGACTTTTTTCATGAACGAAATACCTCCAAAAATATGATAGGGCACACTTATGCTCTTGACGAGATA
The DNA here is from genome assembly GCA_045588715.1 of Eubacteriales bacterium. Taxonomy (GTDB): domain Bacteria; phylum Bacillota; class Clostridia; order Oscillospirales; family CAG-272; genus UMGS1865. The sequence continues at coordinate 271 of JAZNEQ010000124.1, read as the reverse complement.
AGTGTGCCCAGACGGTCGGCAATATACGGAGTATGGGCGGGGGCCCGATGCTCCCTTGCAGATTTCTGTTCCACTGTGGTAGTCCCACAACCGAGGCCTCAAACGCAGGGCTTGGGGCTCCCTTTTATCCGTCAGTCGCAGAAATCAAATTCCTTGATTAGTATACCACAAATCAAGAAATTTGTCAAGGGATACCGACGGATTCGGGGTGATTTTTGTCGCAAAATTTCGGGTCTGCGGGGAGGGCCTTTTTGTGGGGTTGCACAAAGGG
>JAZNEQ010000123.1:0-9976 GCA_045588715.1 Eubacteriales bacterium | reverse complement strand
GGCGAGGGCTGGTGGGGAAGCGAAAGCTACGCCAACTACTACGAGGAATTGGAGGGCGCGAACAATCCCTTCTCCTGGATCAAGGTCATTCCCACCATGAGCACCGCGGTGCAAAACGCCACGGGCTACGACCATGCGGGCGAGTTTGAATGCTCGCTTCTCATGGCGCTCTATCCCGACACGGTGGATCTTTCCCGTCTTGGCGACCGCGAGCACTGGTTTACCAAGAGCTCCGCGAGGGCAAACGCCGCGCTTGGTGAGCGTATGGCGGCGCTTTCTTTGGAATATCTGGACGGTGCCATCAAGTAAGCAAAGGAGGCTTTTCGATGGCTGAATTGAAATACGAATTCAGAAAGCGGATGCAGGAGGTCCATAAAAAGAACCGCCGCATAGCAAAGCCGCTTGGAGCGGGTCAGATCGAGATCACCTCGGACTGGACGGTCGTTCTTCCCGCGGGGGATGAATTCCTCACCCGCGTCGGGCGCGATCTATGGGATTATTTCCTTGTGTCGATGAACCTTTGCGTTAAGATCTCCGATCAGTGTCCCACAGACAAGCATATCACCTACGGGATCGATCCTTCGATGAAGGAAAACGCTTATGCGGTCATCGTCGGGGAGAAGAGCGTGCGTCTCGTGGGACAAACCGCGCGTGCCGCGGCGCAGGCAAGCTATCTCCTTGAGGATCTGATGAATTTTGAGGAGTCACCCTATCTTACCGTGGGGCGCGAGGAGAGAGTGCCGAGATACCATACGCGTATGGTGCATTCGGGCTTTTCCTTGGATATTTTTCCGAACGAGCATCTTTCCGCCTTGGCGCATCAGGGCTTTACCGCGATCCTTCTTTTTACAAGAGCCAAGGACGAAACCAGCTACGGACATACCGATTTTAACGACATCATCCGCCGTGCCGCTGATTACGGGCTTGACACCTACGCCTACAGCTATATGGTCAGCGAAAAGCACCCCGACGACGAGGGCGCGGAGGAATACTACGATCAGCTTTACGGCAAGCTCTTCCGCGATTGTCCGGGGCTCAAGGGTGTGACGCTCGTGGGCGAAAGCGTGGAATTTCCAAGCAAGGACGAACGAACCACGGGGCTTGTCGGCATGGAGGCAAACCGCAAGGCATATCCCGACCGCGCGACGCGTCCTCCGCGTCCGGGTTGGTTCCCCTGCCGCGACTACCCCGATTGGTTGGGACTTGTCAAAAGGGTGATCCGCCGCGTGCGCCCCGAGGCGGATATCGTGTTTTGGACCTATAACTGGAGCAATAAGCCGCGGGATATTCGATTGGAGCTGATTGAAAATCTCCCTACGGATATTTCTTTGGAGGCGACCTTTGAAATGTCGCAGCACACGCTTGTGGACGGCGTTCCCGGGAGCGCGACCGACTACACCCTCTTTTTGACGGGGGCGGGCGAGTACTTTCTGAGCGAAGCCGAGGTGGCAAAGCGGCGCGGGATTCCCTTGTACTCCATGACCAACACGGCAGGGCTTACCTGGGACGTGGGAACCGTGCCCTACGAGCCCGCGCCCTATCAGTGGCTCAAACGCTTTGAGGCGGTCAACGAGGCGCACGACAAGTACGGACTTGTGGGACTGATGGAGTGCCACCATTACGGCGTGTATCCCTCCTTTATCTCCGAGCTTGCCAAGGCGATGTTTACCGAACGGGACCCCAACGGCGAGGGGATCATCGAAAAGCTGATCAAACGCGACTGGGGCGAGGAGCATTTGGATGCGGTCAAACAGTCCTATCGCGATTTTGGCGATGCGATCTCTTGCCTGATCACAACGGGGGAGGATCAGTACGGTCCTATGCGCATCGGCCCCTCCTATCCTATCGTGCTTTACAACCATAAGGATCTGGTGATCCCCTTTGGCGAGAATGCCATGCATGGAAAAAATGCAATTTGCTTCCCCAACTATACCTATCGTTTTGATCGCGAGGGGATGTATGAAAAATGCCAAGGCGAATCCCGCCTTTACAAGGGCGCCGCAAAGCTTCTGATCGAGGGGGCAGACCGTCTTTTCGCGCTTGTTGATAAGCTTCCCGAGAAAAAACGCGACGAAGCACGCCGCATTGCCGGCATTGCCGCGTTTATGGGGCGCGCGGTGCTGACCACGCACCACGTCAAGGAAACTTACTTCCGCAAGTATGCGCTCCTTACCGACGAAAGCATTGATTTTTCCGCAACGCTTGACGAGGTTGCACAGATCATGCGTGCCGAGATCGAAAACGCCAAGGCGACCATTCCCTTGGTAGAATTCGACTCGCGGCTGGGGTACGAGCCCAGTATGGACTATATGGCAGACCGCGAGGCGATCGAGTGGAAGATCGCTCTGCAAACGCAGATCCTGGAAGAGGAGATCGAGGCGCTTCGCCGCGACGGATACGTTAAAAACCGTGACAGAAAGCATTTCCCAAGGGATATGTGGACCTGAAAATTCTGAAAGGAAAAAAATATGAGCAGATCTGAGCGACAAGTGCGCGAACGCATCTTCTTTTTGGACTGCGCGCGCAAATATTATACGCCGGAATGGATCAGAAAGCTGATGCTGACGGTAAAGGCGGAGGGCTTTAACACCTTTTGCATTCATTTTTCGGAGGATATCGGGCACCGCCTCGAATCCAAGCAATATCCCTGGCTGGCGGGGAGCGACTACACCCTGTGCGTTTACGGCTGTGAAAAAGGAAAGCCCGAGGACGACGGGAAATATTACACGCAGGAGGAAATGGCAGAGCTCGTCCGTTTTGCGCAGGCAAACGGACTGGAGGTCGTTCCTTCCTTCGATTCTCCCGGGCACATGAACTATGCCGTAAAGAAATACAATGCGCAAACGGGACACAATATTTCCAACTATTTTCACAAAAACGGCAGGGTAGAGCTGGTACACGGCTCCAGTAAAAAGAACGAGGCAGAGCAATTGAACTACTCGCGCGGCATCGACCTTTCCAACGAGGAGGCTGTGAACTTTGCCAAAAGCCTTTACAGAGAATACGGGCTGTTTTTCCGCTCGCTTGGATGCACCAAGTTTGATATCGGCGGGGACGAGCTTTTGGGCTTTGGCGAAACGATTGACGAATCTCTTTCCAAATGGCAGAATTTAGACCATTGGGATGCGTGCGCAAAGGCGCGCACGGGGAACGAAAACGCCGTTGCTTACGATCTGTTCGTTTTGTACGTCAACGAGATCTGCGAGCTTTTGCGCGCGATGGGATACGAGTCCATCCGTATGTGGAACGACGACGTATACCGCGACTTTGATACGGGATATACGGGCGTGACACAGATCGATCCTTCCCTGGAGATCCAATACTGGTCGAAGAACGCCAACGGCGGCAAAAATACCGTGGGCTTTTACCTTGACAAGGGGCACAAGGTCCTCAATTTTATCAGCTATTATACCTACTACGTGGTTGGCATGGGCTCCTACTTCGGCGTTCCCGCCGATCAGGTGGAGCGGGAATGGGATGCGTATTTGTTTGATAAGGATATTCCCGAAAACAATCCCGAGGCGCCCCACGAGGGTGTGCTTGGAGGCGGCTATTGCCTTTGGTCGGATATGCCGGGCGCGGAGACCGAGGACGAGGTATTCGAGCACGTTTTGCCCTTTATCAAGGCGGTTGGGAAAAAGCTGCTTGGCGAATAAAAAAATCATGGAAGCAAAAAATCGGCTTTTCTATTGTAAAAGCCGATTTTTTGTGATAGAATAGATAAAAATTGAATTTGGAGTGTGACCTTATGAATCGTGAACGTCTTTCCTCACGCCTGGGCTTTATTCTGCTGTCGGCAGGATGTGCCATCGGGCTTGGCAACGTTTACCGCTTTCCCATCATTGCGGGAAGCTACGGCGGTGCGTTGTTCGTTTTGATCTATATCGGCTTTTTGATCCTTTTGGGGCTTCCCGCCATGACCGCCGAGCTTGCCGTGGGCAGAGCCAGCCAAAGAAGCATTGCCACCTCCTTTGACGTGCTTGAGAAAAAGGGGCAGAAATGGCACCTGATGAAGTACGTCGGTGTTGCGGGCAACTATCTTCTGATGATGTTTTACACGCTGATCTCCGCTTGGATGGTCATTTATTTTTGGAAGTACCTTACGGGCTCCATCATGCAGTCGTCGGGGGTCGAGGCGCTGACGGGCGAATTTGTGGGCATGATCACCGACCCGTGGCTCTCCCTCTTTGTGACCGTGGGAGTGATCGTCGTCTGCTTCCTTATCTGCTCCATCGGCCTTCAAAAGGGTGTGGAGAAGGTGACCAAGGGGATGATGGTGGCGCTCTTCCTTTTGATGATCGGGCTTGTGATCTATTGCTTAACGCTTCCCAACGCCGCCGAGGGATTGAAATTCTACCTCGTGCCCTCTGTTGAAAATATCGGGGATGCCGGCATCTGGACGGTGATCTCCGCCGCGATGGGACAGGCGTTCTTTACCCTTAGCATCGGCATTGGCTCTATCGCCATTTTCGGAAGCTATATCGGAAAAGAGCGCAGGCTGCTTGGCGAGGCGGTCACCATCGTTTCCCTTGATACCTCCGTGGCACTGATGGCAGGACTGATCGTGTTCCCCGCTTGCTTCACCTATAACAACGGTGTGACCGCCGATGCGGGCACGGTGGGCGCCTCCTTCCTCTTTACCACGCTTTCCTCGGTGTTCAACGCAATGCCCGCGGGGCGTGTGATCGGTACGCTCTTCTTCCTCTTTATGATCTTTGCGGCGTTTTCCACCGTCATTGCCGTATTTGAAAACATCATGTCCTTCTGGCTGGAAAAAACAAAGCTTTCCCGAGGGAAGGTCGCACTGATCAACATCGGACTGATGATCGTTCTGGCGCTTCCCGCAGTCTTCAGCGAAAGCTTTTTTTCTGAGATCCGCCTCTTTGGCAAGAGCTTTATGGATCTTGAGGACTTTACCGTTTCCAATCTGCTTTTGCCTGTGGGCAGTCTTGTATATATCCTGTTTTGCACCACTCGCTGGGGCTGGGGCTGGGACAGCTATTTTGCCGAGGTCAACACGGGAGAAAAGGGGCTTCGCATGCCGCGCTGGATCAAGCCCTATATGCAGTACGTTCTCCCCCTGATCATCGTTGCCGTTTTGATTATGTCGGTGGTGTGATCATTGCGCCGCACGGCGCAATGATCAACTAAGTTCGCCTTCGACGTTGAAGGAACAGGGCAATTCATTTCATTTCAAATTTTTTTCATAAAATCTCGTAGGGTGTTTTTTGGTTTTGTTAATTCTTTTTGCTTATTGGATCAAATTCGGGGAAACAACGCAAAAAGTAGTCGCACTCGTCGCAACAACATTCAAAGCCTTGTTCTCCGTTACCAAGACAAATAGTAGGCTCTCCGGGCGTAAGCTCTGTGCCGCTAACATCTATTACCTTTTCTAAAATATCCTTGTTCATATATCCCCCTATCAGCATATAAAAAAGTGCGCTCCATGAAGGAACGCACCGAAAAAGTGTTCCTTCATTGTTGTCACACAATCTCTTTCCAGCGTTAGTGGATATGAGGAAAAAAGGAAACACCTTTTACCAAGGATAGTTTCCACTAAACGCTAAAAAATATTTGATTGTGTGACGAGTATATTTTACCACGTTTCTGCTGATTTGTCAATAAAACTTGAGAATTTGGCCAAAAAATATGGCTTTGTGTCTTTAATTAAGTCAATACTTGCAAAGAAAAAAGGGGGTGTCTCAAATGCGTTTTGCATTTGGTCGACACCCCCGTGGTTTTTGCTGTCCGGCTTTTTCGTGCGAGAGGGCTGTCTCGAAGTTGCAATTTGAGACAGCCCCTTCGTTTATTTGACTTTTGCTGCGGCCTCAAACGTGTCGCGCAGCCGCTTCGCGATCCTTGTCATTCGTTCCGGGTCCACCTTCAAAACGCGGCGGTCGTAGGTCAAAAGCCCGTTGGTCTCGTCCTCCACGTCGCTGACCTGTGTCAAGATCGCTGCCGAAAGCCCCCCTTCGATCGCGGGGATCACCTCGTCAAGGTAGAGGCGCTCAAGATCGTTTGCAAGCTCCTCGGTCGTTTTGCAGGTGCGGTAGCCGTAGGTCTTGTCAAGATTAAAGGCGTGCCCCTCTATTTTGCAGGAATAACCGCCAAACTCGGAAAGCACCAGGGGGAGACGGTCGGCGCAAAGCTCCAGCCGTTTGAAATAGACGTGCTCGCTTTGCACGTCGGAAAGGGAGGGGTAAAACCAACCAGAGGCGGTGTCGTAGATGCGTGTGGGGTCTTTTTCGCGCAAGCTTTCGTAAATTCTTCCGCCGTCCTCATACTGCCCCCAGCCCTCGTTAAAGACCGTGTAATATACCACGCTTGGGTGATTGTAGAGAAGATGACACGTTTCCTTGGCACTCTCTTCAAAATGCGCCCGTGTCGCACGCGACGCACGGTGGGCAAAGCCCTTTTTCATTCCAAGGGTGGGGAGTGCCGTGTCAAGGAGAAAGCTGTAGGTGCCGTTGTTGACCATGTCCTGGAACACAAGCATTCCAAGCCGGTCGCATTCATAGTAAAATACGTCGGGCTCGATCTTGATGTGCTTGCGCAGGGTGTTAAAGCCGCACGCCTTCATTTGCAAAATATCGTTCCGATAGCCCTCGGGGGTCGCGGGGAGATAAATGCCGTCGGGAAAATAGCCTTGATCCAAAAGCCCGTGGAAGAAGTAGGGGGCGCCGTTGAGGTAAAGTCGGGGCTTTCCGCCCTCTGTCCCGGCCTCTACCGTGCGCAGGGCAAAGTAAGAATCGATCCTGTCCTTGCCGCATTCCAGGGTAAACTCGTAAAGATGCGGGGTTTCGGGGGTCCAGAGAATGGGATCCTTCACCGTAAGGGCAAAGACATCGCCCGTATAGACGTAGATCTCGTCGCCGCTCTCTTTGTGAAGCGTCAGCTTTTTTTCCGCCTCGCCGCCCGACGTTTCAAGGGTGACGGAGGAGAGCGTGGGGGTGATCCTCAGGTCCTTGATATAGTTTGTTGGAACGCGTTCCATCCAAACGGGCTGCCAGATCCCCGAAATGGGGGTGTACCACATGCCTCCGCGCTTTTTGCGCTGCTTGCCGTAGGTGTAGGTACGGTCAAGCTTGTCGGTTACCTCCACCGTCAGGGAGTTCTCTCCCATGCGTACAAGGGCGGTCACGTCCAAGGTAAAGGGAAGATAGCCACCCGTGTGGCACCCCGCCTCCTTACCGTTGACAAGCACGCGCGCGTGGGTGTCCACCGCGCCAAAGTGTAAAAGGAGATGCCCGTCCCCGTTTTGCGGGGGGAGCGTGAAGGTACGGGTGTAGACGTATTTTTCATTTTTCCCAAGGGGACGCTCGATGCCCGAAAGGGGAGATTCGGGCGGAAAGGGAACGCGGATGCTTCCAAGCCTTGTTTCCTTTTTGCCTTTTTTTACGGCAAGCTCCCACTCTCCACAGAGCGGAAGATAGCTGTCTCTTTTTTGCGAGGGGCGCGGGTGCTCCGTCTCCCAGCCGTTTTTGTCTGCAGCCTCCTCAAAGGGCGTGGTAAGGCGCACGGTGCGCACCTTGCGGCGGCGGAAGGAGAGAAAGAGAAGAAGGGCAAGAAGCAAAATGGGGACGAGGGCGGCCAGAAAGATATTTTCGTTGGGGATGAAGGAGGTCGTGCCGTCGTCGTTGAGGATCTGATCCGCCCCCGACAAAACGGCGCTTCCGATCGCGGGACCGATGACGCCGGGGAGGAGCACCTGAGAGCAGATGCGCACGCCCTGGAGCGACCCCGCGCGCCTTTCGGGAGTCTTATCGCGGATGAGCGCCCCGAATACCGCCATGCCCGAAAGATAGCCGCACATCATAAGAAGGGAGCCGACAAAAACGAGCGCCGTGCTTTGGAAGAAGAAAAGGAGCAAATATCCCGCCGCAAGCCACAAAAGGGGAGGGGAGATCGAAAAATAAAAGCCTTTTTTGTCGTAGACCTTGCCCCAAAGCGCCGTTACGACCGATGCTAAAATGATCGCGGGCGCCATGATGAAGACGTAATCCTTCATGCCAAGTGCTTTGTCATAGTACAGGATCAGATAGGGCATAAAGATCTGAATGGAGATGGAGAAGACGATCAACAAAAGCAAATGAAAATAAAGGGATGCGTGAGATGCGACGGTGGAGGGGCGAAATCCGTAAATGATGTTTTGAAAATAGCCCGTGTCGCTCTTTTTCGTTTTTTGCGGCTCCTTGATGAGAAAGAGCCCCAAAATACCAACGGCCAGGACCGCACAGCCGATGATGATAAAGATCAGGCGCCAGTCCTCTCTCTTGGTCAGATCAAACGCCATAAAGCCGCCAAAGACTGCAAGGATGGCGCAAAGCGGCATCATGGAGTTGATGCCCTCGGCGGCGCCGCGGTTGGTGTGATCGGTGCTGTCGGTCAGCCATGCGTTAAAGGCGGCGTCGTTGGCGCTCGACCCGAAAAAGGTCATAAGACAGTCAAGGGCGATGACAAGCATTACGCCGACTGCCGCGGCGGTAACGGTCATGGAAAGGGCAAAGCCGAAAATAGAAATGCCCCAAAGGATGTAACCGCCCGCGATAAAGAGCTTTCTTTTTCCGATGCGGTCGGAAAGCGCACCGATAAAAACGGTGGTCAGGGCGGCGGAGACGGCGCTTGCCGCCACCATCATGGAAATATCCGAGGCGCTTGCATGAAAAACGTTGTAGATAAAAACGTTAAGATACATATTTTCCACGACCCAGGCGATCTGCCCGAAGAGGGAAAATAAGGTCAGTGCCGACCAAAAGCGCGGTGAAAGCTTGGTTTTCATAAAAACCTCCCCATGTTTATTTTCTTTATTTTAACACGCGGAGCGCCGTTTTGCAATATGTAATTTTTTCAAACCAAAAAGCCGAGTATCAAAAGAAATAAAATTGCGTAAACTGTGAAAAAAGCTTTTAAAGGAGGCGTGGAAAATGAAAAAGGGAACGAGTACGGCGGCGGTGATCCTTGGCGTTGTGGGAGGCGGCGTGATGCTTGGCGGCGCCGCGGTGGCAGTGTATAACTCCAAGCGGATGCGTCAGCTCCGCACCATTCGCAAGACCAATGCCGTCATGCGGCGCGTGGGGATGATGCTGACCCGGGTGTCCGATGCGGCAGATGAAATGATTTAAAAGCAAAAACGGCTTGTCCCGGAAACGGGACAGGTCTTTTTTTTGTTCACAAAGTTAAGGCGGATTTAAAATATTATAAATAACTCTTGACAAAATACGCCATAAGGTGTATAATTTGCATAGCGACATTCCCGGGTCTTGCCGTGTGTCGTGTATTTTTTTTTGGAGGTATCTTTATATGATGCTTTGTGTAAACTGTCCCAAAAAGCCAATGGCATTCGCCCGCGTATGGGGCTGCATGCTGTTGCTGCTGATTGCGGTCATCCTTTCCTTCCAGCCCCTCATTACGCTGGATCTCGGTAGCTCCGGCACCGTTACCTCGATGAAGGATCTGGCAGACAGCTTTGGCGACGCCGATCCCGAGCTCAAGGCTGACCTTGACGATATGTTCGGCTCTATGCCCGAGCAGGTCGACGTCAGCGCGCTGGATATCGTATCCTGCGTTGCCTTGGGCGTTGATCTCATCTCTTCCCTTACGTCCGAGGACGAGGCTTCCTTCGACAAGCTCGCAGAGAAGCTTGAGGATGAGGAGGGTCAGCATTCTCTTATGGTGACCTTTGCGATCATCGCAGCGATCACCGAGCCCTTCGATATCAAGGGCGTTGCCGAAACGGTCGTCAAGGATGCCATCAAGGATGCGATCGGCAGCGAGATCGACAACCTCAAGGCTGACTACCAGGAAGAGCTTGGCTATGAGATCAGCGAGGAGGAATTCCTTTCCCGTATCGAAAACGAAGGTCTTGAAAACATTCTTGCCGAGTACGTCATCGATCCCGAGGAGTACGGCGTTCACGTAGAGCTTGTTGAAGAATCGATCGTCGAGGCAAAGCAAGAGGAAGCGACTCAGGCGAGCC
>JAZNEQ010000122.1:0-23097 GCA_045588715.1 Eubacteriales bacterium | reverse complement strand
GACTTCGTTCTGTGCCGCAGTCTCAAGAGCATTGGCGAGAAGGGAACGGTTGGAGAAGGAGTCAGGATTGCGATCGTTGATGTAAATGGATTTAGGAGGATTAGCATTCTTTGCTTTTTTCCAGCTTTCGCTTATAAAGTCACTAAACTTTGCGACGATCTCTTGTGCAGTATAATCCCTCGCGGCATCCACATCATACCCTATATCAGACACAGCACTTAACGGAATGTCAACAATGTCGGCAATCGTCATAAGCTGTTCTACAACGGTATTAACATCGGGAAAGTAAGACATCCCGTATAATTCTTGCAACTCCATGTATGCGGAGTCAATAGATATGCCGTCATTGGCAAGGGTGAGCTTACCCATGTGCTCTTTTTGGAACGTACCGAAGCCGCCGTATATATCAAATTCGGGCTTGTCTCTGTCTTGCACCTTGAACTTGATACCTCTGATGTAATTCTTTATCGCCCGTAAATCCTCGGCTGTGCTGCCAAGATTTTTGGGGTTATATACAAGCTCCTCTGCGATACTCAAAATCTCTTTATAAGCCTTTTCAAAGGTGTCATCAGCTTTTTCAGAGCTATCCTCTGATATTTGAGCCATAGTATTCAAGGCGTGAAGGAAATCGTAGCGTATCTCGCTCTTATTCATCACTCCACCGTACCTATCGAAATACCCGTCTGCAAAGGCAATCACACGTGCCGGGTCTACGTTGACTTTCTCAAGCTCTTGCCGAAGATCGCTAACCTCGGCGCGGCGGTCGGAAAACTTTCTATTGACAGAACTGGAAGCTTGTGGTATAATGTCCTCGAAGAAAGGCGATTCGTTTAATAGTGAAGGCACTTGGCTGCCAGAACTTCTTTGCGAAAAACCTTTCTTCTTTTCTATTGGTAGAAGAGTATTCTTTTTGTTGTCGATAATGTCTTTTATGTATTGATAACTGTCGGGTACAAATGCTGTGACGAGAACCTGATAAATACCACCCTCGTAGCCATTCATGTGAATGGCATTTTTATTTTCCCCTATCTCAAGAACTGCAATTGCGCGTTTTTTAGCCTCTGTTTCAAAACGAACTACTTCAATGTATCTTCCATTCTCTTGATAGACGACGTATGTTGGCTCATCCATTGCTCTTAGAATGGCGATCATATCATCCGTGGATAGTCCATGCGCTCTGTCGATACTGCTTCTTATTGGCTCATCGCTCATTGCTTGCTGTGCTTTTTTCACTTGCATAACAACAGGCAGATTTTCAATGATGTCTCCTCTCTTTTTAGCAGCATCTATCAAGGCTTGGGGTGTATTGATCCTAACGGCGAAATAAGAATCTTTGTTGTAACTATTGATATTGTCAAGAATATCTCTCACATCTTTTTCAGTTACTTCCCTTGGATTTCTATCGGAATATCGAATGTCGGGATCGTTTGTTGGTGTCACGTTATCAATGTTTTTTGCCTGTGTAGAATCGAAGATTACGTAAGACAAGCCACGGCTAACAACCTCCTCGCCATATCCACCTGTGCCGCCTTCGTCGAGAATAAGACCGTCATAATCGTATCCCATTTCCTCAATGAACTCTTGAAGATCTATACCGTCAAGCCAATCGGGAAGTCCGCTTTCCATAAGGTCAGTACCGGTCCCCCATTGTCTGTAATATTCGTTATAGAAAATATCCTTTTCCGTTTGGTTTCTCGTATCAAACGGTTTTTTGATATTAAGATAAACGGCATAGGTATCGGGAGTTTTGGCATTGTTTTTATAGCTCAAGCTGCTAGCGCCGGGATTTTGATATCTGTCCGCATACCACTTGTGCTGAGTAAAATATGTGCCACTTTTGAATTTTGTAAATCCAGCGTTCGGTGTTCCGTGGTACATGACAAGCAGATTACCTTTTTCATTTCTTACCTTGCTCTCCTTGAAAAACTCCTGCTGTTCCTTGGAAAGCTCGTTGCCGAGGGAATCTCTATCAGAAAACTTCCTATTGACAGAATTGGAATCTTGTGGTATAATACTTTTGATGTCAGCGGTTATATGACCTGCCTCAGTACCGTTATCGGTGCTTGCAGGTGAATCGCTGACATTTTCTATTGTATAGATGCTATGCACCCAGAATTTATTTTTCTGAGGTGATTTTTTTATTGCAAGTTTGAGTACAATCTCATTTCCATCAACCTTCGTTGCGTACTCAATGTAGGCGAATTTCTTGTTATTGTCTGCACTATCGTGTATGTTTCCTGCATCGTCAATAACAATATGACCATACTTAATCGCATCAGGTAGATTTCTTATGGTGGCAAGTTTTGCAATCTTTTTGAATTTGCCAAGTCTGCCGTAATTGTTAAGGCTGAATGTCTCAAAGATGCCACTTTTGTTAGTCTCAATTGTCATACCCGACTCTGTGTTTATATCTGTTCTGCTGCGATCCTCGGTATTGGTAAAGAACCCTTCATTATGGAGCGTATCAAACACTTGCCTCTGAACATGGATGTAATCACCGAGTTTGGTTATATCAAAACTGTTAAGAGTGCTGTTTATGAATCCTTCTGAAAACACCCTGTCCGAATGCTTTACAGTATCAGAATTTACAATCTCCTTCGTGATCCTATCGACCACCGCAGGCATGGATTTTGCAGACTCGGTCTTGGGATTAAACATAATACCATTCTCGCCCAAGGTATGCTCGATAGAAACATCACTCGCCTCCAAGAGCGCATCCACCCAAAGCTTCTGAAGTCTCTCGGCAGAGTCTACCATGTCTCTGACATAGTGTGCCTCATTTGAGTCGGGGGAGAGTCCTTCGTAAGCCACCTTGATCCTCGCCACCAACTTGGCGATGAAATCCTTAATGGTATTCCAAAGTCCCTTGTCTTGCTCGTGAAGCTTCCTTGAAAGAGCCTCAAACGCATTGGAATCTACAAGCATTGCCTCACAAGAGTCTGCCACGACCTCCTCGTAGGCAAGATCGTAAGCCTGTTCCTCGGTCTTTCCTTCAAGCCTTCCGTTTCTCTTGAGCGTGTCCTTCTTGTCGTTGATAAGCTTTTCTATAGACTTACCATTCTTGCTATACTCTTCAAGGAGAGCGTCAGCAAAGATCTTGAACTTGCCAGGTGCCACTTCTCGGATATGATGAGTCAGCTCGTGAGATGCGGTGAAGAGCATGAGTGCATTGCCTCTCTTGAGCGGTTGTGTCCAATCGTATTGAAGTAGGCTTTGAGATCGCTTAAGAACTCCTTAAGCTTTGCAAGCAGGGGTTCAAAGATATTCTTGTGGTTGGTTGCAAGCGCTTCGACGAAGTGTGAATCGGGGAGAATATCGGTCATAGCCTCTGCAACTACCTCGCGGCTCGCTTTTTCATAGCTCATACTCGGATTGAGTGCTTGCTTTCCTTCGATGAGATCGTGAACGTCCTCTCCTCGCGCTGTGAGTTCTGCAAACACCGCTTTTCTAAACTCATTATACCAAATCGGATTGTATTTTTCAATAATAGGATAACTTCACTTACGAAGTAAACTTCACTTGCCCATATGGGCAAACTTAGTTGGGCGACCTGCTTTACCGTAGGTCGCCCAATGGCGGATTCTGAACCGAAATTTGCCGCAATGCTTTTGCGGATCATAGTTTTTTACATACATATTGCGTCAAATTGGCAGTTTCTTGGGAGAAACTGCAAGCGGTTCTCATAAGCACCATGGGACGCCAACGCAAAAAGGAGCCTTTTGGCTCCTTTTTGCGTTGGCGCACCATGGCGGATTCGAACCGTCGACACCAAGCGTCGGAGGCTTGTGCTCTATCCAGCTGGGCTAATGGTGCATATGGGTGTTGCATTTACAACAGACATAGTATACCACATTCTTTTTTCGAATGCAAGCATTTTTTGGAAAAAGATTTTTTCGCTTTGGAATTGTTAAACGAGACTGCTTTTTCGCTTATTTAAATTCTTCTTTGAAACGTGGGGTGAACGAGGGGGAGGCGGAAGCTCGCGATTGGGAAAAACCCTCAAAGCCGAGCTTGGAAGCACGCCCAAGAACCGAGGTGTACTCAAAAGAGGTTAAGCTTCGGTGGAGGCATTGGTAGGGGGTATCCATGGCAAATTCCTTTGTGTATTGCGACATCAAAGACAGAAGAAAACGGTCGTTTCCCACGTCGTGTGCAAGTGCTTCCAACAGGGCAATGGAATCGGTGCGGGAGCCGGGAAGCACCAGGTGGCGGACCACCGTGCCGCAAAGAAGCATTCCACGGTCGTCAAAGCGCACCGCCGGCTGTTGACGAAGCATTTCGAGAAGCGCCGCGCGCGCAACGGGATAATAGTCGGAAACGCCGGAGTATGCAAGAGACAGCTCGGAGGAATAATACTTGACGTCGGGCAGATAAATATCGACCAGCCCCTCAAGTGTGCGCAAAAGTGCAGGATCCTCGTAGCCGCCCGAGTTCCACACGACGGGAATTTTGAGGGAGGGCTTGATTTTCTCAAGCAAGCGGCGCAAGGGAAGAGTATAGTGTGTGGGGGTGACGAGATTGATATTATGAGCGCCCTGATCGCAAAGGGAAAGGATCGCTGCGGCAAGTTCTTTCTCGCTCATCTCCTTACCCAACGCCGCATGGCTGAGCTCGCGATTTTGGCAGAAGACACAGCGAAGATTGCATCCGCTGAAAAACACGGTACCGGAGCCGTGTGTGCCGCTGATGGGCGGCTCCTCCCACGCGTGAAGCGCGACGCGTGCGACACGAAAATCGTTTCCGACACCGCAAAAGCCGTGTTCGCCGTTTTTGCGATCGACGCCGCATTTGCGAGGACATTGTATACAAGGCTCCATTGCTTCACCTCCGTTTTTTGAAATTATTATAGCATGGCAGCACGTAAAAGTCAAGGTGCCGTCTTTTATCAAATTTTTGAACATTTTTATATAAAATTATTAAAAAACCAGGATCGGTCTTTACAAGGGGGAGTGGTTGTGTTATAATATTTTGATGAAAAAAAGCAAGACGTTGCTTTTTTACCTTGTTTTTTGATCGTTGGGGGATGCCGCCGAGATTGCGACATTCTCTTTTTCAAATCAAAATTATTGGAGGAAAAACGGTATGTGGAGACGGCTTGCCGGAAGTATTCGAGAATATAAAAAGCCGACGCTTTGGACACTCTTTTTGATGGTGGGAGAGGCTTTGATCGAAACGATGATCCCCTTTATTACGGCAATGTTTTTGATCAACCCGATCCAGAGGGACGGAGAAAACGTAGATATGGGGTATATTATCGGGATCGGTGCATTGCTGATCGCGATGGCTTTCGTATCTCTTGCGTGCGGCGGATTGGGCGGACTTACCTGCTCGCGGGCGAGCGCCGGCTTTGCCAAAAATTTACGGCATGATATTTTTGAGAAGGTGCAATCCTTCAGCTTTGAAAACGTAGACCGTTTTTCGACGTCTTCTTTGGTAACGCGTATGACGACCGACGTTTTTCACGTGCAAATGGCTTATATGATGGTGATCAGAACCGCGATCCGCAGTCCCTTGATGCTGATCTTTTCCGTTGTCATGTCGGCCGTGATGGGAGGATGGCTTGCGGCGGTTTTTGCAGTGGTGATCCCGGTCTTGGTCATAGGGCTTTTGCTGGTGGCAAAATTCGCAATGCCCGCATTTCGAAGTGTGTTTAAAAAGTACGACCGCTTGAACGAGTCGATCGAAGAGAACGTGCGCGCGATGCGCGTGGTCAAGGGATTTTCTCGCGAGGAGTACGAAAAAGAAAAGTTTGGTGCGGCATCTGATGCCATTCGCGATGATTTTACCCGTGCGGAGCGGATCGTTGCGATCAATACGCCCTTGATGAACTTTTGCATGTACTTTAATATGATCGCGGTATTGCTTCTTGGATCCTTTATGGCGATCAACGGTATTGGCGGGGTGGAGATCGGTCAGATCTCGGCGCTCCTGACCTACGGAATGCAGGTTTTGATGTCTTTGATGATGCTTTCGATGATCTACGTTATGTTGACGATGTCGGCACAATCCGCAAAACGTATTTGCGAGGTATTGGACGAGGTTCCCTCGATGAAGGCGCCGGAGCAACCGGTCAAAACGGTTTTGGACGGTTCTGTCGATTTTGAAAACGTTAGCTTTAAGTATTCCAAAACGGCGGAGCGTGCGGCACTGGAAGGGATCGATCTGCATATCAAGGCGGGCGAGACGGTAGGTGTGATCGGCGGTACGGGAGCGAGCAAATCCACGCTGGTACAGCTCATTCCCCGACTTTACGACGTGAGTGAAGGCTGCGTTAAGGTTGGAGGCGTTGACGTGCGCGAGTATGATCTTGGTGCGTTGCGTGACGCGGTTGCCATGGTGCTTCAAAAGAATTTGCTGTTTTCGGGTACGATCAAGGAAAATTTACGATGGGGAAATCCCGATGCTACCGACGAGGAGATGGAAGAGGCATGCCGACTTTCCGCCGCGCATTCCTTTATCGAGAGCTTTCCGGATGGCTATGACACGATGATCGAGCAGGGCGGTACCAACGTCTCCGGCGGTCAGAAGCAGAGACTTTGCATTGCGCGGGCACTGCTCAAAAAGCCGAAGATCTTGATCTTGGACGACTCCACAAGCGCGGTGGACACCAAAACCGATGCCATGATCCGCGAGGGGTTGCGCTCTTATCTTCCCGAAACGACCAAGATCATCATCGCGCAGCGTATTTCCTCGGTGCAAGATGCCGATCTGATCCTTGTTATGGACAACGGACGTATTGCCGATATGGGAACGCACAATAAGCTTTTGGAAACGAGCGAGATTTATCGCGAGGTCTATTTACAACAAACGAACGGAGGGGATGCGCATGAAGAGGTCTGATGCTCCTATGAAGCGCAGGATCAATATGCGGGTGCTCGGACGCCTTCTTTCCATGCTGTGGCGCTTTTATCCGATCCTGATTCCTGTGGCGGTTCTTTGTATTGTTTTCTCCGCGATCACTGCGGCGATCCCCTCCTTCTTCCTGAATGAGGTGACAGAGGTGATCACCGAGAGTGTAAAAACGGGGATGCGCTGGGAGGAAGCGTCGCTTCGCATTGTTCCCGCGGTATCGCTTCTCGGCGCTTTTTACGTTCTTTCGCTGATCGCCGTGATCTTTGAAACGCAGCTGATGGCGAAATTGACGCAAAGCTTTCTTTCCAAGCTTCGCCGCAGAATGTTTGATGGAATGCAGAATCTGCCCATCAAGTATTTTGATACCAATAAGCACGGCGATATCATGAGCCGGTATACCAACGATATCGATACGGTACGTCAGCTCGTGGGGCAATCCATCCCCACGCTGATCCGCGCGGGTGTGATCGTTTTCAGCGTATTCTTTATTATGCTGTATTTCAGTATTCCCCTGACGCTTCTTCTCATCGTGGGCGTTGTGTTTATGTTTTTGGTTACCAAGGTCTTTGGCGGTGGATCGGCAAAATATTTTATGCTGCTGCAAAAATCTCTCGGTGCCACGGAAGGTTTTGTTCAGGAGATGATGACGGGGCAAAAGGTGATCAAGGTCTTTTGTCACGAGGATGCCGCGCAAAAGGATTTTGACCGTCTTAACGACGAGCTTTGTCAAAACGCAACGCGGGCGAACTCCTATGCCAATATGCTGGGTCCCATTATTATGAACATCGGCAACGTGCTTTACGTGGTGCTGGCGGCGGTGGGTGCGATGCTGTTGGTTGCGGGCGTTCCCAATCCAAGTATTCAGGCGCTGTTTGAGGGAATCGCCCCCGTCAGCGTTGCGATCATTGTGCCGTTTCTCGGAATGGCGAAGCAGTTTACGGGAAACGTAAACCAAGTCTCACAGCAGATCAACTCCATCGTCATGGCAATGGCAGGTGCGGAACGCGTTTTCTCTTTGATGGATGAAGCGCCCGAGGTGGATGACGGCTACGTGACGCTTGTCAATGCCCAACGAAACCAAGAGGGTGAGATCACAGAAGCGAACACTCATACCGGACTATGGGCATGGAAGCATCCCCACGCAGACGGAAGCGTGACCTATCAGCCCCTTCGCGGAGACGTTCGTCTTTATGACGTCGATTTTGCTTATGAGGAAGGGAAAACGGTCCTTCATGACATTAGCGTTTACGCGGAGGCAGGGCAGAAGGTTGCCTTTGTCGGTGCGACCGGAGCGGGAAAGACCACCATTACCAATCTGATCAACCGCTTTTACGATATTGCCGACGGAAAGATCCGTTATGACGGCATTAATATCAACAAGATCAAAAAGTCGGATCTTCGCCGCTCCCTTGGGATCGTTCTTCAAGAGACCAATCTTTTTACCGGAACGGTGATGGACAATATCCGTTACGGAAAGCTGGATGCGACCGATGAGGAATGCATCAACGCCGCGCGTCTTGCGGGGGCGCATGACTTTATCACAAGGCTTCCCCGGGGATACGAGACCGAGCTTTCGAGCAACGGTGCCAATCTTTCACAGGGGCAACGGCAGCTGCTTGCCATTGCCCGTGCCGCGGTTGCCGATCCTCCCGTACTGATCATGGATGAGGCGACCTCCTCTATCGACACGCGTACTGAGGCGATCGTTCAAAAGGGTATGGACGCTTTGATGAAGGGAAGGACTGTTTTTGTGATCGCGCACCGACTTTCCACCGTGCGAAATTCCGACGTGATCATGGTGCTGGATCACGGAAGGATCATTGAGCGCGGAACCCACGAAAAGCTGATTGCCGAGCGCGGTCAGTATTATCAGCTCTATACGGGCGCTTTTGAATTGGAGTAAGGGCGATGGAAAAGACTTTGACCGCACCCAATGCTTCCGCTTTGCGAAGAATGGCAAAAAGGGTTGTCGAAGAACTGCTTTTGCGTGGACAGACGCTTTCAACGGCAGAATCCTGTACGGGCGGATTGATCGCCAAATCGATGACGGATATTCCCGGCAGCTCCGCGGCTTTTTCGGGCGGTTGCGTCACCTATACGAACGAGGCAAAGATCACCCTTGTGGGAGTTGCACCGAAAACCATCGAGCGGGATACCGAGGTGAGTGCTTCCTGTGCCGAAGAAATGACACGTGGGGTAAGAGAGCGTTTGGGATCGACCTACGCACTTTCGACGACCGGCTTTGCCGGACCCGGCGGTGGGACGGAAAAGGATCCCGTAGGAACCGTTTATATTGCCCTTGCGACCCCTGACAGTGTTCGATGTGAGCGCTTGGAAGCGCCGTGCGGCTCTACCCGCAGCGGCGTGCGGAACGCTGCGGCGTACCGCGCCTTGGAAATGCTTTTGGAGGAGTGGAAACGGGAGCTCCCGAAAACGGGTAAAAAGTGAAAAAGTTAAGGCTTTGCATTGGTTTTATTTTTGTAAAACGATTGACAAAGCCTTCTTTTTATGATATACTGAAAAAAACGCGATGAAGAAGAGGAGTACGTGTGCGTTCCTTACAGAGAGAGGGCGGTTGGTGAAAGCCCTTGGGTGTGCGCATGCCGAAGTCACTTTGGAGCGGTGCGGGGGAAGAACATAGGCTTTGTGTAGTCCGCAACGGTGCCCGCCGTTATTGGGGGAGGAGTGCATTCCGCTTTGGCGGAATGAAATCAGGTGGTACCGCTTGAAAAATGCACGTCCTGAGTTGGGACGTGTTTTTTTGTTTTTTATAAAAAAAGTATGTTTGAAAATACAGGAGGTCTATGATGGATCAGTACAATGAGTTGTCTAAAACCTACGCGCCTGCGGAGTTTGAGGACAGAATTTACAAAACGTGGTGTGAAAAAGGATATTTCACGCCCGACGTTAAGAATGAGGCGGAGCATTTCTCCGTAGTCATTCCTCCCCCAAACGTTACGGGACAATTGCATATGGGACACGCCCTGGACGAAACGCTTCAGGATATTTTGGTGCGCTATAAGAGAATGCAAGGCTTTAATACGCTTTGGATCCCCGGAACCGACCATGCGGGCATTGCGACGCAGATCAAGGTGGAGGAGAGACTTCGCGTAGAGGAAAATCTGACGAGATACGATCTTGGCAGAGAAAAGTTTTTGGAAAGAGTATGGCAGTGGAAGGACAAGTATGAGGCGAGGATCACGGGACAGTTGAAAAAGCTGGGAGCTTCCTGCGACTGGACACGCCAGCGCTTTACCTTTGACGAGGGCTGCTCGAAAGCGGTACGCGAGGTGTTCGTTAACCTTTATGAGAAGGGATTGATCTATCGCGGCAACCGCATTATCAACTGGTGTCCCAACTGTATTACGGCACTTTCCGATGCGGAGGTCGAATACTCTGAGCAAAGCGGTCATTTCTGGCACATCAAGTATCCGATCAAGGGTGAGGACGGTTTTGTTGAGGTTGCTACCACGCGTCCCGAGACCATGTTTGGTGATACCGCGGTCGCTGTGAACCCCAATGATGAAAAGACCCGCCATCTGATCGGCAAGACCCTTGTTTTGCCGATGGTGGGAAGAGAGATCCCCGTCATTGCCGACGAATACGTGGAGATCGGCTTTGGAACGGGCTGTGTGAAGATCACCCCCGCGCATGACCCCAATGACTTTTTGGTAGGTGAGAGACACGGACTTCCCGTGATCAAGGTGATGAACGATGATGCGACCATCAACGCCTACGGCGGAAAGTACTGCGGTATGGATCGCTTTGAGGCAAGACGCGCGCTGATCGCAGATCTCGACGAGGCGGGGCTTCTCGTTAAGACCGTGGAGCATACCCACAACGTGGGCACCTGCTACCGTTGCCATACCACCGTTGAGCCGATCACCTCAGATCAGTGGTTTGTAAAGATGGAGCCTCTTGCAAAGCCTGCTCTTGAGGTTGTCAAGGATGGGCGCGTAAAATTTGAGCCCGAAAGGTTCTCTAAAATTTACGTGAACTGGATGGAGAACGTTCACGACTGGTGTATTTCCCGTCAGCTTTGGTGGGGACACCGTATCCCTGCCTTTTATTGCCGCGAATGTGGTGAAATGACGGTCAGCCGCGAGGACATCAAGGTGTGTCCCATGTGTAAGGGTGAAAAGATCGACCAGGAAAACGACGTGCTTGATACGTGGTTCTCCTCGGCGCTTTGGCCCTTCTCCACGATGGGCTGGCCCGAGAAGACTGCAGATCTTGCCAAGTATTATCCCACCAGTGTATTGGTTACGGGTTATGATATCATCTTCTTCTGGGTTGCCCGTATGATCTTCTCGGGACTTGAGCAGATGGGACAGGAGCCCTTCCACACGGTGTTTATTCACGGTCTTGTGCGTGACGCGCAGGGAAGAAAAATGTCCAAATCCCTGGGCAACGGAATCGATCCCCTTGAGGTCATTGAAAAATACGGTGCCGATGCGTTGCGCTTTGCTCTTTCCACCGGTAACTCTCCCGGAAACGATATGCGCTTTTCGGACGAAAAGATGGAGGCGGCGAGAAACTTTGCCAACAAGCTTTGGAACGCATCTCGCTTTGTCCGCATGAATCTTACCATTGATGAAGTCAAGCTTCCCAAGTCTTCAAGGCTTGCGTATGAGGATAAGTGGATCCTGACCGCGTATAACAAGACGGTGGCAACCGTGGTAGGTGCGCTTGAGCATTACGAGATCGGTGTGGCACTGAGTGCGATCTACGATTTCGTATGGGATATCTTCTGTGACTGGTATATCGAGCTGACGAAGAGCCGCCTTTCCGATAAAGGAAGTGAAGGAAATCTTGTGGCACAAAACGTTCTTTGTTACGTTTTGACAGGCATCCTTAAGCTTTTGCATCCTTTTATGCCCTTTATTACGGAGGAGATCTACCAGGCACTTCCTCACAGCGAGGGTGCCAAGGAAAGCATTGTGATTTCCGACTACCCGAAGGCAGACGCGTCTTTGGAATTTGCACGTGAATCCGAGGAGCTTTCCCGCGTGATCTCGGCGATCAAGGCGATCCGCTTGCGCCGCAACGAGATGAACGTTGTTCCTTCACGCCGCGCGAAGGTATATATCGCAACCGCATATCCCGACTCCTTTGGTGAGGGGACGCACGCATTCTTTATCCGTATGGCGTCTGCTTCTGACGTTGAGGTTGCAGAGAGCTTTGCGGAGGATATTGTTTGTGCGGATAACGCGGTACAGATCATTACCGATTCGGCAACCGTGTATCTGCCGCTTTCCGATCTTGTAGATACCGAGAAGGAGCGTGCAAGACTGGAGGCTGAGAAGAAAAAGCTGGACGGCGAGATCGCTCGCTTGTCGGGGAAACTTTCCAACGCCGGCTTCGTTTCAAAGGCTCCCGCTGCTGTCGTAGAGGCAGAAAGGGCAAAGCTTGCCAAATACGAGGAGAATCTTGCGGGTGTGCTTCGCGCATTGGAAAAGCTGAAGTGACTTCGGGAAGTCGATATTTAAAATAAGTATACAGCGAAAACGAGGAGGCTTTGCATGAGAAAAAATTTACGAAGCATGATCGAGCTCGCAACGGAGGAGCAGCCCGAGCTCCTTCTGGATATGAACGACTATGATCTGATCGAGCGCGCGGGTGCCGAGGCGGATACCGCGCATAAAAGAAGTGCCGCTATGAGTGCTGCATGGTGGCTGGGAAGAAACGCACGCATTTCTTTCCCCACGGGAGGGATAGATCTTTCCTCACGTCGTTTTCTTACGTTCTCCGCTTTTGGAACGGGGATTGCGGGAAAAAGCTTTCGCCTGATTTTTGATAATAGCCCCGACGGGGAGGGTGTGTGCGGTTATGCGGTAACGCTTTCCGTAACCCATGATGGCTGGAATTACTATCGGGTGGAGTTGCCCTTTATGAGACAGCTGCGCGACACCGGGGGATGGGATCATATTGAGAGCATAGTTTTCGAGCGTGGAGAAGCGATTGGACGTTCGGCTGCTCTGTATATTGACAATCTCTTTGTTTGGGAGGGTATTGCACCTCCGCTTTACACGGTTCTGCCCGAATTGAAGGGCGCCGTGCTCTTCTCTACGACGGGAAGCTTTTCCATCGTGGACAGAAAACGGATCCCCAACACGCTTGACGGAAGCGAGGCGAAGCCTTTCTGGAAGGATGATACGCTTTGGGTTCCGATGGGACCTGTTGCGGCATGCCTTGCACATTCTGCCGTGGCGGATAACCGCGCCATGTCTCTTTCCTTTACCTACCGCAGAAAAAAGTACAGCTTTTGCGCGGATGAGAAGTTTATGCTGGAGGACGGTGAGCGTGTGACACTCCCCTTTGCTCCGCATGAGGTGAGCGGCTCGCTCTTTTTCCCCGAGGATTTTGTGCGTGAATTTTTCCGCTTGCGACAGATATTCACCGATCCTATGGGATTGATCGTGCTTTCCAATCGCCGCTCCGTTTACGACAGTACACGGGATATGGAAAGAATCCGTTCTTTGGTCGCGGATCTGACCTTCCTTCGCCCCGATGCCGATCGTATTCTTTACGATCTGCACCGTCGCTTTACCAATCCCACACGTGGGCGATTATTCCTTTCTTATGAGGAGCTGATGCAGCTGCGCCGTGATGCCAAGAGCATTTCTCAGCTTGCCGAATATGTGAAAGCGCTTCGCGAGCAGTACGGAATTGGCGCACCTGCGTATCTTTGTGCTCCCATTTCCCCGGAGATGCTTGGAGAAGATGAGGAGGAAAATGCGGAAACGCTTCGTGTCTCGTCTGAAAGACTGATCGCGTTTGCTTTGCTTTACCGTGTGACGGGGGACAAAAAATATTGCGAAAGAACCGCTCTGGAGGCAGAGGGGATCTCGGCTCTCACCGACTGGAATTCCTCGCTGATGTCTACGGTGGGAACGGTGTCCTTTGCGATGGCGATCGCCTACGACTGGTGCCATCACATGTGGAGTGAGGCGAGAAAAGCGGTCGTAGAGCGCGCAATGCTTCGCAACGGTATGCGTGTAGGACTTGATTGCTATCTTGGAAAGCGTAAGATATGGATCCTCGGCGGTACCGCGGGCGCGGTAGTTGGTGCTGGAATGCTGGCACTTGCCTTGGCACTTTGCGATATTTATCCCGAAACGGCACATCGGCTTCTTGACCGTGTGCTTGCCAATATGGAGCATTGCTTTGCCGCGTACGCCCCCGACGGCGGATATGCAGAGGGCTTGGGTGCCTGTGAAAAGAGCCTGCGCTCGCTTGCTCTGTCGGTTGCTATGCTTAATAAGGCATGTGGAACCGATTACGGTTTGTTCTCGGCGCCCGGTTTTTCGGCAGGTGCATATTTCCAAATTTTCGGAGAGACTAAAAACGGCGTATGGAATTATCATAACGGAGCCGCGGTGGGTGCGGATACCTCTATGATGCTTTGGCTTTCCGGACGTACGGGTGACCAGACGCTTGCATGGATGCGTCGCCGTCAGCTTTTGACGGGACAAAAGAAGGTGCATCCCTTTGACATTCTTTTCTTTTGCGAGGTTGACGATTCTATGACGCCGCACCTTCCCTTGGATGCGGCATACCGCCGTGCAGGACTTGCCATGATGCGGTCCGGCTGGGGTGAGGATGACGTTTTTGCGGGGCTCCACGGTGGCGACAATGCGGTTACTAACGGAGATCTTGATGCGGGGAGTATCCTCCTTGAGATGGGTGGCGTTCGCTTTTTCTGTGAGACGGGCGGTTTGACTGCTTTGTCTTTGGCGCAGAGGCGCCGTGCAGAGGGGCAAAATACCTTGGTGATCAATCCTGCGAAGGCACCCGCCCCCGATCAATGCGCGGATGCGGTAGCTCCCTTTATCTCCGTGCGGAGCGGTGCTGAGCTTGCTTACGCCGCGGTAGATATGACCGCTACCAATTCTGCCATCGTTCGCGCAAAGCGCGGACTGCTGTTGACCGCGAAGAGACGTGTTGCAGTGGTCCAGGATGAGCTTACGCTTTCCTCACCCGGAACGATCGTTTGGACCGTCCATACTCCTGCCAAGGCAACGCTTTGTCTTGGAGGAAGAGCGGTAAAGCTGGAAAAGGACGGAAAGACCCTTCTTTGTAAGCTTGGCGGCGTTGGCGGTGTGAAATTTGAGGTTGCCCCCGTGGAGGGAACCGAGCTTTCACGTCTTTTGGTTCGTATGGAAGGGAAGGAGCGTATTCGACTTTCGGTGGCTTGTAAGCTTTTGGAAGAAGGAGAAACGCCTTCTGTGAAGATCTATGATACGGTGCCTATGAGCACGTGGGGAGAATAACCCCCGCATAAATTAATGTAAGCCGGGGCGACGCATCCAAAAGGTGCGCCGCCCCGGCTTATGAAATATTAGTTGGACTCTTCTTGGTTGTTGGCAAGAACTCTTTTGGCACTGCGAACGATCCGCTCGCGGAGCCAATACGGTTCGATCAAACGGAAATCGGCATCCAAGGAGAGGAGAAGCGCCAGAAATTTTTCAATGCTGTGAAATTCGCATACGTAGCGATCGTGCCCCTGGCGTGCGACGATATAATTGGAAAGCTCCAACGCTGTCAGCTTATTTTTGATCTCGATGACTGCCGAATAAGGAATTTGCATTTGAATAATGGATTCGTCGGCACCAAGCTCCTCGTTGGAATGTACGTTGAAGATCTCGGGAATATAGAGTTCGTCGTTGTCTGAGGACAGGAGAAGAGGGAGTACAAAGGATTCCTCGTAATAAAATCCTTTTCTGCTGTTATCGTAAGCAATGGGGGCTCCCAGCTTTTTTTTGAGATAGTCAAGGTCGCGCTGTGCCTGTCGGTGAGATATACCGAAGCGCTCGGCAAGGCGTTGCGCGTTGGGGTAGCTTTTCATGGATAGCTTTTTATGCAGCCATTGGATGCGTATATTGGCATTCATTCCTCGTCGGTCTCCTTTTGTTTTTCGGTGAGGTCATCATCGTTCGAGGAAGAAATATCTTCTTCGTTGACGGTGGAAGGGAAATCGCTGTCTGCTTTGACGGGCTCGCAGATATCTTCATCGCATACGGCGAATTCTTTTTTGCGAGTTGTATAAAAAAGAATTCGAGCAAAGAGCGAGAGGAACATTCCGAGGGAAGAAACGGACAGAGCAAAATAATCGATGCGAGCGAGCGCGCCTTGAAAATATGTGATCGGAAAAGCGAAGGCGCTAAGTGCATTTGCGGCAAGCGCGCAAAACGCAAGGATGAGATAAAAACGCTTTTTTTCTCTGCCGAGAAGAAAACGGATCTCACCGGTGTAATAGATCATAGAAAAGAGAAGTGCCGTTTGCAAAATGATTTTAACGGGCGCGTTCATTTCCAGGGATATGTCAAAATAGCAATATACGTTGCCAAGTGCGCACGCGATAACGGTGAGAAACCCAAGAAATGCCATGAAGGAAGATCGCTCTTTGACGTAAGAGGTGCCCGAAAGGAATGCGTAGAGGGCGGCGGCAAAAAAGAACAGTGCCGTGGGAACGCTCCAAGGAAGCGTTGCGTTTAGCAACAACAGTATGCCGCCCAAAAGAAATCCGATGCCGGAAGAAAGCGCGGCAGGGAGAGAGAAGGGAGAGGCGATCATATTGTTGCAGTCGCCCAAAAAAACGGCGACCCCGCCGCAAACAGCACCGAGGAAGGTACACAGCACCGCAAGCAGAGGCAAGGTGGTGCTGGGGGGAAAATAGCTTGTTGCCGGTTCGTAAACGGTAAGCATTGCAACCGTTAACAAAACAGCGCCCGCACAGATGAGAGAAAGTGCGGTATATTTTAATGCTTTAAACGTTATATTCTTATTCATCATACCATTGATCCTTTTTCTGTATCGCATATCATTATATAACAAAAAAATGAACAAAATGTGAAAAAAAGCAAATGTTTGGAAAAAATATACGGAAAACACGCTTAAAGATAGGTGAAAGTGTTTCGAAAGCTTCTTTTTGGTGAAAAAATGACGCTTTTTTGTACAGTATATACAATTAATATGGCTTGATATTTCTTGATTTCTACAAAAAATACGAAAGAAAAATATTGCAATATGAGAGTTTTTATGGTACAATATATAGGCTTGATATGCGATGAAGCGAAAGGTTGCTGCTGCGGGACGCCGCAAGCAGGTAATTTTCGTGGAGTATGTCCGTTGAACCGGGCGAAAGGTGTTCACCGTGACCTATTCGGTGTGACTTGACTTTTCCGGAATTTGTCCTGCCCAGATGCTGATGGGACGGATAAACTCCGCATTTTTCAGAAGAGGCAAGAAACACACGGGAGAGTGTTGTGGTAATGCCTGCCTTGCAAAAACGTGGCCTGCCGGTACAACCCTACATTATTATATAGGGCGCGGCAGACGGGCGAAATCTGATAAGGAGGCAAAAACAATGGCAGTTAAAGAGAAGATCAGAGTCAGACTGAAGAGCTACGATCACGTTTTGATTGACACCGCAGCGAAGAAGATCGTTGAGGTTGCAACCAGAAACGGTGCTGAGGTTTCCGGTCCTATCCCGCTTCCCACTGAGAAGGAGATCATCACGATCCTTCGCGCAGTGCACAAGTACAAGGATAGCCGCGAGCAGTTTGAGTATCGTACTCACAAGAGACTGATCGACATCATCAAGCCGTCTCAGAAGGTCGTAGACGCATTGATGAGCGTAGAGCTCCCCGCCGGTGTTGAGATCGAGGTTAAAATCTAATATCAAGCAACCGAGAAGGAAAACACCGAACAACAAAGACAACAGCCGAGTTGTTGACTTGAATCAAGTCGAAATGATCGGTAACTTTGTAAGTCATGTTGGCGTAAAACGCGTCAACCAATAATTTACAGGAGGAAAAACAAAATGAAAAAGGCTATTATCGGTAAAAAGATCGGTATGACCCAGATCTTTGACGAGGTCGGAAACGTCATCCCCGTTACCATTATCGAGGCAGGCCCGTGCGTAGTCGCACAGAAGAAGACCGTCGAGAAGGACGGCTACGATGCTTTGCAGCTCGGCTTCGAGGAAGTCAAGGAAAAGCATCTTACCAAACCCGAGATCGGACACTTTGCAAAGGCAAACGTGCCGATGAAGAAGCACCTCAAGGAATTCCGCCTTGACGACTGCTCCGCAAACGTAGGCGATTTCATCACCGTCGATACCTTCGCCGCAGGCGACAAGGTCGACGTAACAGGTATGACGAAAGGCCGCGGTTACACCGGTGCGATCAAGAGATGGAATCTGCACATGCTTGGTGCTACTCACGGTATCGGCCCGATCCACCGTCAGTCCGGATCTATGGGTGTTATCGACCCTGCGAGAATCTTCAAGAACAAGAAGATGGCAGGTCAGTACGGTAACGAGCAGGTTACCGTGCAGAATCTTAAGATCGTGAAAATCGACAGCGAAAAGAACTTGCTTGCTATCAAGGGTGCTGTTCCCGGCGCAAAGGATGGCATCGTGTTCATTCGCGATTCTGTAAAAGCATAAGCGGAAGGAGGAAATAAACAATGCCAATCGTAAAAATCGTAAATATGTCCGGCGCAGAAGTCGGCGAGCTGACACTGAATGACAAGCTCTTCGGTGCAGATGTAAACGGCGCTGTCCTCCATGCTGCAGTCAGAGCTTATCTGATGAATCAGAGACAGGGCACCCAGTCCACTCTTACCCGCACCGAGGTTTCGGGCGGCGGCAGAAAGCCCTGGAGACAGAAGGGAACCGGACGTGCTCGTCAGGGTTCTACCCGTGCTCCTCAGTGGACTCACGGCGGTATCGCTCTTGGCCCGAAGCCCAGAGATTATCGCGTTGCAATGAACAAGAAGACTCGCCGTACGGCTCTCTTCAGTGCACTCTCCGATAAGGTTGCCAACGGCAATCTCGTAATCGTTGACAACATTGCTATGGAAGGTGATAAGCCCTCCACCAAGGTGATGGTCAATATGTTCAAAACCTTTGGCTTTGAGAAGACCTACACCAAGAATTACAAGACCGTTACCGTTGAGGACGGACAGCCTGTATACGGCACCGGCGTTCGCGAGGCTGTAAAGACCCAGAGCGCTCTCGTTGTGCTGAACAGCGTTGACACTGCGGTGATCAAGAGCTGCAACAACATTCCCAATGTCAAGACGACCCAGAGCGCAACGCTCAACGTTTACGACATTCTCAATGCTGAGAAGCTTGTTATGACCGTAGATGCGGTGAAGAAACTCGAGGAGGTGTACGCATAATGAAAACGGCTCACGATATTATTAAGAGACCGATCATTACCGAGAACTCCATGGATCTGATGGCAAACAGAACTTACGTTTTCGAGGTTGCCAAGGATGCTACCAAGCCTGAGATCGCAAAGGCTGTCGAGGAAGTTTTCAAGAATGATAAGGTGAAGGTTGCCTGCGTTCGCACCATCAACATGAAGAAGAAGCCCAAGAGACTCGGTGTACACTTCGGTTACACCTCCGATTGGAAGAAAGCAATCGTTACTTTGACTGCTGATTCCGGTCTGATCGAGTTCTTCGAAGGCCTTAACTAAGAGTAGGAGGAAACGAGAATGCCTACAGTTAAGTATAAACCCACAACACCGGCGAGAAGAAACATGTCTGTTCCTTCCTTCGAGGAGATCACCAAGTTCTCCCCCGAAAAGAGCCTGATTGTTACAAAGAAGAAGCATGCGGGCCGTAACAGCTACGGTCGCATCACCGTTCGTCACAGAGGCGGCGGAAACAAGGTTAAGTACAGAATCATCGACTTCAAGCGTCAGAATGCAAACGCAAACACGGTTCTCGGCATTGAGTATGACCCTAACCGTACCGCGTATATCGCACTTCTGCAGGATACCGAGGGAACGAAGAGCTACGTGATCGCTCCCGAGGGACTGAAGACCGGTGACGTTGTATACTCCGGCCCCGAGGCTGATATCAAGCCCGGTAACACTCTTCCGATCGCAAACATCCCCGTTGGTACCGTGATCAACAACATTGAGATCTATCCCGGCAAGGGCGCACAGCTCGTTCGCTCTGCAGGTGCTATGGCTCAGTTGGTTTCCAAGGAGAGCAACGGTATGGCACAGGTAAGACTTCCTTCCGGCGAGGTTCGCTTCATCCGCTTGGATTGCAAGGCTACCATCGGACAGGTCGGCAACGTTGAGCACGACACCGTTAAGGTTGGTAAGGCAGGTAAAACCAGACATAAGGGTATCCGTCCTACCGTCCGCGGTTCTGTCATGAACCCCTGCGATCACCCCCACGGTGGTGGTGAGGGACGTTCTCCCATCGGTCATCCCGGACCGGTTACCCCTTGGGGCAAGCCTGCTCTGGGTTATAAGACCAGAAACAAGAAGTCGCGTACCGATAAGTTCATCGTAAAGCGCAGAAATGCTAAATAAGGAGGGAATATCAAATGAGCAGAAGCCTTAAAAAAGCACCTTATGTTGAGGAAAAGCTCTACACTCGTATTTGCGACATGAACGCAAAGAACGAGAAGAAGGTTCTTAAGACCTGGTCCAGAGCATCCACCATATTCCCGGAATTTGTCGGTCATACCATCGCAGTTCATGATGGCAAAAAGCATGTTCCGGTATACGTTACAGAGGACATGGTTGGACACAAGCTGGGTGAATTCGCACCTACCCGTACGTTCAAGGGCCATGCAGGCTCCAAGACTTCCAATAACGGTAAATAATTGAAAGGGGAATCATACAATGGAAGCAAAAGCTTATCTGAAATATGCAAGAATTTCCCCTCGCAAGGTTCAGATCGTTCTTGATCTGATCCGCGGTAAGGATGCCGCAACCGCTATGGGAATTCTTAAGAACAAACCGCGCGCTGCTTCCTAGCTGCTTATCAAGCTGCTCAACAGCGCAATCGGAAATGCGGAAAACAATTTCCACATGCATGCCTCGAAGCTGTACGTTTCCGAAGGCTTCGTTTGCCCGGGTCCTACGCTTAAGAGAATTATGCCCCGCGCAAAGGGAAGCGCAGATCGCATCCTGAAGAGAACCAGCCACGTAACCATGGTGGTTAAGGAAAGAGACTGAGAGAGGAGGAAACAACAGAATGGGTCAGAAGGTAAATCCCCACGGTCTTAGAGTGGGTGTGATTAAAAACTGGGATTCAAGATGGTTCGCAAAGGACGAAGTCTTTGGAGATACCCTTGTTTCCGACTACAACGTCAGAAAGTACCTCAAGAAGGAGCTTTATGACGCAGGTGTTTCCAAGATCGAGATCGAGCGCGATGGCCACAGAGTCAGAGTGTTCGTAAACTGCGCAAAGCCCGGTATGGTTATCGGCCGCGGCGGCGCTGAGATCGAGAAATACAGACTCCAGCTTGAAAAGATGGTCGGCATGCCTGTCGCTCTCAACGTTGTTGAGATCCGTCAGCCCGATCTTGATGCTCAGCTGGTTGCAGAGAACATTGCAAAGCAGCTCGAGAACCGTGTTGCTTTCCGCCGCGCGATGAAGATGTCTATCCGTAACACCATGAGACTTGGTGCAAAGGGTATCAAGATCAACTGCAGCGGCCGTCTGGGCGGTGCCGAAATTGCACGCGCAGAGCACTATCACGAGGGTACCATTCCGCTTCAGACCTTGAGAGCTGATATCGAGTACGGTTTTGCAGAAGCAAACACCACCTACGGTAAGATCGGTATCAAGGTTTGGATCTACAAGGGCGAGATCCTCAACGAAGTAAACCGTCCCGGCAGCGCACCTCGCAGAGGCGACCGCAGAAACGACAGAAACGGTGATCGCAGAGATAACCGCAGAAACGATCGCGGTGCAAATCGCGGTGAGCGCAGAGACAATCGCGGCGGCAATTTCCGCGGCGAGCGCCGTGACAGAACTCCTAGAGAAGGAGGCGCGAAATAATCATGTTAATGCCTAAAAGAGTTAAATTCCGTCGCGTACAGCGCGGAAGATTGAAGGGTAAGGCTTCCCGCGGCACCGAGCTGAGCTACGGCTCCTACGGTCTTGTTGCTACCGAGCCTGCTTGGATCACCAGCAATCAGATCGAGGCTGCCCGTATCGCAATGACTCGTTATATCCGCCGTGGCGGTAAGGTCTGGATCAAGATCTTCCCCGATAAGCCGATCACCGAGAAGCCTGCTGAGACCCGTATGGGTTCCGGTAAGGGTTCCCCCGAGTATTGGGTAGCAGTGGTTAAGCCGGGCAGAATTCTGTTCGAGATGGACGGCGTTGCCGAGGAAGTTGCGAAAGAAGCTATGCGTCTTGCCGGACACAAGCTCCCGATCAAAACGAAGTTCATTTCCAAAGGGACAGAAGTAAAGGAGGGTTAATCAATGAAAGCAGCAGAACTCAGAACCATGTCTGCGGAAGCTCTCGAGGAAAAGTTGAAGGAGCTCAAGGCTGAGCTTTTCAATCTCCGCTTCCAGCATGCAATCAATCAGCTTGACAACCCTCACAAGATGACTGAAGTAAAGCACGACATCGCACGCGTGATGACGGTTCTTCAGGAAATGAAGAAAGAGGAGGCGTAAGTCATGGCAGAAGAAAGAGCACTCAGAAAAACCAGAGTGGGTATGGTTGTCAGCGACAAGATGGATAAGACCGCTGTGGTTGCCATCGAGGACAACGTAAAGCATCCCATTTACGGTAAGATCATCAAGAGAACCCTGAAGGTTCACGCTCAGGATGATAACAACACCTGCGGCGTTGGTGATAAGGTAAAGATTATGGAGACAAGACCCCTTTCCAAGACGAAGAGATGGCGTGTTGTCGAGATCATCGAAAAGGCGAAGTAATCGTCTTTTCGAGATCATTCACTTATTCGAATAGTAAATACGTCGTAGCGTATTGAATCAGTAGGAGGAAATTAAAGTGATTCAGCAGCAAACATTAATGAAGGTTGCCGACAACACCGGAGCTAAGGAGCTGATGTGTATCAGAGTTCTTGGCGGTACCGGCAGAAGATATGCAAATATCGGCGACGTTGTGGTTTGTGCGGTCAAGAAGGCTGCTCCCGGCGGCGTTGTCAAGAAGGGCGACGTTGTAAAGGCGGTTGTCGTAAGAACCGTACACGGTATGAAGAGAGCGGATGGCTCTTATATCAAGTTTGACGAGAATGCAGCAGTGGTAATTCGTGAGGACAAGACTCCCCGCGGAACCCGTATCTTTGGGCCTGTTGCAAGAGAGCTCCGTGACAAGGATTATCTGAAGATCCTGTCCTTGGCTCCCGAAGTGCTTTGATGGAGGTAAAGAACAATGGCAAAGATGCACATTAAAAAGGGCGACACCGTTGTTGTTCTCTCCGGAGATGACAAAGGAGTTCAG
>JAZNEQ010000121.1:0-11314 GCA_045588715.1 Eubacteriales bacterium | reverse complement strand
ACGTAGAAGGCATAGCTTCTTGACACGTGACGTTTTGGGGAAAGCAAGCGATGGGAAAGCTGCCCGTCGTCGGTGAGAAGCATCAATCACAGCGTGTGCTTATCCAATCTGCCGCAGGGGAAAAGACCGCGCTTGCGGTATTCCTCGGGCAACAGCTCGGTCACCACGCGCTCGCCACGCCCGTCCTCGGTGGCACTGACGTACCCGTCGGGCTTGTTGAGCATGACGTAAACGAATTTGCGCCAGAGGACCTCCCGTCCGCAATAAATAATGCGATCGGCATCGGGGTCCACCTGCACGTCG
Organism: Eubacteriales bacterium; assembly: GCA_045588715.1. Taxonomy (GTDB): domain Bacteria; phylum Bacillota; class Clostridia; order Oscillospirales; family CAG-272; genus UMGS1865. The sequence goes on along the minus strand of JAZNEQ010000121.1, from coordinate 11,011 downwards.
GCAGTGCGCACCGGAAAGCCGTTGACGCTGACCTGCCCTGCCCGTACGGCACGGGCGCTTTCCTTTCGGGAGGCGACTCCGCACTCCGAAAGCAATTTATCCAATCGCATGCTTGCCTCCTTGTTTCCGGGGACGTTTGCCGATCCGCTTACGCAAAATCAACATCCTGACTATTATACCACATTTTTTCAAACTTGTCAAGTCATAAGTTGGTTCCCAATCAAAAAGGGGCTGATTCATTTAGCGCAGAACAAAAACACACAAGCAAAATAAGAAAAAACGAACCGCTTTTTCTGTCGAGAAGATAGAGAAAGCGGTTTTTAAGGTAGAAATCCTTACGGATTTCATATTTTATGTGTGTTTTTTAGCCGCGATCCCGCCCTCTGCCGTACCTTTGTACGGCGACGATGGCGGGATCACGTCTTCTGCATCTGAATGACTCAGCCCCTTCATTTTTTATATCCAGGATCGGACGACAGGATCAAACGCCGTAATCGATGGGCTCTTCCTCAGCCTTCAAAACGCGTGTCACCCATGCCTTTGCGCTGTTATACAGATCAAACCAACGCTCGATCTCTGCCTCGCTTTTGCCAAACTCCGTATAGAAAGAAAGGCACCGCTCTTTTGCTTCCTTGCCCAAGCCAACGCATCGCAATGCCAAAAAGTCGGCAATTCCCACAGCGTATTCAAGATAGCGAAGGAGAAGCCTGTAGGAGACCGTTTGCGCGCGCATAGGCATATTTTTATGCGCCACGGCAAAGGGCTTGAATTCCTCAACGATCTCCTTGACCGCACGGAATTTTTCCAGCATGGAGGGGTTGTAATACTGACCCACCTTGGCGTTTGCCGATCTCTCGCCCGCCAGATATTTATGGTCAAAGCAATCCCCCATTTTTTCAAGGAAGGCAACGACCTCTCTCCAGTCCTCGCCATACGCGTGACGGCAATAGTCCTCAAGGATCTCCTCAAACGAAAGAGAATTGTCAAACAGCGTCAGCCCATAGGTATAAAACGAAAGACCGCTTGGGAAGAAGGAGCGCTGCGAGCCATCCTGGATAATGCCGTCAAAGCCATGGTATTTGTAACCGCACACGTCTCCGTGAAGGATCTTTGCAAAGCGCAGACCGGTCGGCTCGTATGCCTGATTGACCCAGAAATGGTATTCGTAAAGGATCACGTCAACGTCGCACGTATTTTTCCAGGCTTGTCCAAAGGCGATCCCCACGTTGGGATCCTCGGGCAGGCGAATTTTGTTTCTTTCATACTTAGGAAGCGACTCCACCGAAACGGGTGTCTGCGCTACGCTGGAGGTGTAGCTGCGAGAGATAGGTGCCAAGAGAATGGTAAATCTTGACGGATTGTTAAATCGTTCGGTCTCGGGAGCAAACAGGGTATCATAATAGCTGATCATAACAATGTGGGTATCCAGCTTTTCCTTCGTCAGCTCGGCATCGATCTCATTGAGCAGGATCGCATACCAGTCCGAGGCACTCTTCTTGGCGCACTCGGGGCACTCACAATGCACGTTCGTGGAGTCGGAAAGCCAAACGTGAAGAAAATCCGTATTGGTCGACTTTCTTGCATAGTCAACGATCGACTTGGTTACCTTTTTTCTCGCCTCGGGATTAGACATACAGAAGTTGGTCAACCACGGGTTGCCGCCCTGTACCGTTCTCTTCCCTTTGACAAGTGCCAAAAAGGGCTGTGCCTCCTTAAACTCGGGTCTTGCCTCCCATTCCTCCTCGGTCAGCTTCAATTCGGGATCGATACCAAATCCCAGCGTCGTCCAGCCGTGACCGATGTCGTGGAATTGCAATCCGCGCTTGGCGATCTCCGCCTCGCATTGGCGCTTCCACTGGATCTTCGTTTCCCGCGTGATGGGCTCGGGATCACGATTCGCCTCATTGTAAGGGTGGTCATAGTATCTTTCGTAGTAGACGGGAGCGAAGAACTCCAGCATAAAAACGTTCATTCCGATCTTGGGGGCAAACTCGATCGCCTCGATCATACCCGGTTGGAACTCCGCGCCTTCGTTGCACTGCCCTCTGTAGCGGCAATCCGCCATCTTGTGATATTCCGTGGGAGAGATATCCTTGATCGGGATAAATTCTCCGTCAATACCGGGAAACAGCCAGCGGCAGCCGTTGATCGTCAGATAACGGTAAACCGCCAAAAGCACGCTGCGCACGTTGCTTCCCGCAATGATGCCACCCACTGCGTCGGTATCGATATGGAGAATGTCGTCCAGTACAATATTCTCTGCCTCGGAGGTGTCCAATCCAAAATCCGCCATCACGCCAAGACGGAAGCCTTCCGTGGCGGTGGGATCATAACAGATCGGGATCTCCCCCACGTCGGGCATCATCATGCGCAAATATTTTTTGAGCTCCTCCGCGGCGTAGTCCACAACGGGGCTGGAAGTAATTTTATAAATTCGATACATGGCAGGCTCCTTCTTTATTATCTTCACTTTGTATTATACCACTAACGATTCGACTTTTCAAGTTGTCCGGTCCTTTTTTTCATTATATTGCCTGTTTGCACATCCAAAGCACCGTATAGCGATCCTTCTAGATCCTATGATGATCTGCCCATCTTTTTCATGAGAACAATAAGACCAAGGATCAGGATCACCGGGAACACGGTGGCAAAAACCAATCCCGTTTTCAAATTGCCGCCTGCGGCATCTGCAATTCCTCCAACCATACCGGGACCGATTGCCGCTCCCAAATCTCCTGCCAATGCCAAAAAAGCAAACATTGCCGTGCCGCCCTTCGGGCATTTTTGTGAAGAAATGCTGATCGTTCCCGGCCACATAATTCCAACCGCCAATCCGCAAAGCGCGCAGCCGATAAGACCTATGATCGAGATGGGAGACAAGGCCGCCAACAAATAGCACACCACACACAACGAGCCACATCCCAGCATCACCTTGGTCAGATCAAGCTTTTCACTTTTCTTTCCGTAAAACACACGCGAAAGTCCCATAAAAGCCGCAAACAAACACGGACCGACTAAATCACCTACGGTTTTGGAAACGCCAAGTGCCGATTCTGTAAATGCCGACGCCCACTGTGTCATCGTTGCCTCGGATGCGCCCACGCATATCATAAGTAGGATCATAAGCAAAAACAAAGGAAGTCTTAAAAGCTGACCTGTGCGCATTCCTTCCCCATCCTCTACCAATCGCTCGATCGGGCAAAACAGGAAATTCACGGTGTTCAACAACGGCACTACCGCCCATACGAGTGTAAGAAACTGCCAATGCTCCGTACCAAAGAATGCGAAAAAGAGAGTTGAACCCAGTATTACGCCAACCGCCCCCCAACAGTAAAACGAGTGCAAAAGGCTCATCACCCCAGATTTGTTCTCAAACGGGCAAGCCTCGACGATCGGACTCAGTAAAACCTCAATCAGTCCGCTGCCGATCGCATAAAGGATGACAGAAATGATAATACCTACAAACGGGTCGGGGAGCAATTCCGGCAAAAATGCCATGAAAACAAGTCCCACGGCAGAAACCACCTGTGAAGCCACCACACAGGTACGGTATCCAATGACGTCGGCAAATTTTACCGCCACCAGATCAACGAGCAATTGCGTTAAGTAAAATACCATCGGGATCAACGCAATCATTTCGAGAGAAATTCCGTAGGCATCCTTAAACGTCAAAAACAAAAGCGGCGTAAAATTTGCACAGATCGCTTGCGTGATAAAGCCGAGATAACAGGCAATCAGCGTTTTTTTATAGTTCTTTGGTTTGGTCATACAATCTCCTTTTCCCACACGAATTCTCCCCTATGCATTATAAGTAAAAGAAAAATGGGTGCTTTCACAAACATTTTTGCAAAGCCACCAATTATCATACCACAGTTGCGGCTTAAAATCAATCATCTTTCATAACAAACTGCAGATTCTTTGCCCATTCTCGCTCTGAACTCCCGTGAAACGTCACAGCATTTGCTTTCTGTCCCAAAAATGCTCGTAAGATTTTTAAGTAAAAAAAGGGTAAATACCAAAAGCGATTTCGCATTCGGTATTCACCCTCTTTATTTTAAATTACTTTTTGAAGATGCGGACAAGGTCGCTCCATTTTTTCTTCTTGATCACAAACCAGAAGAGTGAAAATCCACCAAGTCCCACTACCGCGACAGAGCCACTCACAATGCAAATGACAGCCCCCGTTCCGAGTCCGCCTTCACTGTCGGAAGGAGCCGTTCCGTTGTCGGAAGGATCCCGCTCATTGTCGGAATCGGATCCACCGCTTGTGTCTGCGTCATGCTCGTTAGTTTCAGGTTTTGTTTCGGGCTCGGAGCCGGGCGCTTTACCCGGGGCGCTTGTGCTGATCTGATACGCACAAGCGTCACACTTGCCATCGTGGTCGCCGTCCGCGTGAGGGGCATGGTCAAGGCGCTCCTGACAGGTGCCTCCCTCCGTCCAATATACGCATAGGTGGTAGTGATAGGTTTCGTTCGTTCTCCAAATCGTTTCCGCACGGTGCTTTGCAAGAGAGCCGTACTCGGTATTGCAGACCTCGCATTTTGCCTTTACCACGCAGGTTGCAGTACCGCCCGTATGAGAAGCTGCACCCTCGGTTATGAGGGTATCGCAAACCGAGCATTTTATATCGGTCGTGCAATCTCCGTCGTCTTCATTTGGGATATGCGTCGCAAGAGCCCCGTATTCCCTGCCGCAAATCGCGCATTTCGCCTTCTCCTCGCAGGTCGCCTCGCCGCCCGTGCAATCGTGAATGACGTCAGCGGTACACTCATCACACTTACCGTCCACTACGATGTCAAAGCAACCGTCGTCCGCTTGTTGAGCACAACCGTAGTCGCAAAGGTGGTCATGATCCTCACCGTCTATATGCCGATCCATATTCATATCTTCTTTGCCGCACCCGCGGTCACAAATATGATCGGTATCCTCGTCTACGTGCCCAAGCGCATCCCCCTCCGTGTGACCGCAAACGGCACAGGTCGCGGAAGTAAGACAGGTCGCCTCGTTCATATCGTGCGCGGGCTTCTCGGTGTCACTTGCACCCTCATCATTGGTGTATATCTTAACGTCAACGTCCTCTTTGCAAACGTAGCCGTAGTATACCTTTCTGCCGCCAAGAATGGGAAGTGCATCAAAATCTCTATCCCCTTCCTCGGTTTTTATATCCTGACCGAAGGCGGAGCCGAGAAGGTACGCCACCTCGCCCGATGCAAACTGCTCTGCCGTCTTGCCCTCTGTATTTGTAACAGTACCGGTGCCGTCCCCTATCGCACCGCCACCATGCTTTGACGTGTCGAAATAGCAATTTTGCACGGTTCCGCCGTTTGTTCCAACCAAGCCGCCAACGCTGACTCCTTCACCGCCGACGCTGCCCACGTTGTAGCAGTTTTGTACGGTGTCCGTGTTGTAACCGACCACACCGCCAACCCCGTCTCCTTCACCGCTGACGCTGCCCACGTTGTAGCAATTCTGCACGGTGCCGCGGTTTTGACCGACAATACCGCCAACGTTGGAACCGGCATGAAGGTAGGAATCTACAAGTCGAACGTTTTGAACCGTACCGCCGTTGATGCCAAACAGTCCTACCTCGGTCAATTCCCCGTTATTCACGTATAAGCCGCTGATCGTATATCCCGCGCCGTCAAACGTGCCAAGATAGCCAAGGGGGTTATTCGGGGAGGGCATGGCGATAGGCGTCCATTCCTTGAAGCCGTCGGTATTTGGTGTTTGCTTTGCCATTTCGGAAAGCACGTTTTCGTTGATCGTGATGTTTTCTGTCAAAATTGCATTTGCCTGATAGGTGTATACGTCATCCGACATATCCATGGGGGTGTCAGCTCCCGCGAGCTGCCCTCCGTCATTTACGTACTGTGCAAACCAATAGAGGTTTCCAGCGTTTGCGATCTCGTAATAGCCGTCACCGTTCAGGGTTGCGGGCTCAAGATGGTTGCACTCCGTGCAAATACCGTTCACCATTTCGTGCTCAAGGGTCTTATCCGAAAGACTTTCTTCGTTCGTATATCCGGTAACGCCGTCGCAGGCAACGTATCTGTATACTCTGTTGGTCTCGGTCACGAATACGGGATAGGGATCGGGGCTGTCGCCCGAAAGCGTCTGACCAAACGCCTCGCCCAAGCGAAACGCGATCTCACCACTTTTGAGCCTTGCGTCAAACGTATGGATCGTGCCCTCCGGCTGCGTCGACGACGACCTTGTGATATAATAGCAATTGCTTATAGTAATCCCCTCGTTCACGGAGTGGAAAGCCTTTGAATCGTTCGTTATGCAGTTTGAAACGTTGCTTGTACCCGCCTGCGAGGTACCGACGATGCCGCCGTAGCCGAGAGTTGAATAAGCACCGTAGCTGACGCGACCGTAGGATATGCAATTTTTGATAGTGGTGCTCTTGTCTTGAATATTTCCAACGATGCCCCCAATCGTTTTTGGGGTGACCTCGCCCAGAATGATCCATCCGTCCCACAAGCAGCCCTCGATGGTGGGATTTTGATTTGAATAGCCCACAAGCCCACCGATGTGCTGAATATCGGTTATCCCCGCATTTGCGTCCACTTCGATCACGACGTGAGAGAGAATACCCGAAACGACAGACTCACCTAACCCCGGAAGCTCGGTTGTCTCACCGCCAACAGCGCCGATCGTGCCCACAAAGCCAATGTCGTCCTTGATTACGATCTTTCCGGATATCTCGAAATCCTTGACCGTGGCTCCTCTGATCTCGCCAAAGAAGCCCGCGTCACTATAGTACGCTTCAACGTACAAGCCTTCGATTCTTTTTCCGTTTCCGTCAAAGATTCCTGCAAAATAATTTTCCGCAGTATCTCCCGCACTTTTCATAGCACCGATGGGGATCCAAGGACGATCTTCAAGGTCGATATCCTCCGTAAGGATCGCCTTTGCCCTGACGAAGGTCTTGTCGCCGTCGCCATCGTCATCGTGAATGTCGCGGTTGACCTCTTCTGCAAACCAAAAGAGGTTACCTGCGTTTGCGATCTCGTAGTAGCCGTCGGCATTCTTCGCGGCAGGGATGTAGCCGCCGCACTCAAGACAAACACCGTCCTCGTGCTCGCCGCCCTCGTGCGCACAGCGCTTGAAGGTTGCAGATACGGTAACGTCACAGTCCATGATCGTAAACGAGTTGTTTTCCACGACCACGGGAGTGCCGCTTGTATCGGTAACCGTCACGCGATCCACAACGTAACCCCTGTCGGGCTTTGGATGGAGAGAGATATTCATACCCACCTCCGCTTCGGTGGGCGACGTCTCAACAGTGCCGTGCTCTATGTCTTCTGCGATCTTGATTTGGGGTGCTTTTACGGTAGCGATAACGAACTGCGCCTCGGAGCTTGGCTGCTCAAGTCTGATCGCAGGAGAATTTAAGTTAGACGTGGAGTCTGCGCTCGCCTTGTACCACACCTTATAGCTTCCCGCCTTCGAAGCTGTGGGAAGCACGGACGAGAAGCTCCCGGGGGCAGTTGCCGTGACGTCGGTCACCGAGTAAAGCATACCGGGATTGATCCCGCCTGCAACCACTCCCTCGGAAGAGATGAGTGTTTTGGCAGTTCCGTCTGCCCACAGGTCCTCTGCCGCCACGGGAGCCGAAGCTACCGTGGGATGAAGAGTCACGTAAAAGTAGGTAAGGTGTCTGCTTAAATAGTCAAAGATAGCCTCCGAATTCACGTGCTCTTCCCGCACCGCGAAAACGTAGATGATATATCTGTCAACGTCGGTTCTCTTGGGAGGCGTGAAGCCGTCTTCACTGGGAATGGTGACAAAGGCATCGCTGGTGCGTCCACCCGTCATATAGCCCCAAACAAACCCCTCCGCAGGTTCGGGCTCATTGACCAGCAGCTGGGGCGAGCCCGTATACGGTACGGAGACCTTCCCCGTAGGCGGAGCTACGTATGCGGGGCAGGTATTGCTGTGGTAGTTCGCGCCTTCGGCTTCGCAGGTACAGGTTGCCGCACTCACCGTCAGTGCGAAGATGCCGAAAGCAGCGATCAATATGATCATTGTGAATATGACTGTGATCTTTATTGCTCTTGTTTTCATTTTGTTTCCTCCGAATGGGTAAATTGGGATCTGACCTTCTCGTTTTTACACTAACATTCTATTCCCTGCTCGTTCTTCTTTTGAAGCAAAGGACATCGGCAAAGCCCTATAAATTCCTCGTGCCGCTCAAAGTGCTTGCAATCGTTGCACCAGCCCTCGCTTGATATGTCGGGCTTTGGGTCAAAATGCTTGCAGATATCCTGATCTGCCGTAACGAAGGGAGTACCGCCCTCGGTGTATAGCGGATGAGCCTTGAAATTCGGATAGATCGGAGTTGGCTCTATATTGCCGCGTTCCAGATCGGGATCGTAATAGCCGTACCGCAACTCAATGCCGCGACCGCCAAGCTCGAAGCACCGGTAAAGATCACCTTCTTTTATCCCCACCATCTCCGCGCTCCTCCTTTCGCATTTAAAAAATCCCGTATAACGGCTTTGATGCAACCATTATACAGGATTTTTTGTTTTTTTGCGGCACTTTCAAGCTCAAAAAAGTGGACAAATTTTACACGTAAGCGCCAATCTCCTCTCGCCGGTTGACACCCGTTTTATTCATGATCCGGAAGATCGCTTTCTTTACTGAGTCCACGGTAATGAAAAGCCTTTCCGAGATCTGCTCGTTGGACAGTCCAAAGGCGGCAAGCCTGCCGATCTCTCTTTCCCGAATCGTCAAGGCGCGAGATACGTTTCTTGAAAGCAGCGAATTATGTAACCTTGTCCACCCCTCAATCCAGCCTTCATGTAGCTTTTTAAGGCGCTCAAGGGCAGACGTGTCCTTCTGTTTTAACCGATCGTCAAGGAGTGCGTCAAGATTTCGCCTGTGCTCCGCCAGAATGCCAAGTAAATTGTCGGGTAAGGCAAGATCGATCGCTTTATCTATATGAGGGATCGCCCGCTCGTCCTCGCCAAGCTGATGGTAAGCGACCGCCACAAGCAAACGCAGATAGATTTCGGGAATGATCAACTCTTCCGCAACCACGCGGGAGATCAGCGGCTCGGCAATATAAGGGATCACGCGCATCAGTCCCATTCCCGTTACGTCGGGAAGCTTGATCTTGCCCTTTGCCTGCTCCTGTGCGACTACGATAAAAAATTTGATATAAAACACCTTTGCCGCAGGGTGAGAATCGGGATGGAGATGCTCAAACTGACCGTATCTGAACCATTCCGGGTAACCCTCGATGGAAATATCGCGCACGGCGGTGTCGACGCAGGCAAGGGAAAGCGCCATGATCTGCTTATCCTCAGGCGTTTTCCAAGGGGCTTCGCAGATATGCACCTTCGCTTGTCTGTAAAGGGATATATCTCCGCGCCACGTAGAGGCAAGGGCCAAAAGCATACCCCCGGCGTTAACTGCGTAAAATCCCGAATGCAAACGCAAAAATTCGCTTGCGTGGGCGATCACCTTGTCAATTTCTCCACGACAGTAAGCGATCTCGGCAGCAAACAAGCTTTGCGCCTCGGGGTTATCCGCCAAAGAAGCGATCACCCTGTCTGCTTCCCCTGCCTTCGTGTAAAGATTGGTCATATTGAGAAAGGGAGATTGGCGCGGCATTGGAAGTGCGGATATTTCCGTATTTTTGTTCTGCTTTGCCTCTTTGGTTCTTCTGTCAAGCGGCTTTTCAGCATCCTTTGGGATCATCCAGGCACGCCCAAAGCGAACCGCGCCCATAACGGATCCAAGTGTGCACAGGTGCTGCACCTGGCGCGGCGACAAGCCCCACTTTTCCGATGCCTCAGTGATCGTCATATAATTGTTTTTCACCATCGGTCCCCCTCTGATATATAGCGATTTTACGCTATATATTATATATCGTTTTTGCGCTAAATGCAAGAGGATTTAGAAAAAAAAGGAATTTCATTTTGTAAAAAATGAAATTCAGCGTATTGCTTTCACATCAACGTTATGGTATAATAGATAACACAAGATATTTTTAAGGAGATCACCAATGGAAATATTGCAGTTAACTTATTTTTGTGATGCCGCACAAAGTGAAAATTTTTCGCAAACTGCAAAAAAATTTCATGTTCCGCCATCTGCGATCTCGCAATCGGTACATCGCTTGGAGTCCGAGTTGGGCACAACGCTGTTTTACCGGAACGCGAACCGAATCCGTCTCAATCCCGACGGCAGAATATTTTACGGGGAGATCAAGGCAGCGCTTTCCCTGATCGATCGGGCAAAGGGGCGCATTGAGGAAAGCCGCGCGGGGGTAAGCGGTGAGATCGAGATGTTTATAGGGGCCAACCGCCGCGCGGTAACGCTGGCAATTGAATCGTTTCGCGCCGACCATCCGCAGGTGAATTTTTTGCTCAACCACGGTGTATTAAACGATCCGTCAGCTTACGATCTCGTGATCGCACATGACGTAGCACGCTGTGCGGGCATGGAGAAACGCTTGCTGCGACGGGAAAAGCTATATCTTGCAATAGAGGAATCCCATCCGCTTGCAAAAAAAGAATCGGTGACGTTGGCAGATTTTGCGGAAGAAGGTTTTATTTCCATGAATTCGGGAAGCAGCTTGCGTGAGATCACCGAAGCGGCATGCAAGAATGCAGGTTTTTTACCTAAATTCACAGTACAGACCGATGACCCTGCGTACATTCGCAAATACGTGGAATTGGGAATGGGCGTGTCGCTTGCCCCGGAATTTTCGTGGCGCGGACAATTTTCAGATCATGTAATTTTGCGCGACGTGGGTGAGATATATCGCGACACGTACGTGTTTTTCCACCATTTTGATACACAGCCGAACTATGTACGATGTTTTGTGGAGCAGTTGGTGGAAACGTTCCGTTGAGTAACCAAACGGGACTCGAACCAACGAGCCTCTCGACGATCAATTTCCGCGCCTTTTTGCGTGGCTCGGACCCAAAAGTCCACACTTCCCTGCGCCTCGCCCCACAAAAATTCATCAAAAATTGATTCACCGAGAGGTGCG
>JAZNEQ010000120.1:0-25470 GCA_045588715.1 Eubacteriales bacterium | reverse complement strand
GCTTTGTACTTCTCTCTTGTTGTTCAATTTTCAAGGATCATCTCTGCCGTTTTTACGACAGCCCGATTATTATACCACTTCCGGAAGGCTTTGTCAATACCTTTTTGAAAAGTTTTTTGATTTTTTTCGCTTTTCTTTCGGGTTTTTCTTTCGCCTCTCTCGCGGTTTGCCGCCACTCGGGTCGACAGCTTGCATATTATACCATTTCCTTTTCCTTTTGTCAATAGGTTTTTTCAACTTTTTATCACTTTTGTCATTTTTCATCAAAACGCGAAAAAAGCGGACGACATTATGTGCGACATTCCTATATAGAACGACAAGACTCATTTGCGGCTCACCAAAGCCCTACATAACAAAAAGGAAGAGAAGCCCAAGCCTCACTTCCTTTTTGTTATGTAAATCTATCAGATCTCGGGAATTACGATCTCTACTTCCTTGCCTGCCTCGGCACTTCTTGCGATACCGTCGATGATCGCCTGGTTGTAGAGGATCTCGGAGGAAGGAACGGGAGCCTTTCCGCCTTCCTTAACGGCATCAAGGAAGGTGCGGATCTTAAGATCGAAGAGATTCTCCTCCATCTTAATGACCGGAACCGTAGTCTGGGTCTGCTCGCCGCACACCTCGTGATAAATGGTCATAGCACCGCCGACCGTACCGTTCCAGCACTCGGTGGAAGGAATACGAAGGCTTCCCTTGGTGCCCATGATGATGGTATCCCCTGCGGTATCGAGGTTCATTGCCCAAGCGATACGGAAGTCAAGAATGATACCGCCCTCAAGACGAACGAACGCTGCCGCGAAATCGTCAACGCCGAAGATGGATGCATATTCGGGATGTCCTGTTTTTACGTAATTGCTATAGTTAGGATCGGTACCGAAGAAGTTGGACTTGTAGCCCGAAACCGTAAGAGGCTTGGGGTTGCCCACTGCGTTGAGCACCATATCGAGAGAATAGCAACCGATATCACCGAGCGCACCAAGACCGGCGGTCTTATCCTCGATGAAAGTGGTGCCATAGGGCGTGGGAATACCGCGACGGCGGCCGCCGCCCGTCTGGATGTAGTAGATCTTACCAAGCTGCCCGGACTGGCAGATCTTTTTGATCATCTGCATATTGGCGTCCATTCTGGGCTGGTGTCCGATGGAAAGGATCTTTCCGCTCGCCTTTTCTGCTCTGATCACCTCTACCGCCTCGTCGAGGGTGACGGTGAAGGGCTTCTCCAAAAGCACGTTCACACCTGCGTTGAGTGAATCGATCGCGGGTTGCGCGTGCTGACGGTTGTAGGTACAGATGGAAACCGCGTCAAGCTTCAGACTCTTGTCCGCAAGCATTTCCTTGTGAGATGCGTAATCGGTCTTCACGCCCTCTACCCCATGCTTTTCAAAAAATGCCTTTGCCTTGCCGGGAATAAGGTCGGCACCCGCAACGATCTCTACGTCGGGCTGTCTCAGATAAGAAGCAATGTGCGCATCGGCGATCCAACCGGTACCGATAATACCAACGCGTACCTTCTTTGCGGTGTCGATCACCTTTTTCTCTTGGTTCTTTTTAAAATCATCCAATCCCATGATTCTGTTCCTCCGTTTTATATTTTTGAATGTTTGGATCTTGGTTAACAGCCAATGGTCTTAAGATACGCACGGCTCTTTGCGGCGCATTCCATGGGCGTAAGTCCCATAGAGGGGTTGTCTTGCTCGACGATCACCCAGGTAACGCCCGATTCCTCCGATGCCTTGAGGATGGCAGGAAAATCCTGTTTTCCGCTTCCGACAGGGCGCAATTCAAATTTTTCGGCAGATGCTTCTGCCTTTTTTTCGATGCCGATCAACTCGTACATATTCTCGGATTTTTCACCCACAAAATCCTTAAGATGTACCACAGGAGCACGCCCTGCATACTTTTTGAGATATTGGGAAGGATCTTCGCCACCTACGTTGACCCAGCAGGTATCAAGCTCGGTTTGGAGCAGATCCTCTGAAACGCTATCGTAAAGGATATCCAAAGCGTACTTTCCGTCGATCTTTGTAAATTCAAAGTCATGGTTGTGATAGAGAAGCTGCATTCCCAGCTTCTTTGCCGCGGCACCGAGAATTTTAACGTTCTCGATCACCTCCGCAAAGCGAGGCGTACCGGGGCGATATTCCTCGGTCAGATACGGAACCGCAACAAACTTACATCCAATAGTTGCGTAAGCGGAGAGCACCCCCTCAGGGTCTGCTATCATATCAAGATAGGGAACGTGTGCAGAAAGCGGAACCAGCCCAAGCTCCTCACACATTTCCTTTACCTTTTCGGGAGAATTCCCATAAAGCCCCGCAAACTCAACACCGTCGTACCCCATCTTTTTCAACTCTTTAAGAGTTGCGTAAAGATCGCGTGCGGCATCATCTCTGACAGAATAGACCTGAATTGCAACAGGAAAAGTCATTATTTTGTATCTCCTTATCATTACAATCTAAAGAACGAAAACGTTCTCAAGAATATTATAAGACAATTTATGCGCTTTTTCAAGACACTTTTTGGTGGAGAAGAGACAAATATTGCTATTTCTTTCTCTTCACGGAAAATTCAAAAATTGCAAAAGTTTATCATCGGCACAAATACAAACGCAGAAGCGTTCTTCCGCTTCCTCAAATTCAACAAGATAGCGCGGCGTATCAAAAAGGACAGCCGTATACACAAATTTCTTTTGAGAAGCAGTCTTTTGTGATGCTATCTTTGGGTTGCTTTTACCGTACGCAACGACCGAACGCACCGAATGCAGCGCAACGCGACATACGACCGTGCGGCGCCGCCCGTAATACTCGGTGATCACAAAATCAAGGCTCCCTTCCCTTCCCTCCTCCACCGTATATACGTAGCTTCGCATGATGCAAAGGGAAAACAGCATTACAAAAGCCACAAAAAACGCGAAGGAAAAAAGCTGCAAGATCCACCGAAAGGAAAGTCCCGGAAGCATGGAGCCTACAAACAAGGAAGCCCCCAGCAAAAGAAAAAGCCAACACAAAAGCTTTTCTTTTTTCTTTGGCAGAACAGGAGAATATTCATAAATCATAAAGCGTCATACCTCCCCGTTTATTTTTTCAATCAACAACGCTTGCAAAAGCTCCGGATCGGCGCGCCCCCCCGTAAGTCCCATCGCACGTCCGATCAGCGCACCAAGAGATGCCGTCTTCCCATTTTTGTAGGACTGTACCGCCATTGGCATCAGCGCCATCGCCTCCTCCGCAAAATGCCCAAGCTGTACGCGATCACGAATGACCGCAAGCCCTTCCCTTTCCACCGCCTCTGTGGGCGAAAGATCCTCTTTCGCAAGGCGTGCCAACAATTTTTTTACAGTGGCGCTGTTGATCGTACCGTCGGCAAAAAGATCAGCCACCTCACGCAGGCGCTGTGCAGAAACGGGACACGAAAAAGGATCTCGCGAGCAGATACGCAAAAGCTCGCTGACAAGAAGATTGTATACGATCCGTGCAGAGCTTGCCTGCTCTGCTGCCGCTTCAAAATAATTGGCAAGAGCAAAATTTGACACCAAAAGCATTGCCTGTGCAAGTGTCAGTCCAAACGTTTTTGAAAATCTTTCGGCACGCGCCATGGGTAACTCGGGGATCAACGAAGAAAGACGCTCGATATCTGCCTTTCGAATGCGGATGGGAGGCAGATCGGCTTCATAAAGATAACGGTAATCCGTTGCACTTTCCTTGGCTCTCATCAGCACCGTCTCTCCGCTTTTTTCGTCGTAGCGCCGCGTTTGCGGAACAATCCTCTCCCCTTGCTCAAGCAAAGAGATCTGTCGTTTGACCTCAAAATCAACCGCTTTTTCAACAAAAGAAAAAGAATTGATGTTTTTGATCTCACATCTGGTGCCAAGCGCCAAGCTCCCTTTTTTTCTTACCGATACGTTAACGTCGCAACGCAAGGATCCTTCTTGCATGCGGCAATCGGAAATGCCTGCGGTTACAAGAATATCCCGTAAAGCTTGCAGATACTCCGCCGCCTCCCACCCGCTTCGGATATCCGGCTCGGAAACGATCTCGATCAAAGGAATACCGCAGCGGTTGTGATCAACAAAGGTTTGTCTTCCCTCGTGCAAAAGCTTGCCCGCATCCTCCTCGATGTGGATGCGACGAATGCGAACCGTGCGCCGCTCCTCATTCTCGTCAAGAAGCGTCAACGCACCGTTTCTGCAAAGAGGCGCGTCATCCTGTGAGATTTGATATCCCTTTGGAAGATCGGGATAAAAATAGTGCTTTCTATCCATGCGGCAAACTTCCGAGATCTTGCATCCAAGAGCCAGTCCCGCCATAACGCCAAGCTCAACGGCACGTTTATTCAGCCTTGGCATTGCCCCCGGAAGTCCCAGGCATACAGGACAGCAATGCGTGTTGGGCGGCGCCCCAAATTCGGTGGGACACGCGCAAAAGATTTTGGTTTTCGTGCGAAGCTCCGCATGGACCTCAAGTCCGATCACCGCCTCGTAATTGCAAGTACCCAAATCATTTTCTCCTTTGTTTCAGTATTCTTCTCCCGTCATAAGACGTTGCGCCAGGGAAAGAAGATACAGGTCTTTTTCCTTCCCCGCGCAAAGCTGTACGGCAAGGGGCATCCCGTTTTCGTCCCTTCCCATCGGCAAAGAGATCGCGGGGAGACCGGAAAGATTTGCAAGCACGCCGCAAAGCGCCGAACAAAGTGCCTGATCTTTTTTAGTAGAACTTCCGATTTCAAACGCCGACGTTGCCGCAACGGGAGATAGAATAAGATCGTAATGCTCGGTTATTTTCTTCACGTCCTCGCACAACTCCTCGCGCGCACGAAGAGCATGCAGATAATAGCGCTGTCGCCCCTCACTCGAAAGCATATCCATTCCGAAAAGGATCTTTGCCATGGCACCGTCCCCGATCAAGGCACGGCTGGTCCGGTAAAGCGCGGAAAGCGTAGTATCATCCCCTCTTCTGCCAAAGCATACCCCGTCGTAGCGTGAAAGGCTGCTTGCCGCCTCGCAGGCGGAAAGCACCGTATATGCCGCCAATATATTTTTGGGGTTTGGAAGCACTTCTTCACTGCATTGCGCCCCCGAGGCCGTCAAACGCTCTTGCGCCTGTTTTACCGCCCCTCTGACAGCAGCTGAAACACAGTCGTCTTCGTCCCATCTAAGAATCGCAATGCGCGGCTTCTCGCGGGAGCCAACCTCTTTTGCATCCTTGCCACAAAACGAGGTCATATCACGCGCGTCCTTTCCCATAAGGATTTTAAGGATGGCACGGCAATCCTCTACCGACCTTGAAAGAATACCGACACAGTCCAAGGAGGATGCCATCGCCGCCACACCGTGGCGTGACAAAAGTCCCGTGGTCGGTTTAAAGCCAACGGTGCCGCAAAATGCCGCAGGATGGCGAACGGAACCACCGGTATCGGTTCCCAACGAAAACGGAACAAGACCTGCCGCGACCGCCGCCGCACTTCCGCCGGAAGATCCACCGGCAACACGCCGCGTATCATGCGGATTTTTTATCATTGCGTATGCGGACTGCTCGCCTGTGCTTCCAATCGCAAATTCATCCATGTTATTTTTTCCCAGCAAAACGGCGCCTGCTGCCGTAAGTCGCTCGGTGACGGTTGCGTCGTAGGGAGAGACGTATCCCTCCAGCGCTCTTGAAGCACACGTCATGGGAAGTCCCTGTGCGGCAATATTGTCCTTGAGCGAATACGGGATCCCCTCAAGAAAGCCCCTTTCCTCGCCGCAACGCATTCTTCGGTCGCTTTCGACACTTCGCGCCAGCGCCCCCTCTTCATCTACATACAAAAACGCCCCAAGCGCTTCATTTTTTTCAAGAATGGCATTCAGGTATGCTCGGGTCAGCTCTTGTGATGAGTACTCACGTCGATCAAGAGAGGCGCGGTGCTCATACACACTTCGTTTTAAAAGCTCCTTCATATACCTTCCTCCACCGTGCGTGGAACGGTTATGCACCCGTCTGTATGCGCGGGAGAAATATTTAAAACATCCTCCCTCTTCATACACTCCTCCAAGCTATCCTCGCGCATTCCATCAATCGTGATGGCGTCCTCAAAGAGTTCGGTAGGTAGTACGACATCCTCGGAAAAAACAGCAAGATCTTCCATATTTTCCATCAGTTTACACAGAGTGTCAATTCGTTCCTCATCAAGAAAAACGTGTGCCGTCTCGGCAAGCGCCTTGACCTTTTGTTTCGTATATTCCATATTCTTTATTTCCCTACGCAAAAATGTGAAAAAATTTCGCTTACGATATCCTCAGAAACAGCACGTCCATCGAGGGCGGAGATCGACTCCATTGCTGCCTCGGCATCAGCGCAGCCTATTTCAAGGGGATATCCCTGTACAAGAGACGTCGCTGCGTGGCGCACACTTTCAAGAGCCGACAGCACGGCGCCGTACTGCCGTGCGTTTGCGACAACGGCATCTCCATAAAGATCCAGGCTGCCTTCGAGAAACAGCTTGGCAACAAGCATGCGAAGCAACTCAATTCCTTCTCCGTTTTTCGCGCTGACGGAAACGCTGTTTTTAAATTGTGCGGCATACTCCTCGGTATAACTTGTACCAAGATCGGATTTGTTGAGCACCGCAATGACCGAAACACCACTCTCCTCTATCTGCTTGATCCGATCCAGCTCTCCGGCAACAGGGGGAACACTTGTATCAAAAACCGCAAGGATCAACTCTGCTTCCTCCATGGCGCGGTGTGCGCGTTCAATACCGATCTGCTCAACGGGATCCTCGGTTTCGTGCAATCCGGCAGTATCAAACAACCGAAGCGTCACGTCACCAAAGGCAACCGTTTCGCAAAGCACGTCACGGGTAGTCCCCTCCACCTCGGTCACGATCGCCGCCTCCCGTCCAAGAATCAAATTGTAAAGCGAGCTCTTTCCCGCATTGGGTCTACCACAGATCACGGTCGCGATCCCCTCTGCCACGGCATGTCCCGTTTTGTAGGTATCGGCAAGCGCTTCCAGCTCCCGTGCGATCTCCTCCAAGCGCTGTGCCGCTTCCTCGGCACTCGTTTCTGCAAGATCCTCGTCGGGATAGTCGATCTTTACGTAGATCTCTGCCAAAACGGCGCACAGTCGGTCATAGATCTTCTTGCAGCAAAGCGATAGTTTTCCTCGCATTCCCGCGTGGGCAAGCTTCATTTGCGCGTGCGTCTTAGCTTCTAAAAGATCTCCCAGTGCCTCTGCCTCGGAAAGTCCCAGCTTTCCCGAAAGGAAGGCGCGACGTGTAAATTCTCCTGCCTCGGCAGCACGAGCACCCGAGGCGATGACGGCAGCGAGCACCGTTTCACAAAGTAAAATACCGCCGTGACAGGTGATCTCTACAGTGTCCTCACCTGTAAAGGAGGCGGGAGCACGGAAAACGGTGGCAATGCCATCGTCGATACTTATACGTTTTCCGTCGGTCTCTTTAGCAAGGATCGAACCGTAAACAGCGGTTCGCGCAGGGATTTGAGACAATGCTTTTCCGTTTTTCGGCAAAAAAACATTCTCGCAAATCTCTACAGCCCTCGCACCTGACACACGGATCATTCCAACGCCGCCCTTTCCTCGCGGTGTACTGATAGCGGCAACGGTATCTCCCAACATCATATTTGCTTCCTCCCTTTTAAGAAGGGCGGGGGCGGTGCAAAGCATTTGCACGGCACCCCCGCCTTTTTTTATTTTCCTGTAAAATTATTCCTCGTCATCCGAGATTACAGCGGACGTATCCTTCTCGGAGTCATCCAAGAACATTACCACACGACGGTTGTTCTCAGCGCCGATGGAATTGGTGGAAACGCCTTCAAAGCCCTGGATCTCGGAGTGAATGATCCTTCTCTCGTAAGGATTCATCGGTTCAAGCATCACACTCTTCTTATACTTGACGACTTTTGCCGCCATACGTCTTGCCAATGCGCGGAGAGCCTCCTCACGCTTTGCACGATATCCCTCGATATCCAAGGTGATCTTTACGTACTCGCGCTTCTCGCCCTTCACCTTTTTATTTGCCGCAAGATTTGCAAGATACTGGAGGGAATCCAAGGTCTCACCGTGATGTCCGATGAGGGCACCTGCTCCTTCTCCATCTACGGTGATCAGAACGTCGTCGTTGTTGCCCGCCTTTTTCTCGATCTTGAGATCCAGCCCCATATCGGACACGATCTTTGCAATAAAATCGCAAGCAATATCAGCTCCGTCGGGTGTGTAGGAAACAGAAATTTTTGCCTCTGTGGCACCGATTCCAAGGAAGCCACGCTTCCCTTCTTCCAAAACAGTGACTTCAAGGAGCTCCGCATCAATTCCAAGCTCCACAGCAGCCTTTTCCTTCGCTTCTTCAACGGTCTTTGCCGTTACAATCAATTCCTTTTTCACAATTATACCTCGTCCTTGTCGTTATCTTCAGATTTGTCGTCAACAGCGTCCTTTTTCCCGGAAGCGCCGCTTTCTTTTTCGGTGGTTTTCTTGTCGCGCGTCATGCGTTCTTCCTTTAGGGGAGCAGAACTCATCTTTGCGTTTTTCTCACGCTTCTCCGCTTCTTCCTTTTCTCTTTCCTCGATTGCCGCACGACGGGCAAGACCTCTTTCTCTCGTGTCCTCAAAATCCTCGTCGTCGATATAGTGGAGAGAACGGACCGCGCCTGCTCTGGCAGACTTCGTCACAGTTTTCTTTCCTGCCATTTCCTTTGCCGCCGCCTTATAATCCTCCTCGGTAAATACGGGAAGAGGCATCGCACGTGCGATGATAAAGGTCTTAAGAAGCCCGAGCCAGCTGCGGAATGCCCAGTAAACACCGATCAGAGCGGGAACCGCCAGGGTAAAGAAGGTAGACATTGCGGGCATCGTAATATCCATCATGTTGTTGGAGCAAGCAACCTGGGGATTGGAAGCATCGTTCATAGCGGACTGATACATCAGCTTGCGATTAAGCTTAGAGCTGACAAAATAAGTCACAAAGGTCACTACGGGAACCGAGAGAAGAACAAGTCGTTCCCATCCGCCGTCAAATCCGGGAGTCATACCGAAGTTGATCGGACCGATATTGAAATTGGGTACGCTGTTAAGCGCCTTCCCCAAGGATTCGAGCACACCCTCACCAAAGGTATAAAACTCAAAATTCCCAAGCGTATCGATCACGTTTGCCTGACTTCCGATACGGGAAAGAAGCTCGATGCTTCCGCGACCTGCATCAACGGAAAGTCCAAGTCCACCGGCTGCACGGCAGGTGGTGGCAAACTCGTTGAGGACCGCGGTAAAGGAGCCGTCCTGTCCCAACACGTAGTGCAAAGGATCCATAACGATGGAGTAAAGGATCATGATGATGGGAAGCTGGATCAAAAGAGGAAGACAGCCGCTGGCGGGGCTGAAGTTTTCTCTTTGATAAAGCTCCTGGATCTCCGCCTGCATCTTCTGCATGGTGGGCTGATCGTTACGACCCTTGTACTTGTTCTTGATCGCCATTTCCTTGGGACGGAGCTTTGCCTGTTTAATGGAGTTTTTCTGCTGCTTGATGGCAAACGGGATCATCAGGATCTCGATCAAGATCGCAAAGACGCAGATACCGAGAACGTAGTTGTTAAAGGGCAAAATGCCGGTGATCCAGTTCAGGACGGCACCAATGCCGATCATAATACTGTCAAGGAAAGCGGGAGAGGAGGGTTTGATCTCTTCTCTCATTGCAGCGATCATGCTTTCTACGTCAAGCTTTGCGCCCTCGGACTTGGCATCAAGCTTTTTGAAAAGCTCGGCAAGTTCAGCATCGTTCAGCTTGGAATCTCCTGCCTCGGCATTTGCCTTTTTGATCACATTTTTGACAGCGGTGAGATTCATCCCAATATCGGGATACTCTTCCTTTGTGTTGCCGTTGTCAGCTCCCGTAGTGATGTCATATCCGCGATTTGCCGCGATCAACGCCTCTTGAGCATCAAATTTTGCATATGCGGATGCGAAAATAGCAAGAATACGATTCATGTCCGAGGGGGAAAGCGCATGCTTTTCAAACTCCTCGGGAGAATCGAAGCTGATCTCCGTTTTGTAAAGTGTAGGTGTCGCCTGACCGCCACAAGACACCAGTGCCACACAAAGAAGCACCAGAGCCAATACCGCGGCAAGAATGCGACCGCTAAAAATCCGATTTGTTGTTTTCATGGTAATGGTTCCGTAAAATACGGAAATCCCCCTTCTGTATTTGGGTTTAACGCCGTCTGTGTCGATTCGCCGCACGGCGTAGCGGGTTCACTGTGTCACGTCTTCATCGGTCTCTTTCTCAAAACCGTATTCCTCGGGATAATAGTATTTTGTCATGGGAACAGCAGTATAACGGGGATTGCGAAGCCCCTTTACGGGAACGGGATCATACCCTCCCGCAGCAAACGGCTGACAACGAGCGATCCGCATACACGTCAAAAGGAATCCCACAAAAAATCCGCGCGTTTGGAATGCACGGAGGGCGTATGCGGAGCAGGTAGGCGTAAATCTGCAGCAAGGCTGCCTTTTTAGCCTTGACAAGTGTTTCATATAAAACTTGATCAGCCAAATAAACAAATGCTTCATGGCTCCCGCCCGTTTCGAAACATTTCCAAGCGACGAAAGGCATAGCGAAGCTCAGCCTCCACGTCGGTGGATTTTGCCGCAAGAATTCCTTCCCGTGGGCTAAGCACCACAAGATATCCCGTTTTCAGCTCCCCCTCTACGGCACGGTAGCCCGCACGCAGGATCCTTTTAACACGGCTCCTTTGCACGGCTCCCCCCACACGCTTGGTGACAGAAACTCCAAAACGGTTGTAGTACTTTTTTTCGGGATTTTCTTTTCGCAATCTTTTTGCCGCCAGGTCGCGCAAAACGAATACGGAAACAAGTCGTCCCGAAAACCGAGCCCCTTTTTGAAAGGTCTTATTGTAAAGATGGTGTTCCTTGATGGTAGTGTATTTCATTGCTTTCCCCTTAAAGGCTTACTTCCGTCGAAAAATGTGTAAAAAACAAAAATGTCCGTACAAACAAAAACGCCGACGGCGAGGGCGCGATACGCTTCACGGCAGTCGGTGTTTTATGTTGGAATCGGTAAATCAATAGGTCAGTCTTTTTCTGCCCTTTGCACGTCTTCTTTTGAGTACGTTTCTGCCGTCAGCAGTTTTCATTCTTTTTCTGAAGCCATGCTCCTTTTTTCTCTGACGCTTTTTCGGTTGATAAGTTCTGAGCATCGTTTGCACCTCCTTTAGATATAGATCGGAAGCGTTTCACCTTTTCAAGCTTGGAATACGCTTTTTTACACAATGACACGCTATATTATAACCGATTCTTTCCTTTTTGTCAAGACTTTTTTCGATTTTTTTCAAAATAATTAAAACCTTACCAAAACGCTTGACGCACCGTTAAAAAAATGATAGAATATGTACGGATAACCAAACGGGATTCGAAAAAAGAGGGGGTGTTTTTACGGAGATCATCAAAGAAGCCGACTTTAAAAAGGAGATCAAGAGCGCGCCGCGTACGGGATATCTTTTTTTTGGCGATGAAGATTATTTAAAAAGCTTTTCCGTGAAGTTGGCAAGAGACACACTTTGCCCCGACCCCTCTTTTTCTTTTTTCAACGATATCCGTTTGGATGCCGTAGGTTTTGAAATCGGTGCTCTGGTCGACGCGTTGATGCCAATGCCCATGATGGAAGACAGAAAGATCATTACCCTCACCGGGCTCAACTTCAATACCATGCGTCAAAGTGAATTGGATGAATTTTGCACTGCACTGGAGGCGCTTGAGGAGTACGACTACAACACACTCATCGTCGTTGCCGCCGCGGACTGCCTTACTCCCGGAATTCTGCCAAAGCGCCCCTCACCTACTCTTTCAAAGCTTTCGGAATTTCTTACCCCCGTACAATTTGACCGATGCACCACGCAAAAGCTCGCCGCATGGGTGCAAAAGCATTTTGCGCATAACGGTGTAGATGCCGATCCGGCTTTTTGTTCCGCCTTCCCCGAATATTGCGGACACAGTATGTATATCCTTGCAAACGAGATAGACAAGCTCTCCTATTACGTTTTATCCCATGGAAAAACCGCGGTTACGCAAGAAGAGATGCGGTTGGTATGTACCCCTGCCTCCGAATACGACGCTTTTGCCTTTACCAACGCGATCATGGAAGGAAAAAGCGAGGCAGCGCTTGCCATTCTTGCAGATTACCGATTCCGCCGCACCGACCCCTTGATGATCTTAGGCGACGTTTCCCGTGTGATCTGCGATATGGTTGCCGTAAGCGAGCTTTGTAACGAGGGGCTTTCCAACGCACAGATCGCCTCTGCTTTGAAGCTTCACGAATTCAAGGTCGGTCTTTACCGCAAAAGCATTGCGTCAAGCTCCCCTGCTCGTCTTTCCCGTGCACTAAACGCCTGTCTTGAAGCAGACCGGCGCCTTAAACTCTCACAAACCGGATACGCCCCCTTGGAACAACTCATCTGTACGTTATAAAAAAGCTCGCGCTTTTGACCTTGATCGATCAAAAGCGCGAGCCTTTTCTATTGGTTTGATTGGTTTTGAATTTGCTTATCAGTGCTTAGCATTGCGATCGATCCACGTACCTTCAAGCAAGCGCTGTACGTCGGACTCCAGCTTCGTAAGTTGTGCCGCGCTGACAAAGAATCTTCCCTGTACCGCTTCCTTGGAAGGTTGCCATACACCGTTCTCATCCTTTTCCATCGCCTCAATGGTCAGCATGACCTTCATATCCGAATAGCGATAAAAACGGAATACCAAACGACGAGAATTGTTTTCGGCGTGTACCTTCTGCACCTCACCGTTGGCACCGTAGACAACCGAATCGTTGAGAATGGATGCGTAATCCTCCACCTCCATCGTAATGGTGGCGTCCGGCTTTTTCGCGCGCTCTCCCGATAAAAATTCCGAAATTTCAAGTCCTGTGTTTTTCTTGAATTCCCTTTCGTCGATATCCCCGCGCAAAGAATACTGAAGGATCTGAATATAAAGTTCGCGGAAGTTATCGGTTGCATCAAAGCGCTCGGTCGTGGCAACACCGTTGTCGTCGGTATAGGTGCGAGTGGAGTCGTAATCCAAAAGATTTTTGTTGTCACCCAAGCCGTTTTGATATTGGTCACAAATGAGGAGAAGCTCCTGCGTTCCAATCTCAAGCTCGATCTCAAATCCCTGTTCAAAGCGATAGACAACGGTGCCCGTAGTCAATCCACCTTGAATGGTGATATTGGATCCCTTTGCCGTATAGGCATAACCGGTCTCGGTCTTTTCGACAATATCGCCGCGCGCATAATCGGGGGTGATACGAACTGTTTTTTTGTTGCTGTCGTAGTAATAGAACAGATCCTCGCAATAAAGGACGTTTCCTACGGCGGAATTGAGAGCCGCTTCCCGATGGGTAAGGCGCTTGACCGTAGAAAAATCAATGGTCAAAAGTCTTCGCGGAGCACCGCCGTCTACAGAAACCCAATAGTTTCCGTTTTTGTCCGTCATGATCACGTCTCCGCTCTTGCGCTCGTACTGCTTTTTGCTGTCGGCAAAGAACGCATAAGAAAGAGCATTGTTAAGGGTAAAGTTGTAGCTCTTTTCATCTCCGAACTCAAAATTAAGCTCCTTGAGGTAGGCAACGTCTGCACTCATAAAGTACTGGCTGTACCATTCAAAATGATCCCATTCCAAGAAAGAGAAGTAGTACTGATCCACCTCTACGATCATATCATATGCCAAAGAGGCAACAAAACGGGTATCGTCCTTGGTCTTCTCCCCGATGATGAGAGTATTGGTCGCATAAAGCGGTACGCCCTTTTCATCAAATTGACCCGTTTTGGTTTTGTAGGTCAGATAAAAAACGTTTTTATCCAGTCCATACTCCGAAAGGAGATTCGGGTTTTTCTTGATCCCAATACTGTGACATTCGATACATTCCAAGGTGTAAAGCAATTTAAGCGCTTCACTTGCCTTCGTATCGTTGATCGCATAACCGCTCATACCCTTTAAAAGATCCGAATCGCACACAAAGGGGGTGGTCGTTTTGAGCGTGTTTTTACGGTACTCCAGCTCCTCGTAGTCGAAGGCAACGATGGCGTTTCCGCGGATCTCATCACCACTCTTCCAGCTATCAAGATAAGTTAGAAAGAAATCCTGCACCATGGTGTGCTCGTTGACCGTGACCGCGTGAGTGACCTTGGGAACGATCAATTTTTCGATGGGTAAAAGCAAGCTCTCTTCAAGATAGGTAGCGGAAATAATATAGATCGAATCCGTCACGTCAAGCTTTGCATAAAATCCGGAGCCCGAAAGGATGCGGTCCCCAACCAAAAAGGTGTACGTCCGTTTCGGATCCGCCTCGTAGGTTTGTGCCTTTTTATCCTTAATGGCACTGACCGTAACCGTTGCCTGCGGCTTATCAAGGCCGTAAACAGAATAATCAACACGTCCGTCCTCAAGCTTTGGCACCACCGAATCCTTGGAGGAGATATCAAGCTTCATTTGGGTCAACGCATATCCTACCGAAGTACACAGGTATGCGTACTTGTTTTCGTCATAGGAGATCAAGGAATCCTTAAATCCCTCGATATATACACCCTCCCCCTCATTGAGGAATCGGTATGCGGGTTTCTCGCTGTCACCATGGGTGACGGTGATGGAATAAATATCCTTGGCACTGATCTGCGGATACATCAGCAAAAGCTGTCCCGGTGCCGACTCAAGCCCCTCCGTATCAACGGTAACAAACAACTCGTATTCTCCCGTATCCTCGTCGATGCTGTAGTGATTGCCGCTATTCTTTGCAATGTATATATTTCGATCGCCCTCGTAAAGATTGCGCTCCATAAGAACGCCATCTTTATCGAACAGTTTATACACACCTTGATGCTTTTTAATGGTATAGGTATCGCTGTATTCAACCCCGTCGATCGTATACGTGTCGGTAAGACTGTAAATCGAAATCAGATTTAAAACTCCCACCAAAACGAAAGACAGAACAACCGCAAAGATCGAGAGCGAGAGCAATGCGATCTTTTGCTTTTTGAACATTGATTTCTTTTGATCCTTGATCTTTTCGCGACTCCAACGCGCAACAAGCCGCATATCCTCCTCGGATGCCACAGTTTCTGCCGTTACCGACACGTCGCCCAAGTACCATCCGTCAAAACGGTACCCGCGGCGCACTGGGATGGGAAGCTTTCCCAAGGGCTTTCCCGCCGGAGACTCGCGATAGATCTGTTCTACTCTTCCCTTTCCCGGGTCGAATATCAAATTGATCATCGTATTTTCTTTCTTCATAAATTCGCCTGTGTTTCCTTCCTTTGGATCCCATTGAATAAAGAGATCCTGTTTATATCATGCCTCAATTGCGAGCGCGTCTTCTGATCAGAACAACACTACACGCAATGATCGTTACGAATGCGGGAACGGCAACAAGAGCCACGGTGATATCCGTCAACTGCTTCTCGGTATAAAGAACCGTCTCTGCTCCGGTCGAATCCGAAACCGTAAGATCCATCGCAGCATCGTGTAAAGGAATGAACGAAAGCCCTACGGGGTTAACGTCCTTTCCGATATAGCGAAGCGTGGAGAGGAGAATATCGGTGTTGCCATAGGAGGTCGTTCCGAGGATATCATCCTTTACCATATCCGTAGATCCCACAGCGCAAACGTAGGAGGTTCTGTCAATATTGGAATACCCCATTCCCTCGCCCTGTTTACGCGACTCTGCCGAAAGCGTCATCACTTTATAGATACCGGTGCCAAGTCCTATAGGATTCCCATCCGCATCCACAAGATCCTTCCCTTCAACGGTCGCATATGCCGTTGCGGGAGTTTCCTTGCTTCCTGCCAGAAACATATCAAACGCTGCACGAACGGTGCCGTCCTTTTCGCTGTACGCATAACTGTATGCCTCGGTCCCTGCTTTTTCATCCCCCATCACGTAGGTCGTTTCGAAGGTATCTGCAAAAAGGATGGGACGCGCGTTGGAAAAAACAATTTGCGGAAGAGCCGAGGAGGTAATGATGTCCGAGATCACCGCACTGCCGACACCCTTGCCTTTTGCGTATTCAGCCGAGAAAACGCTCCCCGTTCCGTCAAGACGATTTTTGTAATCCGTAACGCGATAGTTCCCCTCCGTTTCCTTCCCCGAGGCATCTTTTCCGTCATAGTGAAGCATTTTAATACCCCAGAACTCAAGGTATTCCTCAAGGTTTGGAAGCGCGGGAGTATCGGCATCGGTAAACACCATAAAGGAATAGGATTTTTCAAGAAACGCATCCAAGCGAAGGATCTCGGATTCTTTCTTTTCCTCGCCCCCCGTGAAGGAGGAAGCAAAATCTGTTTGAGGGTCGAAGGAAAGGATCAGCCTGCAGTTTTCGGGGATCTCATCCTTTTCGAGGTCAAGGTAGCAGATCTCATATCCCGCCCCTTCGATCACCTTGATAAATTCCTTATATTCGGGCCAGTTATCCCGATTTTCAAGTGCATATTCACTTTTCCCAAACACCTCACCGTGATTGGTGGTAAGGCAGCAAATGGGGGCCTCGGCACCTGTTACGTCAAGGATATGCTGAGCAAACACCTTTTGACCGTTGTATGCCACGGGAGCGGACATATCCGATTCGGAATCGTAGGTGTAATAGGAGCGCAAGGAGGTTACGCGGAACTCCGATCCACTGGCAATAATGATATTGCTTTGATAGATATTTGCATACGCAGTACTGCGATACATATCTACAGAGGAGGGATTGTTCCAAACGTCCTTACAAAAAACTGAAATGGTATCCGGAAATTGCTTTTGAAGATTCAACGCCGTATAGTAAACGTAACGCATGGTATCCGTGCTTTTGAGAATATCGGGATCGGCGCAAAAAATGATGTCCACCTTTACGGGATCGTTTTCGGCACGGTCCTCGTTCGCCTTATCGATTACGTATTTAACAAAGTTTACGGTTTCGTCCATCAACGTATAAAGCCTTACGTGCTTACGCTCGGAGGTCGTTTCGGTATAAACGTTATACCCGCCTTCGGGAGTCAGATCCACGTACCATAAATTTCCCGAGCAAAGTGCACCGAACACAATATTCAACACAAGCACCAGCGCGATCACACAAACGGTGAGGGCGGTAGCGGCAGAGCGGCGGGCAAAGAATGCGCGCCATCTGTTTTCTTTTTTCATATTCCGTGTCTCCTTTCGCGGAATTTTAAGCATGGCGGCGTCTGATCAAAACGATCAAGGCAACCGCGGTAACCGTCAGCGCCGGAACTGCGGTAAGCACCACGGTCCACATAAGGATCTGACCCGTCGTAATGGTACTGATCTCTCTGTAATCAAAGGGAATGAGGCGAAGTCCTTCGGCGTTATCCGGTCCCCCCGTTGATTTAAACAGGTGCAACAGCACGTCCCCGTTGCCATACACCGCACTTTGCAGGAATTCACGCGTAGCAAAGCTTGCCGAGGAGATCACACCCACGTAGGAATTTCCCGTAGCATTTTTTTGCTCGGTCAGGGAAAGCATCATTCTGGAACCGCCCTCGACAACCGTTCCGTTTGCCCATGCCGCGGAGGTTTCGCTGCTTTGATAAAGCGGATAAAGTGTACGCGATTTTGCCTTCCACGTATAGCTTCCATCCCCTGTCGGCTGGTAGTTGTTGGGGGAAACCTTGAGCGAGGTAGCATCTGCAAAAACGACAAATTCCGCACTTGGCAAAAGCTCTGCCTTTGCACTTCCTGCCTCAGAACCGTAGATCGTACAACCGTCAGAGGTCAGACTGGCAGCATCGTCCTGCATACTGTACCGATAAGAAACACCGTTGGCGGTATGATACTCGGGAGCTACTCCCCAAGCACCAAGATAGCTTTCAAAATTGGGAAGCGCTCTCGTATTCTTTTCCAAAAAAACGTAAAACGATTTCCCGCCCTGCGAAAGAAAGCTGTCAAGCATTTCAACCTCGCTTCTTTCCGAAAGCTTATCATTAATAAGATCGGTTTTGGGATTAAAGCTGATCAACACCTCGCACTCTTGCGGAATCTTATCATTATACATATCCAAGGTTACGACCGTATAACCCGCATCGGTGAGAAGTGTCATGATCTCATAATCTGCGAGCGTTTCACCGTGATTCATAAGAAGCGCGGCGATACGCGTTTTTCCTTCGATCGCGCGAAGCAACGCCGAGGTGATCTTTCTTTCGCCCGTATATGCCCAAAGGCTGTTAACATCCTCGTTTGAGGAAAATGCATAGAAATCCGTCCAACCGTAAACGCAATGGTAATCCCCTGCCACTACGATCACGCTTTGAGGATAGATCGGCGTTTCTATGGTCTCACCGGTTAGGGGATTTGTGGACACGGTATAGCTTTTGAGCTCATCCGTGGGATTGGAATAGATATCCACGTACTCAACGCAGATGTTTTCAAATCGTTCCGAAAGCTCGCGTACCGTATTGTAAATATAGAAATTTCTGTGAGAATAATCTTTAACCGTGCGTTCTCCGTCGCAGAAAATGATCTTGACTTGATCGCTGCGCCCCTCGCTTCTTGCCTTGGAAAAAGCGGAATCGAGAAGCTCGAAGCACTCCGTAGATACGGCAAAGGATTTTTCTCCGATGAGAGAGGTGTAGAGGTTATATCGGGTAACAAGGCTGCTGACAACCACGTTAAAAAGCACCGTGACCACAAGCACGGCAACCGTCAGCATGACGCTGACACCCGCATAACGCACCTTTTTGTTTCGGATGAAGTGTTTTTTCATAGAATAGAAGCCTCCGTCCAATCAACCCCAACGGCGCTTTTCATAGACGCGAACCGTCAAAAAGAGGAACACAAAGGCAATGGAAACGTAATAAACCAGTGCTGCCCAGTCCAAAAGGCCGTTGCTGAATGCCATATATCGACTCAACACCGATACCCAATCAATTACAAAGCGAACAACGTAGCTTCCGATCAGGGGTTGTCCGTTTGCATCCTTCAGCTGGTTAAAAACGTTCAAAAGCACCATCGCCGCAATCACACCGATGGTAATGACCGCCGCAGAAAGCTGATTTTCGGTTAAGGCAGAGATCAAGGTTCCCACCGCGATCAGTGCAGCACCAAGAAGAACAATGGCAATAAAGCAACCTACGATCTGTCCCGTTACAGGACCGATATGGGAAAGCGTAACAGAGCTTGCTCCGCTTTCAGCGCTTGCGATCACGTAGAGCGGAATAAAGTTGACAGTGGAGATCACCGCACCGCTGACAAACATCGTCAATGCGGCAAAATACTTACCAAGCACCATTCCGGTAATACTTACGGGAGCGGTCATGAGCATCTGTTCGGTACGGAGCTTACGCTCCTCTGCAAACAGACGCATTGTAAGCAGCGGGATCAAAATGATAAAGGAAAGTGCAAGGTAAAAGAAGTAATTGGTGGTGTCGTAGGTTCCTGCCATAATGGTCATATAGCAACACAGCAGGGCGGAAAACACCAAATAAATACCCAAATACACATACCCGATGGGATTGATGAAATAAGAACGCATCTCCTTGCGATAGATGGCTAACATAATATTTATCCTTTCTGTCCGATTTTTTAGTGACGCTTATTCGTCGTCATCCTCGTCGATGGGTGCCTCGCTTCTCTTTTTGCGAGCATCCTCGTACAGT
The DNA here is from genome assembly GCA_045588715.1 of Eubacteriales bacterium. GTDB lineage: Bacteria > Bacillota > Clostridia > Oscillospirales > CAG-272 > UMGS1865. The sequence continues at coordinate 5,837 of JAZNEQ010000120.1, read as the reverse complement.
GCAGCACCGATGCTGCGCTCCGTAGAGGAGGCACGTGCACGGCGAGATTTCGCCTCACGGGTGCGTACCGTCCCCTTGTCCGCATCTGCGGAGTCAACAACGGAAATAAAGATATCCTCAAGACTCATGCCAAGCGCCTCCATACCCACCAAGGGCCAGTTGCGCTCTGCAAGCTGATAAAAAAGTCTCTTTCTGATATCCACGCCAAAATCGGTCTCGATCATATAAGTATACGAGTCCCCATCACGCTCGGCAAGCGTTTCGGCATAGGTGATCCCGTTCATGCTGCGAAGCATGGAAAGAACATCCTTTTGAGGTCCGGCAATTTTAACGTTGAAGCGGCGATTATTTGCCATAACGTTTGAAATATTTTCGGTCTTTTCGTTTGCTACGATCTTTCCCTTGTTAATGATCACGATCCTATCGCAAACCGCCTGCACCTCCTGGAGAATGTGCGTGGAAAGAATGACCGTGTGATGCTTGCCAAGTCCTCTGATCAAATTGCGGATCTCAATGATCTGCTTGGGGTCAAGCCCCACGGTAGGCTCGTCGAAAATAATGACACGCGGATTTCCAACCAAGGCTTGCGCAATCCCCACTCTCTGCCGGTAACCCTTGGAAAGCGTGCGGATCGTTTTACGGCGTACCTCGCTGATCTTTACCGTTTCACAGATTGTTGCAAGATGCTCGCGACGGTCCAACTTGCAGCCCTTGAGCTCGTAAGCAAAGTTAAGATATTCCTCTACCGTCATATCCAAATAAAGAGGCGGCTGCTCGGGAAGATAGCCGATCAGCTTCTTGGCACCGATGGGATCTTTCAGAATATCGATCCCTGCAATACATGCCTTTCCCGACGTGGAGGACAAATATCCCGTAAGGATGTTCATCGTCGTGCTTTTTCCGGCTCCGTTAGGCCCGAGGAAACCGACGATCTCCCCCTCCCCAACTTCAAAGCTAATGTCATCCACCGCACAATTCGTACCGTAGTTTTTGATCAAGTGTTCGATTTTTATCATCACGCTTTCGATCCTTTCCGTATAAAATCTCCTCTCCGTCCAATCGGAGGGCACAAAAACCCAATATATAATTTATTATATCATCAAGTTATGAACGCCTCGTGAATATCAAACAAAAAATACGTATTTACAATGAATAGCGCGTGAAAATTTTATATTTTTTTCATTTTTTTGTTTTTGTTGTATAAATCACCAAACCGGGGCAACAATAACACCAGCGTGACGCATTCCTTTCTCGGAATGCATCTGCAATCACGGAAAATCAAAGGAGCAAAAAAATGTTAAAAAAATGGAAGGAATCCGAATTTTATCAAAAGCTGAAGCAGGTGCGAATCAACCGTGCGGTCTACATGACCGCAATTATTATCCTGCTTTCCTTCTCTGTCATTTTAGCCGTTACGGTAGCAACCAACCGCAGCAACAAGAAGGATGACGATACCCTCCCCACGCCCGACGTCTCCGACAGTATTCCCGAATCCCCCTCGCAAAGTGAACCCGACGGCAGTGGCGACAGCGAACCCACCATCAAGGATACCGTTCCCGAGCTTGCACTCCCTGTCAGCGCAGGCGTTCTTACCAAGCGTCACAGTGTAGACACGCAGGTCTTTTCCCCTACGCTCAACGAATATCGCGTTCACCTGGGCGTTGATATTTCCACCGAGGCTTCCGCACCCGTTTTGGCAGTTGCCGACGGTAAGGTCGCCCAAGTATGGGAGGACCCCATGATGGGATGGTGTCTGGCAATTGAGCACGCGGGAGACTCCGTATCCGTTTATAAAAATCTGGCAGCGGATTTCGCGGAAGGAATCAGCACCGGAGTTGAGATCAAGGCAGGTCAGTTGCTTGGTCACGTGGGAGATACGGCGATGATAGAAATCGCAGAGGAACCGCATCTTCATCTTGAATTGACCGTAGGTGGCATTCAAGTCGATCCTTTGGATTATTTCAGCGAATCGGTCAAAACCGCTTTGACTGAGGACAGCATTTATGAAGGCAGCGACGGAAAGTAAAGAAAAGATAAAAAGGAAGTGGACGGTCATACGCAGATTGCGTATGACCGTCCACTTCCTTTCATTCCCGACATGATCAGGAATTTTCGTCATGTATTTCGGATTCATCAATGATGAAATCCTTGATCTTAAAGTAAATCTCTGTGTCGGATTGACAAAAGATCTGATCCCACTCAAAGGTGTACATAGCGCCCAGAAGGGACTTTCCGTTAACGGTAAAATTTTCATCGTCGGTCAAGATCAGCTTTCCCGGAATTTGGGTAGCGATCCCAACAAAGCGGTTAACGTCTGCCATCGTGTCAAGTCTGATACGGTACTTTTTCATTGTTTACACCTTCCTCTGTTTTTATTTTCTATTCTTTGACCTCGCCCTGAATATTCTTTTTAAAAGCGGTGCCAAAAAAGCAGGAGCTTTCCAAACAAGCATTTTCATATCGATCCCCTCCGCGTATAGAATTCAATTTTATTCTATGCAGGATAGGATCATAAATTGCCTTTTACGCTTACTTTGCCTGACGCGCTCTTTGCTCGTCACGTTCCAAGCGGCGCATCGCGGAGCGAAAGACAAACTTATCGTTCTCATGCGTCAAAGAGCGTTCGACCTCCTCAAGAGGAACCCATTCCACCTGAGCGATCTCCCCCGCACGTGGCCTAATTTCTTTTTGATTGGTATGGGTAAGGAAATATACGACCTCCTTTTCCACACCGGGCATGGGACTGTAGTGCACGGTTTCACGAAATTTGCTGTCAATTCGAATCTGCACAGCGGTTTCTTCATAGACCTCACGCACCGCGGTCATATATTCGGTCTCTCCCGGCTCCATATGCCCCTTGGGAAAGGATCGGGTTCCCCCCGTTTTATGACGGATCATCAAAAGATACTGCCTACCATCCTCTGCGTCACGCCTGATTACCAACGCGCCGCAGGATTTTTCGTGATGCATACGGGTCCCCCCTTTCCTACTTTCTCCTATGATCGGAATTATTCAGGCTGGATCTGCTCCATAATAAACGCCTCGAGAATATCCCCGATCTTAATATCGTTGAATTTTTCAAGTCCGATACCGCACTCATATCCTGCTGCAACCTCACGTGCATCATCCTTAAATCTCTTAAGGGAGGAGATCTTATCCTCAAAAATGACGATACCGTCACGTACAACACGGATCTGTGCCTGACGAGTTACCTTACCGTCCTGAATATAGGATCCCGCAATGGTACCCACGTTGGGAACGTGAATGGTCTGACGAACCTCGGCATGCCCCAAAAGATTTTCGCGGAATTTGGGAGCCAGCATTCCCTTCATTGCCGCTTCGATTTCTTCAAGGCATTCGTAAATGACGCGGTAGGTGCGAACGTCAACGTTCTGACGCTCTGCGGAATCGAGCGCGCTCTTGTCGGGACGAACGTTAAATCCTACGATAATGGCATTCGATGCCGCCGCGAAGGTAACGTCTCCTTCGGTGATACCGCCTGCTGCCGCATGGATCACGCGCACCTTAACTTCTTCATTGGAAAGCTTGACAAGAGATGCCTTGACCGCTTCCACCGAGCCGTCCACGTCTGCTTTAACAATGATGTTGAGGTCCTTAACACCCTCGGAAATCTGCGCAAACAGATCGTTGAGGTTGGCTCTGGCATTGGCACGGAATACATCCTCTTTTGCCTTATCCCGTCTCTGATCTGCAAGCGTTCTTGCCATTCTTTCATCCTCAACCGCCTGGAATTCGTCACCTGCGGAAGGAACTTCGGAAAGACCTGTGATCTCAACCGGCACAGAGGGGGCTGCGGCTTTTACATTTTTGCCATAATGGTCGGTCATCGAACGAACGTGTCCAACCGCCGTACCTGCAATGATAATATCACCGTTGTGCAACGTACCGTTCTGAACGAGCACCGTCGCAACGGGACCTCTTCCTCGATCAAGCTTCGCCTCAATAACAATACCCTTTGCACGGCGATTGGGATTTGCCTTCAGCTCCTTGACGTCTGCAACCAGAAGAACGCTTTCAAGAAGATCGTCGATACCGTGGCGGGTAAGTGCCGACACGGGAACGCAGATCACATCTCCGCCCCATTCCTCGGGAACCAATCCGTACTTGGTAAGCTCTTGCTTGATATTGTCAGGATTTGCCGTAGGCTTATCCATTTTATTGATCGCCACGACAATATCGATCCCCGCAGCCTTTGCATGGTTGATCGCCTCAACGGTTTGAGGCATTACGCCATCGTCTGCCGCAACAACGAGAATCGCAATATCCGTCGCCATGGCTCCGCGTGCACGCATTGCGGTAAACGCCGCATGTCCGGGAGTGTCAAGGAAGGTAATATCTCTGCCGCTGACCTTGACGCGGTACGCACCGATGTGCTGGGTAATACCACCCGCCTCACCAGCCGTTACGTTGGTGTTTCTGATTGCGTCAAGGATCGAGGTCTTTCCGTGGTCAACGTGTCCCATAACGCAAACGACGGGAGCACGGTCAAGCAGAGTATCCTCGGTATCCTCCGCTTCGTCGAACAGCTTTTCTTCAATACTGACAACGACCTCGCGCGTTGCTTCAATTCCGAATTCATCGGAAACAAGCGCTGCGGTATCAAAGTCGATCACCTGATTGATGGTTGCCATCATTCCCATAAGCATCAGCTTCTTTACGACCTCGCCCGCCGTCACGTGCAGCTTGGAGGCAAGCTGACCAACCACGATCTCCTCGGGAAGCTCTACCGACGTAGGCTTGTAGGAAACAGGCTGTTGCTGTTGGGCGCCGGGAGCACCGCGGCGTCCCTTGCCATTTTTTCCTCCCTTTCCAAAGGAAGGCTTGCCAAAGCCTTGAGAGCCTTGCTGAGAGTTGTTTTGCTTTTTCAGCTTTTGGTTGCCACCCTCGAAGCTATCTTGATCGGAAACGAAATTGTCAAGACGCTCATCGTATTTGGACAGATCAACGGTAGAACCGTGCGTATCGATGACACGGGGACCTTTTCTCGTTCCGTCGGGATTGACGTTGGTGGAAGCACCGCGAACGATGGGCTGTGCCTTAAAGGTCTCCTTGGGAGCGCTCTGTACAAAATCGCCCTTGTCGCGATCAAAGCCGCCTCTGCGATCGGGCGCTCCGCCTCTGCGATCAAAGCCGTTGCCCCTTCCCTGCGAAGAGGGGGCGGTACGATCGTTTCTGCCACCAAATGAGGGCTGAGAAAAACGGTTTTGTTGTTGCGCGGCGGGTACACCTTCGGAACGGCGCATGGGAGAGCCCTGTGTTGCCCCGTTTTGATTGTATTGCGGACGCGACGCAGCCCCCTGTGCGGGTGCGGGGCGTTGATTTTGTTGCATGCCGTAGTTTCCGGGAAGTCCGTTTTGCTGCGGGCGATAAGGATTCCCCGTATAAGGCTGACGCACCGCAGGACGGCCTTGCGCCGTGGGTGCCGGAGCTGTCTTGGGGGGTTGCTCCTTCTTTTCTTCCTTTTTCTCTGCGGGAGCGTTCTGCGGACGGCTTGTCGCCTTTGCCTCAACCTTTGCCTCAACCTTCGCCTCGGGCTTCACTTCGGCCTTAGGCGCGGGCTTTTCCTCGGGCTTTGCTTCGGGCTTTGCTTCGGGCTTTGCTTCGGGCTTTGTCTCATTTTTTATCTCGGACTCTGCCTCAACCTCCGGCTTTTTAGGAGCCTCCTCTTTTTTGATCTTAGAGGGAATACAGGTCACTCCGTCCAGATAGCTTCCGATATCCGTGATTTGGTTGTTTTTTGTAAGATGTTCAAAAAGGATATCAAACTCCACCGGCTCCAATGCCTTTTGAGTTGTCTTCGCTTCAATGCCGTTTTG
>JAZNEQ010000119.1:0-9690 GCA_045588715.1 Eubacteriales bacterium | reverse complement strand
TCTCGCTTCTCTTGGGGATCCTTCTGACCGCGTTTCTCGAATCGGGGCGCAGCAACCGCCTGCTTCTTGAAGCGACCCGCGACAAACAGGTCTACGTCCTTTTTCCCACCAAGGAGCCAAACGTTTTTTTCATCGCCAACGCAAGATCGCTTGCCACGCGTGAAAACGCCTGTGTGATCGTCGTCTCTCCGTATTGGATCAGCTCGCGCGGGCTTTCAAAGGGATATTTTTACTGCACCTCACGCAAGGAGGAAAAAAATATCTATCTGATCCGACGTTATTATTTTTTCAGCCTTCGCAAAAACGTCCTTGAAAAAAGAGAGACCGCGTTTTTGTTTTGACCCCCTCGCGCGCTCGCGCGCATTCCCCCCAAGGGGGGAAAGGGGGGGATATAAAGCGTCAGCTTCTCTTCTTCCTCTTCTGCTTCTCTTCTCTTTTCCTTCCCTTCTCTTCTGCTTCTCTTTTCTTCTCTTCACTTCTCTTCTTTGATAAGCATATATTATCAAGAATAACGCGCGCGACACTCTATCTCCTCCCCGGGCAATGGGTACATTGCGGTGCGATATTTTAATTTTTGGTGCTCCTCCCAGCCGGGCAAATGCAAATATTCCTCTCCACGCGCCGGATAAAATCTGATCAAGCCGACCGAATGCAAATCCTCAAGCGCCACATCGATTTCGTCTATCGTTACGTTTTCTTTGAGTGGAAAAAGGTACCCCTTGATCACACGCGGATCCGCCAAAAAATTGCCGTAATCGTCACAACTGACGATCAGCCTGTAAAACAGGGTCTCCGCAAACGCACTGACCAGACTCAACCGCTGATTGTGACAGATGCTCTCTTTCAAAATTCTGTTTCCCATAAACTCTCCTTTTACGCCTATGCGATTATTTTACCGATATTATACCACGTTTTTGCGTAAAAGTCAATATATTTTTCGTAATTAAGTAATTTTACAAAAGAGAAACAGAAAATTTACATTTGGGAGCAGCAAAAAAGGTGACAAAGCAGCAAAGCTGCGCCTTGTCACCCTCCCGGGATTCCTTTATTTTCATTGCTTATGGTCGAGCAGGTAGTCGATCTTCCCCGAAAGAAGCGCCGTAACACCGCGCAGGATCACGTCGGGACGATCGCGGAAATTTTGACGGATCTGCCGCGAACGGTATTCGGAGTCGACGTTGAGGGTCGTTTGCAAAATAATTTTTCCGCGTTCCTTTAAAATAACGGTAACGTCAAAGCTGCCGTCGGGCAAGCGGCGGTCCGAGCAATCGACCGTGACGCCGCGCTTTTTCAGATCAAGATAACGGAACGCACAGCGAAGCGCCTCGTCAAGTACGTCGGGCAGCATATCGCGTGAGAGCTCCTCGGCAACCATCGCACCGCGGCGCGTGACCTCGTAAAGAGTGTCGCCCTGCTCGTCTTTCCCCGATTCCTTGATCAGGTGCCCCTCCAGCATTTCCCCAAACGCCTCGGCAAGGTCGATATACATAATATAATCGGTTTGCATAACGACGTCATTGACCGTTACAAACGTCATGGGATAGTTGATGTTGCGCATGAGGTAAAGCACAAACGCCTTGACGTTATCTAAATTTTTGGTAGCCCTTGAAGCCATGAAAGACACTCTCCTTGGTTTTTTGCGATCACTTTTTGTATTGTATCATATTTTTTTATTTTTTTCAACACTTTTGTTTGCAATTTCAAAGTTTTTGTGGTATGATATAGGTTAGAAGCCGAAAATCGGCACTTTTTTCCTCGAAAGGAGTCTTTTTTATGTTGCAAATCGCAATTCTTGGCTTTGGCGTTGTCGGAAGCGGAACCGCCGAGGTTTTGATCGAAAACCAAAAACAGATCGCGGCATACTGCGGCGACGACGTAAACGTCAAATACATTCTTGACCTGCGCGACTTTCCCGAGCATCCCTTGGGCGACCGTGTCGTACACGATATCAAGGTCATTTTAGAGGATCCCGAGGTCGTTTTGGTTGCGGAAATGATGGGCGGCGCGCACCCCGCTTACGATTTTACACGTGCCGCGCTGGAAGCGGGTAAAAGCGTGGTGACCTCTAACAAGGAGGTCGTTGCCACCTTTGGTACCGAGCTGCTTTCCGTCGCGAAGGCGCACGGCGTTTCTTATCTGTTTGAAGCCAGCGTGGGTGGCGGCATCCCGATCATCCGCCCCATGCAGACCGATCTTGCCTCCAACGAGATCCTGGCGGTCAGCGGCATCCTCAACGGGACCACCAACTTTATTCTTACCAAAATGAAAAATGAGGGTGCGGACTTTGCCGACGTTCTCCGTTTGGCACAACAAAAGGGCTATGCCGAGGCAAATCCCACCGCCGACGTGGAGGGACTTGATGCCGCAAGAAAGATCGTCATCCTCGCTGCCCTCGCATTCGGCACCCTTCTCGATCCCAACAAGATCCCCACAACGGGCATTACAAAGATCACCAAGGACCACACCGAGACAGCGGACAAGCTGGGCGGCGCCGTTAAGCTGATCGGTCACACCGAGCGCATTGACGGCAAGATCCTGGCACTTGTCTCTCCCTACTTTGTTCCTGCGGCAAACCCCATCTCCCACGTAGACGACGTTTACAACGGAATTTTGGTAGATGCCAATATGCTTGGCAGAGCCCTCTTTTACGGTGCGGGCGCGGGCAAGCTTCCCACGGCAAGCGCCGTGGTGGCGGACATCCTTGACGTACTCTCTCACAAGTCCGAAATGAGAAAGCTCCCCGTCTGGGAAAGAGCAACCGACAGCGACGTTGCCAACCCCGCCGACTACGTATGCCGCCGCGTATTTGCTTTTGAGGGTTGTCAAAAATGCGCAGAAAAGGCAAAGACGGCACTCGCCACCGAAGAAGCCGTATTTTTGGAGGGCGGAAGATTTGCGTTGATCAGTGCTCCCATGACCGAAGCCAACGCCAAGAAAGCGCTTGAAGCGACAGGTCTCGTTCCCCTCTTCTCGCTTCCCGTGCTCGACTAAAAAAGCCATGGAAAACAAGCTTTTTACAAAAAAAGAGCTTGTTTTCCTTTCTTTTTTTGCTTTTTCTTTTCTTCATTTTTCACAATCTTTTTTTGAAAAAGATAGTTATTTTAACCAATCCGCTTCCCTTTCTCTGTGATAATCGTCAAAACCTTACAGTCGTTTTTGTTTAAAACCCCCTAAAGCACAAAAAAACGACTGTGTTTTTTCAAAAAAATATGTTGACATTCAACAAAATTATGATATAATTATCGTAAGGAATGTAAACTTTGTTCAAAAAGAAAGGATTCTTCGCATGGTGGGAGAGCGCGACGTCAACAACCGGGATACCCTTCTCCTGCTTGCAAAAAGCGGCAACGCAAACGCCTTTGAACAGCTTTTGTCGGATTATGCCCCTTTGATCGAATCTATGGTAAACGCGTTCCTCTGCTACGACTTGGAAACGGACGAGCAGGATGATCTTCGTCAAGAAGCCTCCATCGCCTTTTGTAACGCCGTAGACGCTTACGACCCTTCTTCCAAGGTCAGCTTTGGCGCCTTTGCCAAGGTGTGCATCCGCAATCGCCTGGTCTCTTGCGGTCGCAAAAAAAGCCGCGAACCCCACACCGTCAGTCTTGAGTGTCGTGACGTAGAGGTGGGGGGCACCGACCCTGTTCAGTCCTTGGTGGAAAAAGAAAACTATCTCACCCTTTCCCGTCACATCGTCTCGCTCCTCTCCCCCTTTGAAAACCGCGTTTGGTGGCTTTATCTTTCGGGGCGATGCGCGCGCGACATTGCCCGTTCGGTCGGCAAGGATGAGAAGTCGGTACAAAACGCGATTTACCGCATCAGAAAAAAGCTGCGCTCCGAGCTCCCCAACCCCTTTATGCCCGAATAGCTTAACAAAAGCGTTGGGAAACCAAAGATGTCGGTCCAAATCCGTCAAGGGCAATATCACTATCAGAACGAAGAGAGGTACCACACAATGTTCCAAGAAGAAAACTACGATGCAGCAGTAGAAGAAAAAGTCTACGAAGACGAAACTCTTGTCTGCAAGGATTGCGGCAACGAATTCGTTTTCACCGCCGGTGAACAGAAGTTCTATGCGGAAAAAGGCTTCCTGAACAAGCCCAAGGCTTGCAAGGCTTGCCGCGACGCAAAGAAGAATGCCGGCAAGGCTCCCCGTGAATACTTCACGGCAGTATGCGCTGACTGCGGCGGAGAGGCAAAGATCACCTTCCAGCCCTCCAATGACAGACCCGTATATTGCAGTGCTTGCTTTGAACAGAGAAAGAAGGCACAGGAGTAATTATCTGTATCGGTTGTTTTGATCAATATAGATGAAAAGAGACGCCGCACGCGTTTGTGTGCGGTGTCTTTTTTTGTTCGATTTTATCAAAAAAGCTTGGCGTCCCACGAAATATAGTATTGAAAACCATGAAATGTAGAAATAATAGGCATAAATATAGTTAACATCACTTGACAACGCGGTGTTTGTATGATAAAATAGCAGCAGAAAAGATTTGCAGAAATAAAGGAGACGAATATGGCAAGAACAAAATTGGCACACCGCTCTCTTCCCGACTACACCAAGGGAGAGGAAATTTTTAATATGGTATCTCACATCGTGGGCGGCGCCCTGGGCGTTGCGGCGCTTGTGCTGTGCGTCGTGTTTTCGGCGCTTTCCGGCGATGCGTGGGGCGTTGTGGGCAGCGCTATTTACGGAGCATCGCTCATCCTTCTCTACTCCTCCTCCAGCATTTATCACGGACTGACGCACCCTATGGCAAAAAAGGTCATGCAGGTCATTGACCATTGTACCATTTATTTTTTGATCGGCGGCACCTATACGCCGATTCTCTTGACAAAAATCCGCCAGGAAAGCGTGGTTTGGTGTTGGGTCCTCTTTGGCATTGTTTGGGGACTTGCCGCCATGGCGACCACGCTGACCGCGATCGATCTTAAAAAATATTCCAAGCTTTCCATGGCGTGCTATATCGGCATGGGATGGAGCATCGTGCTTGCCACAAAAACCGCAATAGAGGCAATTCCCCTGCCCGGGCTTCTCTTTATCCTTGGCGGCGGCATTGCTTACACGGTGGGCGCCGTGATCTACGGACTGGGAAAAAAGCACCGCTATATGCACAGCCTGTTCCATTTGTTTGTAGTGCTTGGAAGCATTCTTCAGTTTTTTGGCATTTTCTTTTACGTCATTTAAGCACAAATGAGGTGTCTCAAATGCAAAACGCATTTGAGACACCTCGTTTTTTGTTACAAAGATTTTTTTAAAAGGATGGCACGTACCCCCGCAAGAAGCGAGCGCGCGTTGATGGCAAAAATCAAAAGCGTTGAAAGCGACACCCAAAGATACATCAAGGGCAGCTCCAAGGTCATCACCACCGCACTGCCGATCAAAAGCAAGAGACTTACGCACAGCCTTACGGGATAGAGGCGGAAGGGCAACAGCCTTTTTACGTCAAAGAGGCGCACCGCCATGACAAGCAGGTAGCTAACACAAGTGGCGATCGCCGCGCCCAAGGGTCCTATCAGCGGAATGAGAACAAGATTCATAGCGATGTTGGAAAGCGCCCCGACCAAGGCTGTATAAAAGGAGTGGTTGCTCTTTTTTTGCACCAGATACACGCTTGCCAGAAAAGAGACGATCGCCTCTGCCGCAACTGCGCACAAAAGCACGGGCATATACGCCATCGCGCCCCAGTAGGATGGGTTGAGGAGGAGCGCCGTAAAATGCCTTGAAAGAAGGATCAGCCCCCCGCATCCCACCGTGATCACGGCGATAAAGCAGGAAAAAACACCCGAGTAAAAGCGAGAGCATTCTTTGGTGTCGTGGGATTCGAAGATCGCCGAAAACTGCCATGCCTGTAAAAACACGCCCGAGACGAGATTGACCAGCGTTGGGATCTTATAGGCGGCGGAATAAATGCCCGTCAGCTCCTCACTCCAGAAATAGGTCACCATGGCACGGTCGGAAAGGTCGGTGATGAGCCAACAAACGGTGGTGGGGATCAGCGGCAGGCTAAAGCGCAGCAGCTCCCACATCATCCCCTTTTGAATTTTGGAAACGCGGAACACACGCCAAAGTTGCGCGCGCCAGACGATAAACACCGCGGTCAGCGCATTTCCGATCACGACGGAAAGCACGTATCCCGTAACCCCCATATCGAAAAAGAAGAGAAAGACGACGTTAAACAGGACGGTCAATACCGTATTGAGGATCCCCTGCCCCGCAAACAAGCCCATGCGGTCGATGGCGCGCAGATACTGTGACACCACTGCCTGAAGATCGGCAAAAAAAACGTAGAGCACCACAAGCCACACGTACTCGCGGCAGTAATCGATCAAAAGAAGCAAGGGGGAAAGAACGAGGAATCCGCCAAGCCCCATGCACAGAAGGGCTATGGAGGAGGAAAAGACCGCTGCCTTATCCGCTTCCTTTTCCGCGGCAAAGCGAAAGATCCCCGTACTGACACCCACAGCCGCCAAAGGAATTAAAAAGTTAGAAAGGCTGGTAATGACCTCTGCCGCTCCAAACTCTCCCGTAGAGAGCCAGGTGGTATACAAAGGCATGAGCAGAAAGACGAGCAGCTTTGAGGCGATCGTCCCCACGCCGATGATCCCCGTGTTTGACAAAAGCTTTCTGCTACGGTTCATTGATCGTTTTCGTCGGGTTCTGAAGCTTGAACAAAGACGGTATCTACCTTGCCGTCGCCGTCTACGTCTACGCCGTCCACCGTTCCGTCTCCGTCAAAATCCACGTAGATCCTCCCCGTGGCGGCAGCAGCGGGCGCCGTCTTCTTTTTGCGAAGCGTAAAGAAAACGACCAGCGCGTAAACGACGCTAAACGCGATCGCGATCCACCCCACCACGCGGAACAAGAGATCCAACGTATTGGCAGGACCCAAAAGGAGGAGCAACAAACCGATGATGAGCTTGGGGAGCTCTGCCTTCAGTTGTGTCACGTGCTCCTTGGAAAGCAGAACGTTCACGATGGGAAGAAGGATCATGTAAACACCCAAAATGATCATCAACAGCTCGTTATGATTGAAGATCATCAAAAATCCGACGATGGCAGAGATCAGAGAAGCGACCAGGGAAAGCTTCCCCCCCACCGTGGAAAACGCCGCGACCCCCGCGATAAGGCCGGGAATGCTTGAGATCACCGTGACGATTCCCATGATAATAAAGATGAGGCTGAGCAAAAGGCTTGTGGGAACCAAAAGAAGAAGGAGTCCTACGATCAGCCCGGGGATCGCAACCGCCAGCGCGGCACTTGCCGCCAATTTGGTTTGATTCATAAAAAAGCACCTCGTTTATTTTTTGATTTTTCTAATGGAGAAAAATACCCCGTTTTATTGTTGGATCAGAGAGAGGGCATCGGGATGGACGAGTTCCAACACGTCTTTCCCCTCCTCCAGAGCGCGCCTTACCTGCGTGGAGCTAAGCGAGGCACGCTCCTTGCATGCCTCGATCAGCTCGGTGCGAAAGCGCGGATTGTGCGCGCGATTCCACTCTGCCATTTTCGTTTCGTATTCATGATCCTGCAGGTTGCGATACCCCTTGCAAACGACGTCTGCCTGCAATCGGTCAAAAAGATCGATCAGCATCCCGTCGTCAAAGATCACGCGCACGTTGTCCATTCCCTTTACGGTGCGCCGTGCGATCTCAAGCCGGGTATCCGTATCAAAGCGATAGGTCTTATCAGGGTTGATCATCACCGCCACCACCACCTCGTCGTAATGCGCGGCGGCATATCGGATCACGTCCAGGTGCCCAAGCGTCATGGGGTCAAAGCTCCCCGGTACGATGGCAAGGCTCATAACGCGCCTCCCTTCGGGGAAAGCAGGGTAACGACGGCGGCGCCGTAGCGTGCCACACGCAGCACCTCAAAGCGCTGTGAAAGCTCTGCATCCCCACCAAAGACGTCTCCCTCCGCGGCGCTTTCGCAAACGATGCGCGCCCCCGCCTCCAAAAGCCCCCCGGAAGAAAGAGCGGTCAACACCTTTGGCAATACGCCTGCGGCATAGGGGGGATCGAGGAAGACCAGATCAAAGCTTTTTTTCTCGGAGCTGAGCCTTGAAAGCAACAAAAAGGCATCCATACACCGCACGTCGCAAGCCTCTTGCAGGTGCGTTTTTTCGGCGTTGGAGCGGATCACACCGACCGCCGCACGGGAGGAGTCGCAAAGAACCGCCGAGGTCGCCCCCCTGGAAAGTGCCTCCAGTGCCAGCTGCCCCGACCCTGCGTAAAGGTCAAGCACACGCAGGGAGCGTACCGATTGAAGCATTGAAAAAACCGCTTCCTTCACTCGTTCGGCGGTAGGACGGGTATTGTCTCCTGCAAGGGTAGAAAGCCGCGTTCCCCGCGCGCTTCCCGTAATGATACGCATCATACCCGATCACTCTCCCTTCCCTTTTTTGTTTTTTTCTCTTGAAAATAGGCAACGACCGCCTCGGCATCCCGCCGTGAGATCCCGCGCACCGACGCGATCTCGTCAACCGTCGCCGCACGTACACCCGCAAGTCCTCCAAAACGGGAAAGGAGCGCCCTTGCCTTGGCATCCCCGATCCCCCGTATTTTTGTAAGCGTTGAGGTTTTGACCGTTTTGCGCTTTGCGTTTTCCATTCTTCCAACCGTATAGCGGTGGACCTCCTCCTGGATGCGGTAGATCAGGGTAAACACCTCTTTGTCCTTGGCGATGCTGATCTCCCCCTCCTCGGTGCAAAGAGCGCGCGTTTTATGAAAGTCGTCCTTGACCATGCCGACCACGGGGATCTCGATCCCTCGCTCACGCATGAGTGCCGTTGCGACCGAAACGTGTCCGCGACCGCCGTCCAGCAAAATAAGGTCGGGAAGCTTTGAAAAGGAGCCCTCCCCGTCCTCAAGGTGCGCAAGTCTGCGCTCAAGCACCTCGCGCATGGAGGCATAGTCGTCGGTTCCCTCCACGCTTTTGATGCGGAAGGTGCGGTAATCCGACTTTTTGAATTTTCCCCCCTCGCAAACGATCATTCCCGCAGTGAGATACTCGCTGCCAAGGTTGGAGATATCATACGCTTCGATCCTTTCGGGATAGACCTCCAGGCGAAGAAGCGTGGAAAGGCGTGCCAGCGTCTCTTCGCTTCGTTCGGTATCGGCACGGAATTGCTTTGCGTGATCGGCGGCATTTTTCTCCACAAGAGCGCAAAGCGTGCGTCTTTGACCGCGCTCGGGCGTTTTCACGTATACACGATGGGAGGCAAGCGCGCCGAGATATGCCTCCAGCATTTGACGCTCCTCCTCGTCGGTCTCGTAAGCAAGAAGGACCTCGTGCGGAATATACTCGCGCATCTTGTAATGCTCGCATAAGAAGGCGGTCATATCCTCTGCCTCGACAATGCTGTCGGCACCGAACAAAAACTCCGCCTTATCCTGAAGGATTCCCGAGCGGATATAAAACACCGATACGCAGGAACAAACGTCATCCGAATAAAAGGCAACCACGTCCTGCTCGGTATCCGGGTCGGCAACCACCTTCTGCCGCTGCCCCAGCTTTTCAAGCGCCGCTACGGTATCGCGGCAGCGTGCCGCCGCCTCGTAGCGTTCCTCCTCGGCATAGGCATACATCTGCGCTTCAAGCTGCTTTTGCACCTCCCGCACGCGCCCGCCGAGAACGTCTGCGGCATAACGGATGCTCTCGCCGTATTCCTCCGGGCTGATCTTCCC
>JAZNEQ010000118.1:0-2559 GCA_045588715.1 Eubacteriales bacterium | reverse complement strand
CCCCGTTATCGAGGATGCGATCATAAGCGTCCCCGATGGTAAGGAAATCACGGTGCGAATCCGTAGCAACAGCCATTGCCGTATCTTCCCCCCGGGGAACCAGTCGGAATGCTTACCGTTCTGTGCCTGTAAAGGTCTCTTGGGCAAATTGGGGAGGCACGGCAACGCTTGGCAGCATACCTGTACTCTGCCCTTTTTTGATATGGCAGGATATCAAAAAAACGTTGTACCCCCCCATTGGGAGGGTACTTTTATTTTATCCTTTTTCAAATTTACCAAAAGAAAGGATATTCAAAAAAATGAAAAAAACGATTACTTCCGCACTCTCGCTCCTTCTTACCCTTACAGTCCTCCTCTGTCTCGGTGCTTGCAACGCCGTAGACAAAACAGGACTTTGGGAGGATGCCACCTACCTTTCCGATAAAACGCTGGGCACCGGAGAGAAGACCCTGACCGTAGAGGTCACGGCAGAGGAGCAGACCCTTACCTTTACCGTAAAGACCGACAAGAAGACCGTAGGGGAAGCGCTTCTTGACGTGGGACTGATCGCCGGGGACGAGGGGCCCTACGGACTTTACGTCAAGAAGGTCAACGGTATGACCGCCGACTTTGACAAGGATCAGACCTATTGGGCATTTTATATCGGTGAAGAGCTCGCCATGACCGGCGTTGACGCAACGCAGATCGAGGAAGGCAGCGTATATCGTCTTGTCCATGCAAAATAAACAGGAAAGCATGCGCGAAGCGCGCGCACGGAGGATCCGTGAAAGCGTGGTTTTTGCCATGCTCGCCGCGATCATGTTCGTATCAAAGATCGTAATGGAGGTACTCCCCAACATTCACCTGCTGGGAATGTTGACCGTGACCTATACCGTTGTTTTCCGCGCACGTGCTTTGATCCCGATCTATCTTTACGTGCTCGTAAACGGAATCTACGCCGGCTTTTCCCTCTGGTGGGTCCCCTATCTTTACATCTGGACGATCCTTTGGGGAATGACTATGCTGCTCCCACGGCGCATGCCCGCAAAGATCGCCGCCATCGTCTACGCCTTGGTCTGTGCGCTTCACGGCATCCTGTTCGGAACGCTCTACGCACCGGCGCAAGCGCTGATGTTTGGGTTTACCTTGGAGCAGACCGCCGCGTGGATCGTAGCGGGACTGCCTTGGGATCTGTTACACAGCATTGGAAACTTTTGCGTGGGGCTTTTGATCCTGCCAATGTCAAAGATCCTTCGCAAGCTTATGAAATAATCAATGTGGGGGTGTCTCAAACAAAAGGTTTGGGACATCCCCACCACTTTATTTTCTCTGCGCATTGTTGCGTTTTTTTCACGTTTTCGGCGTTTGTTTTCCTTTTTTAGGGCAAGCGTTGACTTTTTTTGATTTTTTGATATAATAAAGACAGAATATCCCAAGGAAAAATACACCTTACAAACCCAAGAAAGGATGAACGTTATGTATGATGTTGCCGTGATCGGCGGCGGTGTGGTTGGCGCCATGATCGCCAGAGTTCTCTCCTCCTACCGCTTAAAGCTGTGTATTCTTGAAAAAGCACACGACGTTGCCATGGGTGCAAGCTCGGCAAACTCCGCGATCGTTCACGCCGGCTTTGATGCCAAGGAAGGAAGCCTCAAAGCAAGGCTGAACGTCGAAGGCTCCGAAATGATGGAAGAGATCTGCCGCGAGTTGGGGGTCAAATACCAAAACAACGGCTCCCTTGTGCTCGGCTTTAACGAAGAAGACCGACTCACGCTTGAAGCGCTTTATCAGCGCGGCACCAAAAACGGCGTAAAGAAGCTTCGCTTGCTGGAGCGCGAGGAAATTCGCGCGCTGGAGCCCAACGTTTCAAAAAAAGCGACCTGCGCACTTCACGCCCCCACGGGAAGCATCGTTTGCCCGTATGAGCTGACGGTTGCCGCCATCGGCAACGCCATGGACAACGGTGCGGAGCTGTTTCTTGATTTTGAGGTCGCCGCCATTGAGGACGAGGGAGAGCACTTCCGCATCCGTTCAAAGAAGGATACCGTATGCGCTCGCTATATCGTTAACGCGGCGGGACTTGGATCGGACGACGTCGCGCACATGGTAGGTGACGACAGCTTTACGGTCCACCCGCGCCGCGGAGAATATATCCTGCTTGACAAGGAATGCGGCAGCCTTGTCCGCTCCACCGTCTTCCGCACGCCGAGCAAAATGGGAAAGGGGATCCTCGTTACTCCTACCGTAGACGGTAATCTTTTGGCGGGTCCTACCTCTTTTGACATTGACGACAAGAGCGACCGCTCCACCACAAGCGAGGGTCTTGCCCTTGTTATGAAGAGGGCGGGAGAGAACGTAGAGGGCATACCATTCGGAAAGTCCATTACCTCCTTTACGGGACTTCGCGCCGTGGGCTCGACGGGAGATTTTATCCTTACCTCTCCCCGCCCCCGTTTTGTCAATGCCGCGGGCATTGAATCTCCAGGACTCTCCTCCGCCCCCGCCATCGCGAAATACGTTTTGGGACTTCTTGGAGACGCGGGACTTGCGCTTGAACCCAAGGAGGATTTCAATCCCTAC
>JAZNEQ010000117.1:0-8338 GCA_045588715.1 Eubacteriales bacterium | reverse complement strand
TACTTTTGCATATAAGGAAGCAGCTCCTTATGAAGCCCCGTAAAGTTGCGGTAGACCTTTTGTACCTCATCGGTCATTTCGTATGCGTGGCGCACGTCACCGTGCGTTTGCATTTGTGTCATAAATGCGGTAAACTCGGTGGCACGCGCAAAGAGAGCAGACTCGCCTACCTTCCCCAGTGCGTGGTAGCCCTTGTCCCAATACTGATATCCACCCATATCGTAAGACATAAAGGGGATGCCTGAAAGACCGGAGTTAACGACCGCCATCACCTGGTCATCCAGCTTTTCATACTGACGCCCTTGGTCACCCGCCCACATATAGGGAGAACGCTGTGAGCCAATTCCGCCGCCGCGGGAGAATACCATAAATCCGTTGGGCTTGCCCTTCTCTGCCTTGAGTTCCACCATTCTCTTATAGAACGCCGAAATAAAGTAGGTGGGATATGCGTGATGCTCGGTTCCGGGAACCATCTTTGAGGGATCCTTCCACTTATAGTGCGTTACACTGGTGCCGTAGGACTTACCGTCGTCGGGAAGCTCCTCGCAGAAGTCGATCTTGACGCCGTCGATACCGAAATCGATCATTTGTCCCCAAATTTCATCAAAGAACCACTTCACTGCCTCTTCGTTGGTGATATCAAGGTAAACGTCGGTGCGAAGCTTACCGTCGGAGGAGCGGCCAACGTCGGGATTTTCACCCGTGCCGAGGATCCACGGAATATTGGTGGTGTTTTCCATCAGCGTCACCGAGCCGTCGGGATTTGTGACCTCAACGTCGGCATGCACAAGGTATTCGTCCTTGAAATGCTCGTTCCCAAGACATCTGACACGCCCCATGCCAATGTAGACCATGGAATACATTCCGTGCTCGTGGAGCCAATTGGAAACGTCGATCAATCTCTTCTTGTTCTTTGCATCGTCCGCAGTACCGTCAAACGCATTTGCCCAGCCGTAGCCCTCCATGCTTGCCGCCTCGGGCTTCATATCGGCATTGATAAAGTTGGTCATAATGGTTTTAACGCTGTTACCGCCGGGGCTGCCCTTTGGTCCCTTGGGATAGTACTTCCCTGCATCGTCCTTGATATAGGTCATTGTATACTTTCCATTACCGTCGGGGAGGTAGAACAAATTCGCCGCGGCAAGATCTGCCTCATCTGCTTCGGTAACGGGAATGCTCGTGCCTCTTACGTTGATATAAAGCTGTTTCCAATCGTCAAAATCCTTGTAGGAGTCGCGTGCAAGATCCTCCTCAAACTCTGCAAAGTCGGGCCAATAACGGCAAAGGTGCATTCCCTGCATCCAAGGCTCGGGCATATATGCATGCCCCGAAAGCTCGGTGTACGCCTTCAGCACCGTTGCGGGATCATCGCTTGTGTAGAAATAGCAATCCTGAAACTCTGCCTTTACGGTATAGGACCATTCATCCGCAACAGCCTTTCCGAAATCGGCAAGTGCCGCATCGTAAAGGTTAAAGAACATACCGCCGCCGCGCGTGGTAAAGTAGATGGGCGCTACAACGTAGGTCATGTAAGAGTTGTTCCAACCGTCGCAGCTGTAAAGATCCATTGTGGTACCGCGCTTATTGACAACGTCAAGTCTTTCACCGCCGCCGTACACGCCTTCGTTTTCTTCAAGGCGGCCGCGCAGGATCATTTTACCGTTCCGGGCGGCAATGCCCGTTACGTCGACCTTGCATTCGCCTCCCTTGGAGAAGAACTTCAGAGAGAAGCTGTCACCAAGAGAAAGAACGGCACGGGAGCCGCACCTGCAAGCGGCGACGATCGCCCCCGCTTCCTCGGTAACGGTGATCTCGCGGGAGGCATCGGAATAGTCCTCCCCCATAAATTTGGCAAGTGACTGGGAAGCGCCGAGACGAGAAAAGTCGGCATCGTCTTTTGTGTTTGCCTGCAATCTCCAGCCCTTTTCTCCCTCACAGGTAAGACGAAGGCTGATCCCGTCAACGGTTTGGAAATACAAACCCTTCTCGGTCCTGAAAGCGTTCTTTACAAAGGATGCGGCGCACACCCGAAGCGGCGTTGCACCCTCCACAAAAAAAGTGCTTTTTTCCATGATCGTAAATTCCTTTTCTTTGAACAAATTTCCCCGCCACGGGGATCTACGGAAAGAAAAATCTTACCCAAATGCATTTTATCATGCCCCATTTTGTTTGTCAATACTAACCAATAAAATATGTCTGTTTTTACAGATTACAGCTCAAAAAACATACCGCCGTTTGCTTTTGGTTTCAAAAATGGAGAACGCCCCGTTCCGAAACGATCCTCGCACGGAACAAGACGTTCTCCATTTTATTTTATAAACGCAAAAAATTACTTCTGCTTGGGCTTGCGGATGCGATTGAGCTTTTTATTCATTTTCAAAAGCTCTTCCTTGGTAAAGGAAATGTTCATCATTCCCATCATACTTGTAAGACGAAGAACGGTAAAGCCGCCCATCATTTCCATCAGTCCGCCGTCCGCCTTCAGATCCACGTCAAAGCCGCCCGACTTCTTTTCGCCGTCTTTCTTTTCCTTTTTGGAGGCATCCATCTTTTTCTTGATCTTAAGCCCCATGGAAATAAACCAAAGCTTGCCGCGCTTGGATTGCATGATGTCGGAGATCTTATCGTTGAGCGAATATCTTCCCTCTACCTCTACAACGTCAAACCAGTTGAGCACCGCGCCGACCTCGCGAAGCACGTAGTCCATGTTTCTCTCGGCAACCTTGCGGATCTTTCCTTCGTCGGAGAACTCGCCCGCCTTGGCAACGATGATCGTCTCTCCTTCGTTCTTGACGTCAAAATAGAAGAAGTGATCGGGCGCAGACTTTTTACCGATGCTCTCACCGTTGACAAACAGCTCTACCTCGGGCAGATTGGAGTAAACGGTGACCCGTGTGACGTCCTCAACACGGTCGATATATCTCTTTCCGCACAGATGCACGAAGGGGTCGTCCGAAAGCCACGCCTTGTAAGCGTAGAAGGCATCCTTCTTATACTTACGATCCATCGTGATCAGTCCCTTGTGATTTTGACCGTTTTCACCGCCCTCGCTTCTTGCATCGGCTCCAAAGTCGAACATATTCCAAACGTGGGTCGCCCAGATATATTTACGGGAGAAGAGCTGCTTGATCAACTCTTCATGGTAATATGCCTGATACTCCTCGGTATAGTCCCCCTGCTTGGGGTCGGACGTATGCCAGTTGAGCGCCTCGCAACCGTACTCACTCATACCGATCGGAATGGTGGGATGCATTGCGTGGAATTTATCAAACCAGGGGCCGTTCATAGTGGTGTCACCGCCGTACCAGCCAAAGTAATGGTTAAAGGAAACAAGATCGGGGATCTGCAGATAGGGGTCGTCCATCTTACACATGGAAACAGCCGCAATGGTGGTAAGGCGTGTCTTGTCCATCTCATGAACGAGGTCATTGAGGATCCTGTGGTTTTCAAGAAGATCCTCGTCAGAGCCACCGATAGAGATCTCGTTGGAAAGCCCCCATACAAAGATCGACGCGTGATTGTAGTTCTGCGTGATCAGCTCCTTCATCTGGGAGATCGTGTTCTCGCGTCCTGTGGGCATGTGTTTAGAGATATAGGGGATCTCCGCCCAGATGACAAGTCCCTTTTCGTCACACAGATCGTAGAAGTACTGGTCGTGCTGATAGTGTGCCAGACGGATCGTGGTAGCACCTACCTCCATGATCAGATCAATGTCCTCGGCGTGATGCTCGGGAAGCAGTGCGTTACCGATACCAAGGCGGTCCTGATGGCGGGATACGCCGCGGAGAGGATACTCCTCACCGTTGAGAATAAATCCGTTTTCGGGGTCAACTCGGAAGGAGCGGCAGCCAAAGCGGTTGCAAACGTTGTCCAAAACCTCGCCGTTTTCTACGATCTCCACCTCACAGCAGTAGAGGTAAGGATCGCGGCGACCGTGCCAAAGATGCACGTCCTTGATGGTAAAGGTTACGGCATGCTCGTCGGTTTCTATTTTTTGAAGCTCTTTTTCTTCATGGTCGTAGATGGTATAAACCAGCTTTTGACCCTCTGCAAGCTCGGTGGTAAACACCTCCACCTCAACCTTGGCATCCTTCCCCTCGACCGTGGGGGTGATCTTGAGTCCGTTTCCGCCGTAATAATCCAAAGAGAAATGCGAACGGTTTACCGCAATCAGATTTACACCGCGGTACAAGCCGCCGTAGAAAGTAAAGTCTGCCATTTGGGGATATACGGTATCGTTGGGGGAGTTGTCCACGACCACAGCGATCTCGGTCGTGTCGGTCAGGTGCTCGGTCAGATCCACACGCCAGGTGGAATATCCGCCGTCATGGTGTGCCAATGCCTTTCCGTTTACAAAAACGTCGGCAGAGGAGTTTGCCCCGCGAAGCTCCAGATAATAGCAGTCCGCAGAGGGAAGCTCGGCTTTGTTGAGCGTTTTTTGGTAGAGGCAAGCGCCGCGGAAATAGTCGTTCCCGCCATCCTGCCCGTCGATGGCGTTCCAGGAGTGAGGCAGATTTACCGTTTCGCCGTTTTTGGCGGTGATATCGGCGGTATCTTTGACAAACAGCCAATTTTTATTCAGATCAATAACGTTTCTCACATGCATTCTCCGTTTCATAGTGGGATATTTTAATTATAATACAAGAATGTTAAAAGAATATGAAATTTTGCACGCTTTTAAAATCGGTGTTCGAGAGGATTGCCTCTCGGACACCGAAAAAAAACGATCACAGATTATACCTGCTCCTCAGCCGGTGCCGCAACAGCCTCGGCATCACGTCCAAGGTCAGCATTCATCTTGGCAAGCGTCTTCTTGTCAAGGTTATAAATGAGACCCAAGCCGACAAATTGCATGACAGCGGCTACGGTGAAGAGGATCGCGACCAGCATACGAAGATCGACCGCGAATTCCCAGGGAAGCTTGGTAACGTCAATAAACTCGGCGCCGGTCTTGGGGTCGACCGCATTGTTAACGTATCCCATGCCTTGCATGATGATAAGCGCAACCGCGGGGCCGATGCCCTGCGCCAGCTTACGGAAGAAGGAGTGGAGCGAATATACGACGCCCTCTTCTCTCTTGCCGGTCTTCCACTCGTTGTAGTCGATGGCATCTCCCATCATTGCCCAGGATACCGTGGAGTAAATACCAAGTCCCAAGCTGTAAACAAGCTGGCAGATAATGTAAATGATAAGGTCAAGATTCGTATTGTCGGGGGTCATGATGAAAAGTCCGAGACCGCCGATAATAGAGCAGATCGCGCCAACCACGGAAAGCTCTTTCTTACCGTACTTTACGACCATTTTACGGGCAAGGGGAGTAAACACAAGGATCGGGATCATGGCAAACAGCTGAACGATTCCCGAGATCTCGGTGTTTTTGAAGTAGATCTGGAAGGTAACGGAAACGGCAGTTGCGGCACCCTGCATACCGATAAACATACCCATAGCGGCAAGCGTTGCGCCTACTGCGGGGCGGTTTTTAGCAAAGTTGCCAAGTGCCTTAAACACGTTGAATTTGGGCTGATCCTCGTTGACACTGGTTTCGGTATCCACGCGGATCTCGGTGTTTCTGATCATGAATTGGAAGCAGATAAAGCCGAGCACGCCCATAACGAGCGCCGCAACGAATACCATGTTACCGTTAAGAGATTCATCCTCGTTGTAAATAAGGAACGGAAGAATGACCATGGGAAGCATATTGCCGACCATAGATCCGATCGATCTCCATGCCGAAAGAGACGCACGGTCTGCGGGCTCCTTGGAGATCAGGGAGAGGAGAGAACCGTAAGGAACGTTTGCGATGGTATAAAATGCATCCCAAACCACGTATCCGGCAATAAAGATAATAAATTTTGCCCATACGGGAGCGCCGGGGAAAGGGAGGAAGCAGCACGCACCACCGATGATCAAGCCGAAGGAGCCGATCAAAATATACTGGAGAAACTTATTTCTCTTGTACTTGTGCTTGTCCGCGTCGATCATAGAGCCGATCAGGGGATCGTTGATCGCATCCCATACCTGAACGATGATCAAAAGCAGGGAGTACCACGCACTCATACCCATGACCTGAGTCCAGAAGAGTGCCATTGTGCCCTTTAGGGCAAAGCTCATGTTACAGCCAAGGTCGCCTGCCGCATACGCAATGCTGTCGCGTATACCGAATGCACGCTTGCCGTTGGCATCCAGCTTGGGTTCTTTTTTCATAACCGTTTCCTCTTTTCAGTCTTTTTTGCGGTACTTGCGCTCACAAAGGCAAGACACCTTGATTTTATTATAGTTTATTTTTTAAAAAAGCGTGAGTAAAAAAATAATGTTTTTTTGTATTTTTTTAATATTTCCAAAAAAATGTTGTTGTATTTTTACAAAAAAATGATATAATTAAGTTGTATTATAAAGAAATTTACAAAAAAGAAAGGTGTTGGAAGTATGTTTTATCCGCCGGAATTATCCCTTTTGTGTGAAACCTTCCAAAAAAGCCATATCGGCACACGCCTTTTGGAGCGCGAGGAGCTGATCCAACTTTTGACGGGGGACGCATCGGAGGATCCCTTCTTCATCCGCAATCTTACAAAGAAAACCGTTTTAAGTCTTGAATCGGGCACGTTGTATCATCTGACCGATTCCCTTTCGCGCTCCTACCGTCTGCTTCTGCTCCCGCAAGCCGCTCACGCCCCGATCCTCATCATCGGTCCCTACCGCTCCGCGGCGCTCTCCCCGGGGCAGCTTTTAGAGCTTGGAGAAAAAAACGGAATTTCACCGCAACAGCAAAACTACTTCACCGAATACTACGAAAGCATTCCCGTCGTTCCCACCGATGCCTCTCTTTGGATCATGCTCCATACCTTTTGCGAGCACCTTTGGAAGACCCCTACCTTTTCCGTTAAGGATATCTCCTCTACGGCCTCGCAAAACGAGCTCTCCCCCACAGATCTTTCCCTTTCCGCGCCCATAGAGGATCCCTTGATCAATATGATGGCAATGGAACGACGCTATGCCTTTGAAAACGAAATGATCCACGCTGTCGAGCACGGAAGAGCCTATCTGATCGACCGTATGACGTCCGCTTTTTCTGCAAAAGCATTTGAAAGCCGCCTCTCCGACACCCTGCGTAACGCAAAAAACTACTGCATCATCATGAACACGCTTTTGCGAAAGGCGGCCGAAAGAGGGGGCGTTCATCCCCTGTATCTTGACCGCCGCTCCTCCGAATTTGCAAGCAAAATCGAAAATCTTCCCACCCCCGAGGAAAGCACGGAATTGATGGGCGAAATGTTTCGTTCTTACTGTCATTTGGTGCGGGAGCATTCCATAAGAGCACTTCCCGCTATCGTGCAAAAAGCCATCGTTTTGATCGATACCGATCTTTCCTCGGGACTTTCTCCAAGCAAGCTTGCAAAAAGTCTGGGGGTAAGCCTTGGATACCTTTCCACGGTGTTTAAAAAAGCCATGAACCAAACGATCTCCGAATACGTTTGCCGCCGCCGTATGGAGCATGCGGCGTACCTGCTCGAAACAACCAATCTGCAGATCCAGACCGTTGCGCTTCACTGCGGCATTTTGGACGTTCAGTATTTTTCCAAGCTCTTCAAAAAGCAATTAAATCTTACCCCGTCGCAATACCGTCGGGCACATCGGCGCAAGTCGCCTGCAGAATAAAGAAAAGTCCGCCCTGCCCAAAAAGGCATGAGCGGATTTTTCTTATAGTCTCACTGCAGGATCAGCTTTTGATCGGAAACCACGATGTACCCATCCCCGATCTCCAGGGTGGAGCTTTGCGTGGGATTTTTGGCGTAATTGACGCGCATCCCCGTCACGTATGCCGAAACGTTGGGGTCACTTCCACCGTAGACCAAGCCCTTATACGTAAGGGTTAAAATCTTCCCGGTCTCTTTTTCCAGGATCTCATAATCAAAATGGAATTCAACAGCCTCGGTATCGACGACCTGAACGAGCACCAGCAGATCCTTGGTAAAAACGTATGCCTTTTCGGAAAAGCCTCCCTCGTGAATATAGGTCCCCTCCAAATAAAGGCTTCCGTCCTCCCGTCGCATCTCCCCCGTTCCGTTGCAGGCGACGAGCGATCCCAACGCAAAGAACAAAAAGAAGGCAGAGAGTACAAATGTAACAATTCTTTTCAAAGTGACGATTCCTCTTTCCTTTGTTTTTTTCGGCTTTTGCGGTGCCTTTTTTTGGGTTTTGCGCCCCCTTTGGATTCTCCCACGGCGGTCTCTCCGCCACACTCCGGATAGGCATCCTTGATCATATCGGCATCCACGTGATACACCCGACAGATCTCCTCCAACAGCCGCGCGGTCATGTAAGCATCCACGTCGCTTCG
>JAZNEQ010000116.1:0-1694 GCA_045588715.1 Eubacteriales bacterium | reverse complement strand
CCCCGGCAATCCCCTTGAAAAGGATCGCCGCGGCGGGTCCTAAAAGCATTCCCCAAAATCCAAACAAAACAAGCCCCGCATAGGTGGAGAGAAGCGCAAGAAGCGGATGCAAGCCAAGACTTTTTCCAATCAGCCGCGGCTCCGCGAATTGCCGTATCAAGGAGATGACAAGATAGAGGATCAACAGCCCAAAGCCGAGGTAGTAATCCTTTTGAAGGATCGCGATAAGCCCCCACGGGATTAAGATCGTACCCACCCCAAGAACAGGCAAAAAATCGGCAAAGGCGACAAGGAGAGAAAAGAGGAGGGCATATTCCACCCGAAGGATCAAAAAGCCAACAAGGAGAAGCACAAAGGTCAATAAAAACAGATCGAAATACGCTTTGAGATAGCGCCCCAAAAGCTCCTTAAAAGCTGCGCGAAGACGAAAAAGACGGTTTTGCAGTGTTGAGGGGAGGACGTTGATGATAGCGGCAGTAATGCGCTCACCGTCGGCAGAAAGATAAAAGCCTGCGACCAGCGTGATCGCAACCAAAAGAAAGACGGAGGGGAGCGACGAAAAGAGCGCTCCGATCATGTCGGGGAGCTTTGCCCCGAGGGAGGCAAGTGCAGAATATAAAAAATCGGACAGCGTTTTTTCCAACCCCTCGGAGTTATCAAGCAGGTCGATCCCCAATCGCTCGGCAAGAGGAAGCAGCCAACCGCGCACGCTTTCCAGGACGTCCGTCAGCGTTCCGTCGCGCAAAAGCTGCCCAATGAGGGTCCCCGCCTCCTCGATCAGCTTTACGGCAAGGATCCACAAAAGATACGCTCCGCCAACGATCAAAATGCCAAGAAGCAGGCAGGAGATCAGCTTTTGCGGCAAATGTAGCAGTGCGGAAAGCTTTTTCGATACGGGGCGAATGAAAAGAGAGACAAGATAGGCGATGAGAAAGGGGAGAAATACGGGAAATAGGTATTTAAAAAACAGATACAAGGCAACGCTCCCAAGGGTCAGGGAAAGAAGGATCGCCGCGATACGCTCCCATTGGATCTCTTTCATGGCTTCCTCCTTTGTTTTTTGACAGTGTGTGCCTTACGGATATTGTATCCGCTCCAATTGTAAATTATTTCTCAAAGCGCGAAAAAGGCTTGACAGAGGGCGCTTTTTTTGTTACAATCATAAAAGCCAATGAAAAAGGAGATCGAATATGAAAAAAGTTTTATGCCTTTTGTTAATCCTTTGCCTCATGCTTCCCTTTGTGTCCTGCGCAAGTGACGTGAGTGAGGAGCCCACCAATTTTGTACGTCTTAAGGTCAGCTATACCAACGCAAGCGGTAGGCCGTGCAAGGGTGACATTATCATTGAGCTTGACCCCGCGCAAGCCCCCATCACGGTAGCAAACTTCCAAAAGCTTGTCAGCGAGGGTGTTTATAACGGGTTGACCTTCCACCGTGTCATTTCCGGATTTATGATCCAGGGGGGAGACCCCAATGGCGACGGAACGGGCGGCACCGCGGAGATCAAGGGTGAATTTACGGCAAACGGTGTCAACAACACCATCGCGCATCGCAGGGGTGTTATTTCCATGGCACGTCGTGGCGACAGCTACGATTCCGCCTCCTCGCAGTTCTTTATCGTGCACCAGACCAGCGCCAATAACTCTCAAAGCCTTGACGGACAGTACGCCGCCTTTGGTTACGTGATCGACGGT
>JAZNEQ010000115.1:0-5213 GCA_045588715.1 Eubacteriales bacterium | reverse complement strand
AATATGATAAGATTGGGAGGGCTCATCACATTACCCGTGAGCGCGTGCGCCAGATCGTTTGTCATACGATCGGCAACCATTGGAACAGAGAGTCTTTGAATATACTCAGCGATCATTTCGGTTATCCCGTTCAGTTCAGGGAGAGATATGAGGGAGAAGCTCCCAACGGAGCGGGAAAGCCTACTAACGGCGCGTTTGTCGAGATGCTGGCAGAGCATTTGAGACAGAAGTATTACACGGATAATGAAAATTGAAAGGACAAAAATGGAAGAAAAAATCTATCAATTACTTGATCTTATAAAGAAAAGCGGAGACGCTTGCCCCGACTATGAAAAAATAAAGGAGCTTACGCCAAAGTGCACAAGTCCGTTAAAAACGGACTTGTGCAGCGCATTCCGGGCACCCTCTTTTTTAAGTCAATCATCAAAGATGTCTTCTTCCCAGTTATCGGACATGGTCAAAACATCTTCGTTTTTAAGAGGCATCAAAGCAACAATGGGTTGTTCATAGTTTTTCATGCGTTTGTCCTCCTTAGTTAGCTTTACGGTTCTTCATGACGATCTCCCAAAGGAGCGGCAGCATATGATCTACAACGATCAATTCAATGATTTTTTAAGCGCAAAATCGCCCAAACCTCACCGACTTATTGACAAATAACAAAAATTATGGTAAACTGCAGATGGTTGCTTTACGCCTATAAAATTCCATAAGGAAAATAAAATTACAACGAAAAGGAAATGATTTGCAATGGAGAAAAAAACTTCTCAAGCCGCAAATGCTACCCCCATCGAGGTGTGTGCAAAAGCATCGGTTCAAAAGGTTTTCAAAACCGCCAAGGCATTGTATTTCAGCAACGCCGACGGCATCTCCTTCCGCCTCACCAACGAGGGCAAGAAGGGTTGGAGATTGCAAACAAGCAAAAACGATAACAGCTTCGATACGATCGGTGCTTCTCAAGAGCTCGCTCTCTTTATGAAGGAGGAGGTCAAGGACGACTCCGAGGAGATCACCGTCAACAAGTGTGACTGTGCCCTGACCGTCTCCGCCACCGACGGCTCGTACGTAACGCTCTCCCTGTCCGAGTGCTTTGCAATGAACGTTTGCACCGCCAAGGGGACAGTGGTATCGGCAATCAAATCCGTTAAGAAGGACGGAAAGAATATCACCGTCACGGGCACCTTGTCCGTGAATGAAGCGATCTACGGCGGCGGCGAGCGCTTCGATACCACCAATAAGAGAGGCACGAAAATGGCGCTGTATTCCTGCGACGGCTGGAACAACTCCTATACGACCTACGTGGTGATTCCGCTCTTTTTGACCACGCAGGGCGGCGGTATGTTCTTCAATCGCAACGAGTATGCCGTTGCAGATTTCGGTAAGACAAACGCCGACGAGTGGTTCTATTCCATGGAATCCGCGGTGTTGGATTGCTACTTCTATGCAACCGGCAAAATGGAGGATGCGCTTTTGGGCTACACGCTCCTTTCGGGACATGCCTATTTGCCTGCTCCTTGGATGCAGGACGTACAGATCTGCCGTTATTGGCCTGATTTCTGGTCCTTTGATAAGGATCTCGGTTTTGATACCGTTGAGGAGGTTCCCGATTCGGATAAGCTCTACCTCAAAGCAGGCGATCGCTTTGTCCTTGTGCCCGAGGCTACTGCCGAGGAGAAGGCAGCCGCCGACCGCCTCTTCTTTAAGGACGAGAGTCGTACTGCTCTGTACCGTGGAAACGAAATTGGATATTCTGTTGCATACGGTAAAAGCTTCAACGGCAAGTATTATAAGGTAGGACCGAAGTTCAATCCCCGCGGAGACAGCATCAAGACCATCATGCAATCCTTTATAGATGAGGATATGAAGCCCGCCGTTGCAAGCTTGGAGGGCAGAGGCTGGTCAGCATGCTTTGCCGATACCGACGCCTCCCGTGAAAACAAGGCGGATCTGATCAAATCGGTGAAGTGGCTCCACGCCAACGGTATCAAGGCTATGGTCTACATTCGTTCGGGCGGCATCAGCCCAAACCACATTGGCTTTAAGCCCGAGTATATGGTCCGTGCCGACGTGGACGTCAAGCAGGAGGACGGCAGCATCAAGACGATCGAGAATACCACGGGGATCCCGTGGATCGTCGGCACGGGTGATAACCCCGAAAACGGCAAGAGCAGTGACGGCTCCATGCGCACAGGCGATTACCTCGACATTACCAACGACGAGGCAGTGGATTGGTATTTCAACAAGATCTGGGGCGAGTCGATCGATATCGGCATCGACGGTGTCAAGATTGATTTCTGCGAATCTATGCCCGATGGCGAAAAGGATTACGGTGGCGTCGTTACTCACTACAAATGGAAGAACCCCGACCGCATCGTCGCAGGCACCGAGCACCACGCTTATCCCTCGCTCCTTATTTCCGCATTCTACAAGAGAATGACAGAATTGCAGCAGGCAAGGGGCAATTACGACGGCTTTATGGTATTCACCCGTGGCGGCGGCATCGGCTCTCAGCGCAACCCCTATATGTGGGCGGGCGACCAGGTCCGTTGCTTTGAAAAGCTGGGTGAGCAGCTCCGCTCCGTGGTCAACAGCGGTATGTCGGGCGTTCCCTATATGTCCTATGACATGGCAGGCTACGATAACGGAAGATACGGTAGCTTCTATACCACTTCTCAGGAGGAGGAATCCGAGATCTTTGCAAGAGCCGTCGAATTCACGGCTTTCACCACCAATATTCAGACCCACGGTGACGTGCGCCATGCATACGAGATGACCGAGGAGACCAAGCAAATCTACCGCAACTTCACCAAACTTCACGCAGAGCTGTTGCCGTATATGCAAAAGTATTCCAAGATCGCCTGCGACACGGGTATTCCTCCCGTTCGTCATCCCGTCCTGCAATATCCCGATGATATCAACGTATATAGCCTCAACGAGGAATTCCTTCTTGGCGAGGGCTTGTACGTAGCACCCATCACCAAGAAAGGTGCCTTTGAGCGTGAGCTCTACCTGCCCGCAGGAAATTGGACCAACCTTCTCACGGGAGACGTGCTGGAGGGCGGCAAAAAGATCACCGTCAAGGCAAACCTTGGTCAGATCCCGCTGTTTCTCAACAACGATTCTGCCGACGCCAAAGAGCTTGCTCCCATTTTCGAGGGCAAGAACTGGACGGCGATCAAGAATTTCTGATCAACGAAGTCTTTCAAAGCCGCAAAGCAAATAAAAAGTTGGACACGTCATTTTGAGCGTTCGCTCATGTGACGTGTCCGATATTTTTTATATCAAATCGTAATTCCTTGCCACGTGCAAATGCGTTTCCGTTTTGCACATACGCCAAATCTCCTTATTCTTTCTTAGTACGTTTATTTCAGTTGCTCGGTAAAAAGCTTAGCCCTCTTGGTTATTTCTTCATAATCTCCATTGAAGATCGCCTTTTTATCGGCAATTGCGGTAGCCACACCGATCCCCTTGGCGCCCGCGGCAAGATAATCCATCATGTTCTCGCAGTTAACGCCCCCGACAGCCAAAAATCTTATATGAGAAAGCGGAACCGCCAGGGCTTTCAAGTAAGAAATATTGACTTCGGAATTGGGGAAAAGCTTTGCAAAATCCGCGCCGTAACGGTGCGCGGCTGCCGCCTCGGTGGGGGTGAACACCCCGGGAATGGATACCATTCCGAGCGCTCTTGTTTTTTGGATCACCTCCCTGCAGCAGTCGGGGGAGATAATAAATTCGGCACCTGCCTCAAATGCAAGCTCGACCTGCTCTTCGGTCATTACGGTTCCCGCGCCGATTCTCACGCTCGGTGAAAAGATTTCCTTAAGGGTGCGAATGTTGGCGGCGGTCTCTGCATCGGTGACCGTTCCGCTTTGGTCAAAGGTCACCTCAACCAGCTTGATCCCGCCCTTTGCCATAGCCTCTACCGATCTTACAAGCTGCTCTGTGGTGAAGCCGCGCATGATCACTATTATTTTGTTCCGTTCTACGTCTCTTATAATTTCTTCTCTGTTAAGCATTGTTTTATTCTCCTAAGATCGTGCCGAGAGTTTCTTTTAAGGATCTTTCAAAGCTTTCGCCGTCTTTTGTATCAAAAATGATCAATTTGTCAACCGCCTTGCTTTTTTCAAGCTCCGACGGAGGCGTAAAATTCGTTTTTTTTACGTATTCCTCCCAATTTTCAAGCTTGCGTATATCTCTGTCGGAATTTCTTTTTTTCATTCTTTCGTAGCAAACGTTTACGGGAGCCGTCACCCATATAAGGATCAGCTCTGCATCCAGAGCATGAGTACGTGCCTTTAAAGCCTGCATAGCTTGTATATCCCGTACTTCCTTTCCGAACGGGGCGTTCAGTATGACCAGCTCCTCAAATCTCAACGCAGAAAATGCGATATTCAATATGGTGGAATATTCTGCGGGGCGCAGAGAATTTACGTAAAATTCACCGTCCATATCCACCTCGTTGCCGGATACCGCAAACGCCGCGTGAAGCACGTCGCACAGGTCATCCTTGTCCAGATATACGACGTGCCCGAGAGCTTTCGCCAAATGCTCCGATACGTATGTTTTCCCGGAGGCGGGAGGTGATGCGACCAAAATAAGCTTTTTCACAAGAAGCCTCCTTTCACACGCAATATCCTTACGTTACGATTTCAAATTGCTCGTCGGGTGACAGATCGACCACGGGGCAATCTATGGCATACGTACATTCGGGTAAAATGATAAGAGCCGTCAAGCGCTCCTTGGTTGCGGGCAAGGGGGCAAGATGCCATATTGCCGCCTTCAATTTTACAAGTGTGTTTTTGGGCACCAGGAATGCTTTTGTGTGGTCGGTTGCGGTTTTGCCGCCCGATGCCGGGGTTACGTGAAGGATCATATCGTCATCCAAAGGAAGAATCAGTTCCTCCGCGGTGACGTGGTACTCCTGTTGGGTGATGATCATGCGCTTTGGCTTCTCCACCACGAGCGGAGAAAACGCCAGTCTCCCTTGGCAAGCGGTCGTCACTCGGTCGGGGAAAAACTTGTGGATCTCCCCCTTAAGAGCATATCCGTCGGGATCTGCCATATCGTAGAACTCACCGAAGGGGGCAAAGGCATCGCGCGTCAGAGCTTGCATTTTTACTTGTTTCATTTTAATTCTCCTTTTGTTGGACGTTGGGGGTAGGGTAGCAAGTATAAAACCGAACCTGCTCTGTGAAAGTCTTTTCGGTGCTTTTATG
>JAZNEQ010000114.1:0-7556 GCA_045588715.1 Eubacteriales bacterium | reverse complement strand
TCTTCGATGCAACTCAGACCATGGTTGCAAAGATCGATGACGATACCTATCAGGTACAGGTCGTTTCTTGGTACGATAACGAGAACTCCTACACCAGCCAGATGGTTCGCACCATTAAGTACTTTGCTGAGCTTCAGTAATTAAAAAACCAAAAAATATAACCACCCGTTGACGGGTGGTTATATTTTTTATAAGATACGGTTAAATATTCAAAAGTTTTCTAAAGGGAGCAATGTAGCCCTCGGCTCGTTCTTTGGTTCCTGCCTCGGCAAAAATGCGAAGGAGGGGCTCGGTGCCCGAAAAACGGCAAATGACAAAGGAGTTATCGGCAAAGTAGACCTTGCAGCCGTCCTCGTATCCTACGCGAGTAACGGTGGCATTTTCAAACGATGGCAGAAGCTTGTCCTCCATCAATGCCTTATGGATCTCGGCTTTTCTTTCGGCGGGGAAGGCAAGATTTGCCTCGACCATTTCAAAATGCCCAAAGCGTTCCTCAAGCGACGCGATCATCTTTGCGGGGGAGCCGATCGCGCATACCATTTCAATAAAGAGGGAGGCGGCGTAGATCGAATCCTTGCCGTGGATGTGGCCGCGCACTGTCAGTCCCCCCGAGGATTCTCCACCCAGTACCGCGTCATAGCGGTCGATTGCGGAGGAGATGTACTTAAATCCAATGGGAACCTCGTGACACTCCTCGTGGAAGGAAGCGGCGATCTTGTCAAGCAGATGCGTTGTTGCGAGATTACGCACCACAGGACCCGTCCACCCCTTATATTCGTGCAGGTAGTAGTAAAGAAGACAAAGAATTTCATTGGCATTGATATATCTGCCGTTTTCATCCACCACGCCCAAACGGTCTCCGTCACCGTCAAAAGCGATTCCCAGATCGTAGCCGCCATCTACCACGCGGTTGCGCAGATCCTTGAGCCTGCTTTCGGTAGGCGCAGGAATGCCGCCGCCGAAATACGCGTCCTTATTGTCGTTGATGATGTCGACGGTGCAACGAAGCGTTTGAAGAATAACAAGGAGCGGGAAGGTTCCCGAGCCGTGCATTGGGTCAAAGAGAATGCGAAGCGAGCGGTTTTTGATCACGTCACAGTTTAGCTTTTCGAGAATGTGATCGACAAAGCCGTTAAAGGGCGCGTGCAGGTAGGAAAGAAGTCCCGCCTCCTTTGCTTTTTCAAGCGGCATAAAGCATACGGGAACGTTTGCCTCGCCGGCGATCAATTCTTCCATACGGGCGGTCGTTTCAAGCGGCGCATCTCTTCCTTCCTCGACGATGAGCTTGATCCCATTGTAGGAGGAGGGGTTATGGCTTGCCGTGACTTCAAGACCGTAGTGGAGCCCCATATGCTGTACCAAAAACATGATCAGCGGTGTGGGAGTGCTTCGTTCGATCAGAATGACCTTAATACCGTACGCGGTGATCGTCTCGGCGATCCAGCGAGAGGCTGCCTCGGAAAGAAAACGGCGGTCGTAACCGATCACGATCGGTTGATCTGCCTTGCTTTCTTCGCGTGCCAATCTGCATACGGCGCGTGCTACGCGCAAAATATTTGCTTTGACAAAGTCATCCCCAATGATGCCTCTCCAGCCCCCGGTTCCAAAGCGGATCGCGCTTTCCCCATAGATTGCTTCTGTTGTATTCATTCCTTCCGTTCCTTTCATGGTGTTGCAATTTCATTATACTTATTTTTTATTTTGTTTTCAATACGTTTTTTATAAAAGTGGCGAAATTAAAATAATTATGGACAAAAATAAAAGATTGCGCCTCCGATAAAGCGGTCCGTTGCCAAAGAAGTGAAAAAATGAAGGAACATAGGAAGTTTTTTTCAAATACCTCTTGCATTGGAGGCGGTTTTGCTTTATAATATAGGATGAAAGAAAATGTCCAAGCCCATGGGACTATCTTATTATTTATCACCCACCCGTGCGGTGGGAAAGAGGAGGATTTTTTACATGAAAATTTTGGTCATCAATGCGGGTAGCTCTTCGATCAAGTATCAGCTGATCGATATGGAGAACGAGGCTGTTTTGGCAAAGGGACAGGCTGACCGTATCGGTATTGAGGGCGGTAACTTCAAGCAGAAGGTAGACGGCCGTGAGGATTACAAGATCGATATCTTTATGCAGGATCATGCTGCCGCAGTCAAGCTCGTTCTTGACACCTTGACTTCCAAGGAGAACGGTGTTATTGCATCCCTTTCCGAGATCACCGCAGTTGGTCACCGCGTGCTTCACGGCGGTGAGAAGTTCTCCGGCTCTGTGATCATTAACGATGACGTGATCGCGGCAATCGAAGAATGCTGCGAGCTGGGCCCGCTCCACAATCCCCACAACCTTACGGGGATCCGTGCTTGTGAAAAGACAATGCCCGGTGTTCCTCAGGTCGCTGTATTTGACACGGGCTTCCATCAGACCATGCCCGATTTTGCATATCTCTATGCGCTTCCTTACGAATATTACGAAAAGTACCGTATCCGCCGTTACGGCTTCCACGGTACCAGCCATCGTTACGTAAGTATGCGTGCGGCTGCAATGCTTGGTAAGGATCCTGCAAACGCAGAGGGACTTAAGGTCGTTACCTGCCACCTTGGCAACGGCTCCTCCATTGCTGCCGTTAAGGACGGTAAGTGCTACGATACCACTATGGGACTTACGCCTCTGGAGGGTATTATGATGGGTACCCGTTGCGGTTCTATCGACCCTGCGATCGTTCCCTTGCTTATGAAGAAGGAGAATTTGACTCCCGACCAGATCGATACCATTATGAACAAAAAGTCCGGTATGCTGGGTGTGACCCAAAAGACCAGTGACAACCGTGACATCGAGCAGGCTGCAAAGGCAGGCGACAAGCGTTGTCAGCTCGTTGAAAACATGGTCGTTCACCAGCTTACCAAGTACGTAGGCTCCTATGCGGCTGCCATGGGCGGTGTAGATGCCATCACCTTTGCCGGCGGTATCGGTGAGAACAATCCTCACTACCGTGCAAGAGTGGCAAAGAACCTTGAATTTATGGGAGTTAAGATCGATGAGGAGCTTAACCAAAAGGCAATGCGCGGTGCTGCCGAGGTGGATATCTCTGCTCCCGATTCCAAGGTCAGAGTTCTTGTCATTCCCACCAACGAGGAATTGATGATCGCAAAGGATACCCAAGAGCTTGTATCCGCTCTTTAATTGCTTGACGTTTTCCAATGGTTGAAGCAATTGAAACCTTCTTTTTAGAAACAGTCGGAAGGGAGCTGTGTGTGTTTTTCTGCTCCATGCTCCCTATTATCGAGTGTCGCGGCGCAGTTCCCTTGGGATTTGTGCTGGGGCTCCCCTGGTGGCAGACCGCACTTTTTAGCCTTGCCGGGAATATTTTGCCGGTTCCATTTATTCTTCTCTTTATCCGCGCGATCTTGAATTGGATGCGAGGCAGCCGAGTAAAATTCTTTTCAAAAATCGCACTCTGGCTTGACCGCAAGGTCGAGAAGCATAAAGGAACGATCGAAAAATATTCTTATCTCGGTGTAATGATCTTTGTAGCTGTCCCGTTCCCCGGTACGGGCGCGTGGACGGGTACCTTGATCGCGTCGGTATTGGGGCTGGAGCCAAAACGGTCGTTTTTGGCGGCACTTGGCGGTGTGATCATCGCAACGTCAATTATGACTGTTTTGATGTATTGCGGATTTGGTACGATCTTCGGATTTCTTTGATCCGGCGCCGCAGTTTATAAAAAAGAGAGATCCCACTGGCGCATCTGCTCTATGGCAGGTACGCTAAGCGGATCTCTCTTTTTTGTTTTTTACGTATTAGCAAGATTATCCGTAAAAAGCACAATCTTGTTAAATAATAGACACATAGAATTGCCTCTCGCATGCTTGACAGGGACCTGATCCTATGGTATAATAAAAACAAGAAAGCGCTTATGATATCAAGCTTTTTTCGTCTTTTAAAATAAATTGAAAAATCGTTTTTGAAGGGGATACGGATATGAGAAAATCGTTTTTGATCAATCGCCACACGCCCATTGTTATGTCTTGTGCCGAGACGGTGGGAGTAAAAAAGGCGCTTGCCGATCTTAGCAACGACTGGTATACTGTTTTTGGTATGGAGCCCCACGTTTTAGAGGCTTTGCCCGCATTTTATAAAGGAAATGCGATTTATATCGGGCGCGTTGCCGAGGAGCATACGACGTCGGGAGCGGTCACGGGCAGAGAGTGCTACCGTATCGAGTGGAATGAAAACGCCTTGACCCTTTGCGGCTCGGATGAGCTTGGTTTGATCTTTGCGATCTATCGCTTGAGCGAGGAGGTTTTGGGGGTTGATCCCTGGTACTTCTGGAACGATTTTCTTCCCGAGAAAAAGGAAGAGATCGAGCTTGGCGAGGATTTCCTCTTGATCGGAAAGGAGCCTTCCTTCCGTTATCGCGGATTTTTTATCAACAACGAGGACCTCTTAACGGGCTCCTACCGCGACCCTTATTACGAAAACCAACTGGATCCTTACTATTTTGATAAGGTATGTGAGCTGATCTTGCGCCTGTACGGAAATACCATTGCCCCGGGCACACGTATTTATCCCGACGAAACAGCGCGCGATTTTGTCAGCGACCGCGGCTTGTACGTCAACGATCATCACGTCACACCTCTTGGACTGAACGTGTATACGTGGCCCAAGGATCTTCCGTTCTCCTACGTTACCAATCCCGAGGTGTTTGAAGATCTTTGGAAGAAGTGTATCGATGCGCAAAAGCACAGAAAAATGCTTTGGACGGTGACCTTCCGCGGAAAGGGCGACGGTCCCTTCTGGCACATGGATACCAACGCACCCGCAGATAACGCAGGGCGCGGAGAGGTCATCAGCCGTGCGATCGCAAAGCAAGTAGAGCTGATCCGTGAGGTGCAGCCCGATGCGGACATTATCTTTAATATGTACGAGGAGCAGGCAGAGCTTTACAAGGAAGGGCATTTGCGTATTCCCGAGGGTGTGATCCGCGTATGGTCCAACGACGGTGCCGGCTATCTTACCGATGCCGGTCGCTCCGAGCCCGGTGACGGTACCTATTATCACGTGTCCGCTTGCCGTAACCGTATTACCGAGGCGGTCTCTCCCGCAACCTGCTACAAGGAGATCGGTCGGCTTCGCAAAAAGGGTGGTGACGGGTGTCTTATCATCAACGTCGGTAACATTCGCCCGTTCCCCGTAAGCCTTGGCTCGGTGATGAAATTTGCGTACGATGCAGAGCGCTACCTTGAGAAGGAGCCGCACGCACAAATGGAGCAGACGATCGCTGAGTACGCACAAAGCCACTACGACGATCCTACCGTTGCTGAAAAGGTTGCAAATCTCTACGTAAAGCTGTTTGATGCTTCCAATTTCCGCACGCCGCAAAAGGATAAAGCTCCGTTTGGCTACGGAGAGCAATGTCTTGGCTTGTACAAGGGCATGTGGTCCGGTAATTATAACCAGGTACTGACCGAGTTCCGTCAAACGCTTTATATGCATGAGCTTGCAAGAAAATATATCAAGGTGCTCAAGGGGGAGGAAGAATTCTCCGAGATCTGGGGCAAAACGGTGGATGATTTCAACAGTGTCTTGCATGAGGATACTGCCTATCTGCCGGAGCTCTATCGGGAATCTCAAGCTTTGATCGGTGCGATCCCTGCAAGATCCCGAGATCTTTATATGGAAAACGTGGTCACTCCCATCCGCGCGATCCACTTCCTTAACGTTGCCATGGAGCACGAGGGGCTTTCTGTCAAGGCTTATATGAGGGGCGAGAAGGAAGAGGCGATTGCCAAGATCAAGTCGGCGATTGCCGCAATGGAGGAGATCTTTAAGGGCTTCCACCTTGTGGAGAGCGCAAAGTGGCAGGTATGGTACAAGCATGAGTATCTTGCTTGCTTTGTCCATGCCCACAACCTTATGGAGTGCGTTTTGTCGCTCCTTTTGGGCAACGGCGAGATCATTGTGCGCCCCTTCTGGAATTTCGGTGCACACAATAAGCACGTCGCGCTCTACCAGTTTGAGCGCGGAAGCAAGTATTTCCCCTATTTCCACGCGCATACCGCAGATATGCTTGCAAAGCAAAATAAAAACTGATTTGATAAAGGGAATATCAACAAAGCAGGAGGCTTTCCATGTAGGAAGGCTTCCTGCTTTTTTGATTTGTTTTATATGCAATTTGAAAGCTTTACGCGGTGATCACGCGTCCCTTTACGAACACGTGCTGCATACGGATGTCCTCGTCAAAGATGACGACGTCTGCGTCCTTGCCGGCATCCAGCGTGCCCTTGAAGGTGCAACCGAGAAGCTTTGCGGGAGTTTCGCTTGCCATCTTTACTGCATCGACCAAAGGAATGCCTGCCGCGACAACGGTACGCACCAAACGGTCGGTCGTTGCGATGCTTCCCGCAAACGCCTGACCACCGGGTACCCATGCAACGTCGCGCTCAATATAGACCTCCATACCGTTTTCAAGGCTGCCGATAATGCTCTTCGTACCGTTGGCAGAGCCGGCGGCGCGCATGGCATCGGTGATGAGCGCGGTGCGGTCAGGTCCCTTGATCTTGTAAACCATTTGCAAAAGCTCGTAGGGAAGGTGCATTCCGTCTGCAATGATCTCTACCGTGATCTCGTCGTCAAGGTATGCCGCTTCAATGGCGCCCGCAATACGGATGCCGTTGATTCTCTCCATGCCCTTCATGCAGGAGTAGAAGTGCGTCATGTGCGTATATCCGTGGCGCTTTGCGTCCTGCATTTCACGGCAGTTGACGTCGGTGTGTGCCGCGCTGAGCCAAATGCCGCGCTCGGAGAGCTTGGAGGCAAATACGTAGTCGGTATCTCTTTCGGGAGCAATGCTCCAACGAACGATATCATCGGTTGCCTCCAGAAGGCGCTCGTATTCTGCAGGGTCGGGATCGCGGATAAACTTGGGATCCTGTGCACCCATTTGTGACAGTGCGAAATAAGGACCCTCCATGTGCATACCGATAAAATCGGAGCCATTGCAATCGCTTGCCTTGACTGCCTTATAGGATGCGAACATCTTCATCATGTCCTCAAAGGGTCCCGAGGTCGCGGTGGGGCAGAGAGCTGTGGTGCCGTGCTTGCCGTGAAATTCGGCAATGCCGCGGAACGCCTCCTCGGTTCCGTCAAGAAAGTCGTAGCCGCCGCCGCCGTGGACGTGAAGATCGATAAATCCCGCGCTGACGTAATTTCCCTTGGCGTCGATCACGCGGTCGGGAGTACCGCGGCGGTAGGCTTCTGCCTTGGAAAGAATTTTTCCGTCGGCAAAATATACGCTGTCCTCGGTGATCCTTCCGTCGCGGATCACGCGTCCATTGATAATTTGTGTCATCATAACAGCTTTGCACCGCTGTCCGCATCGCAATACATGGTTGCGTTGCTGTGCAGACGCATGATCGTTGCGGGAACGTCTGCCGAGATCTCTGCGTTGACCGTGTTGTAAACCGCCTCTGCTTTGGTTGCGGCGGGAACGGTGCAGATCATCACCTTTGCCGCGGTCAAGGAAGGAATGGTCAGTGTAAATGCGTGGGTGGGAACGTCAT
>JAZNEQ010000113.1:0-23394 GCA_045588715.1 Eubacteriales bacterium | reverse complement strand
GTTGTGATCCTTTCGCTCTTTTGGCGCAGATTTACCTATAAGGGGGCACTGGCGGGAGTCATCAGCGGTGCTTTGGTTGACGTGCTTTGGCTCGCCTTCCTTTCCTCTGCAACCGGGATCTATGAGCTGATCCCCGGCTTTGCGGTCAGCATGGCGGTTTCGATCGTGGTAACGCTTCTTGACAAGAAGCCCTCGGAGGAGATCACCGCGATCTTTGACGAGGCAACCCAAAAGATCGAAGAATAAAAGTTTAAATTTGAAAAAGAGGAGTGCACTGGAAATGAAGATCTATTTTGTTCGGCATGGACATCCTGACTACAGTACGGACTCTTTGACAGAGCTGGGACATAAGCAGGCGGCTGCGGCGGCAGAACGCTTGAAGGATCGTGGAATTGAGCGCGTGTTTTCTTCAACGATGGGACGTGCGTGGCAAACGGCTGAGTACACGGCGAATCGACTGGGACTTGAGATCACTCCGTGCGATTTTATGAGAGAGATCAGCTGGGGCCCCGTGGGGGACGAAGAGATTTTGGATGGCGGTCACCCTTGGTTGCTTGCGGCACGCTCTGTTTCGGAGGGAAAGAGCCTATGCGAGCGGGATTGGCGGGCTTGTGAAAACTATAGAAACAACCGCCTCCTTCTCACTACAGATACCGTTATCACAGGGTTTGACGGATGGCTTGAGGACTTAGGCTATAAGCGAGAAGGGGAGTATTACCGCGTCATGGGCACAGGTGCGACCGACGTCGTTGCAATGTTCACCCATGGAACGGCTTCTGCAACGGCATTTTCGCACCTGTTCAATATTCCGCTCCCTCAGGTGATCGGTTTGCTATGCATTGATTACACGTGTGTTACCGTTGTCGAGCTTCCCAATCGACAGGGAGAGTTGGTGTATCCGAAGCTGGTCTCTGCGGATGCGTATCATATTACCGGACTTGAAGTCGAAAACGTGTACGGAAATTGAGTGCCGGTAATTTTCATAGTAAAGATTCTTCTTTGCGTTGCGAAGCTGCGTTTCGAAGCGTTAGCGCCGCAGCCAAACAGAAAAGCCACCCGATTGGGTGGCTTTTCTGTTTGTATAAAGGCTACGAAAAAGATATTTTTTGCGTTTTGCATTAAGGTTTCGAACTCCCACGGGGACTAACCAATGTAGGCAACACCAATTTATATAATATCTTTCTTATAATACATTCTGATATATTTTTTTGTTTTTCTTGTTTTGGGGATTTCTCCGCGAACAAAAAATGCACGTTTAGCATTGGTTGGGTAAGCAACCTCATAGTGAGGGGGTCCTCCACCTCTGCTAATCCAAGAGC
This sequence comes from Eubacteriales bacterium, assembly GCA_045588715.1. GTDB lineage: Bacteria > Bacillota > Clostridia > Oscillospirales > CAG-272 > UMGS1865. Next base: position 22,075 of record JAZNEQ010000113.1, on the reverse strand, counting down.
CGTTTAAATATATGCTCCTTATGTTTCTCCACTTAATAATTTCTCTTTGTCCCATTATATAAACTATTTCGATTTCTTCATCCGAAAAGGCCGTATACAGTGGTGATATTAAAAAAACAAAGATGGGAAGCAGAGTGGCAACCGCAAAGCCTATTGAAAGTCCAATCTCTCGTTCGATTGCAGCACATATAGATAAAACTAAAAAAATGGCAAAAAGAGCGATGACAAAAAACAGTTGGGTATTAAAAGCATAATGTTTTTGTTTTGTTTTTTTCACAGATGCTCACCGCCTTTCTGGATTATTTGTTACCTTGATTTGCATTTTGCTTTGCTGTCTGAATAGACCGAACAAGCAAAAATCTTATAGTCGAGCAATTCTTATCAAGCGTCTTATGCCTTGCTTTATCTATATACTCGCTTCTCCAAAGCATTTCAAGCCACTTGCTTGTTTCATTTGTTTCTTTGAGCGCAACTCTTTTGTCAGCTTCAAAATTTCTACGGATAATTTCATAGAAAGATCACCGAGCTTATCCTCTTTCATAACCACACCACCGTTCCTAAAATAATTGTATCATACTTTCAGTTAAAAATCAACTACAAATCAACAATACAAACGAACGGCTACAATTCCGTTTGCGCGAAGCGCAACTTCATTGGGTGCAAGCCCACATCATTTGCCGAAGGCAACTTCATTTGTGCCGAAAATGAATAATGATGTTCTCGCTTCGCTCGAAATGATGTTGACCTTCGGTCAAATGATGTTGTGCCTAACGGCACAAATGAAAAAATCCAAGCCGATTGGGATGTACCCTAAAGGACAGTTTTACAAATTTGATAGCACACGCGTGATCTACCAATAGGAATAGGACAGAGAATTTTCGGGTTTTCCCATTGTTCTCTGTCCTTTTTATTCGCATAGCATTATCTTATGACAAATTCTTATCTGTAATGATAATTTCGGTAACGTCTTCCTTTCGGCAAAGAGTATATGTCATTTTTTGCCCGATCTTTGAGCTTTCAAATAGAAAAATACTCTTTTTTGTATTCCTGAGAATGATTTTTCTGATCATCGTCTGCTTGACATCAAAATCGGAAATAACACCGTCATCTGAATATGCCGCCGTAGTAAAAAAAGCAACATCTATATTCAGATCTTTAGCATATTGCTCTGCAATGGAGCCGACCAGACACATATCCTGTTCGTAGTATTCGCCGCCAATGAGCAAGCAAGGAATGTGATAGTTGGAGGCACTTAGTACCACCTGTACGGAGTTTGTAACAATGAGAATATTTTTGTACTTTTGAATGTGGGGAATAAGATATAGGCACGTAGAGGAACTGTCAAGGTAAATGGACATACCGTCTCCCAGATAGGGTATACATTGTTGACACAGTGCTTTTTTCTCATCTTCATCAAGATATATCCGTTCCATAATTGGCATTTCTCTGTTTGCCATTTTCAATACGGCTCCTCCTCTGTACCGCCTCAAATATCCTCCCCTCTCCATTTCCGAAAGATCTCGCCGTATTGTCATTTCTGAAACGTATAGATTTTTAGACAGTTCAAACACCGTTGCTTTGCCTTTTGCATATAGGATATTCAAAATTTCTTTTTTTCTGCTGTTCAATTCCATATTATTCTCCCAATGTTTGAAAAATCGTTCATTTTCAAACATTCCAAACAATTATTGACTCTAAAATGTTTGAATGATATAATTATATCATCAACAATTAATTTTGTCAACAGACAGATAAAAAGGAGAAGATTATGCTTGTAACAATGAAAGAAATGCTTACAGATGCACAAAAGCATCACTATGCGCTCCCTGCATTTGACGTAAGCAACTATGAAATGATGCGCGCTGTCCTTGATGTGTGCGAAGAGGAAAAATCTCCCGCGCTTCTCATGGGCCTCGGTGTTGATCTGGGTGGGAAAGGGCTTCCGCTTATAACGTCTATGGTTAAAGCTGCATCCGATCACTACACGGTTCCCGTTTGCTTTCATCTGGACCATGCAACCGATCTTGATTCCATAAAAGCGGCGATCCACGCGGGATTCAGCTCGGTCATGTTCGATGGCTCGGAGCTTCCTTTTGATAAAAATGCGCAAAAAACAGCAGAGGTCGTTGCATACGCTCACGCAAATGGAGTGACCGTGGAAGCAGAGCTTGGACATGTCGGAAACGCTTTGGTCGGAAATGAAAAGGCTACCGTTTTCAATGAAAACGCGGAGGACACGCTTACCCTTCCCGATGAGGTAATCAGATTTGTTGATATAACCGACGTTGACGCGCTTGCGGTGGCAATCGGTACAAGCCACGGTGTTTACAGAAGTACCCCTACGCTTCGTATCGATCGCCTCGATGAAATCGTTTCTGTCTGCAACCGTCCGCTCGTTCTTCACGGCGGAAGTGGAACCCCGGACGATCAAATGAAGATGGCGATTGCGCACGGTGTTACCAAAATCAATATTTATTCCGACGTGGTAGGCGCTATGAACACGGCACTTCGTGACAAGCTCAATTCCATTGTCAATCCATCCACCTGGCCTGCGTTTGTGTTTGAGGATGCCCGAATCAAAATGAAGGACGTGATCCGTGAAAAGATACGCACCTTCGGCAGCTGCGGTCGCGTTTGAGAGGTGTACTATGAAAACAAAGGCAGTAAGACTTTACGGCGCAAACGATGTGAGGCTTGAGGAGTTTGAACTTCCCAAAATATCATCGGATGAGATACTTATCAAAATTGTTTGTGACAGCGTGTGTATGTCAACCTATAAGACGATCAAGCAAGGCGCGGCGCATCTGCGTGTTCCGAATGATGTAAGTGAAAACCCGGTGATTGTCGGTCATGAGTTTTGCGCAGAGATCGTAGAAGTCGGCGAAAAGTGGAAAAACGACTACGCAACCGGTGAAAAAGTAATCATGCCTCCGGTTTTGAGCTATCTTGGCGGGTATGAAACGGTAGGATATACCTTCCCGCATATTGGAGGGCTTTCGACTTACTCCATCGTTCCCGAGCATGCAATATCCCACGGATTTCTCATGAAGCTCAACAGTGATGCCTATTTTAACGGATCTCTGATTGAGCCTGCTTCTTGCGTGCTCAGAGGATACAAGGCAAGCTATCACCTCGACAAAAACGGAGTGCCTACCATGAATATAAAGGAAGGCGGCAACGTAGCTATCCTGGCGGGATGCGGTCCTATGGGCTTGGTCGCTATCGATTGTGCGCTCCACAGTAAAGTAAAACCAAGTCTCGTCGTTGTTACCGATCTCAACGATGCTCGCCTTGAACGCGCAAAGAGCATTTTCAACGCCGAAAAAGAAGCGGAGAACGGAATACGCCTTGTATTTATAAACAGTTCTGATAAAAATGAGCTGCGTGATCTCACCGATGGCAAGGGCTTTGATGATGTCTTTGTCTATGCCCCCGTTCCTGCGCTTGTCGAGCTTGCTGATTCGATCCTTGCCTTTGACGGTTGCCTTAATTTCTTCGCAGGTCCTATGGACAAATCGTTTTCTGCTTGTATGAATTTCTACAACGTGCATTATGAACAGCATCACGTTGCGGGTACCAGCGGCAGCACCCCCGAGGATATGAAGGATATTGTAGAGCTCATCGGCGAAAAACGTATTGATCCATCAACGATGATCACGCACGTGGGCGGAATTAACGCCGCAATCGATACAACGGTAAACCTTCCAAACATTCCGGGAGGAAAAAAGCTTATATATACTCACATAGATATGCCACTGGTGGCACTTGCCGATTTTTCGGAGCTTGGTAAAAAGGACGAGAGATTTGCAGAGCTTTCCCACATCGTGAAATCAAACAACGATCTGTGGAGTGCCAAGGCAGAAAAATATCTGTTGGAAAAATTCAAATAAGGCTCACCTCCGAAAAGCAAGATTCCTTCGGGCAGTGTTTCAGTCAGCCCCTTTATCCAACCTGCATCTATTAAGGTCAGAACAGGGGCTGTGGCGCTAGGGTATTCGCGCGATGCGCGAAGATTCGCACGCTCTACGCCTGGTGAGCAAGCTCCCCGAGCTCCGAGCGGCGAATGCGAACCTAGCTTCACAACGCTTCGCGATGCGAAGCTGCGTTTCGAAACGTTAGCACCGCAGCCAAACAGAAAAGCCACCCGATTGGGTGGCTTTTCTGTTTGGCTGCGGCGCTAGGATTCGAACCTAGGTAATGACGGAGTCAGAGTCCGTTGCCTTACCGCTTGGCGACGCCGCAATTGCAACGCATCATATTATAGCATGCCCCGATTTGTTTGTCAATACTTTTTTTAAAAAAATATTATTTTTTTTGAGTGCTCAAAAAGGGGGGCTTTTTTGAAGAGAAAATGCTTTTGGCGCTATTGACAAGGCGTTTTTTGCGTAGTATAATGCGATTGGAGTCATCAAAGATCTTTCCGCAATTCGCTTTGCGGGATGGCTTAAAATGACCGTGTGAGAGAAGCAGCCGCGCTCTCGTGACACCAACCAAGGAGGATTTCGGCAGTGATCAAATTGAAAAGAAAATTCAGGATCGGTATTATCGGTACGGGCGGGATCGCGCATTCTCACATCCGCGCCTATCAAAGCTATGCAGACAACGTAGAGGTCGTGGCTCTCGCAGATCTCGTTCCCGGACGCGCGGAGGCGTTTGCAAAGCAATACGGTCTTGTAAACGCAAGGATCTATAAAAATGACCGTGATCTGATCGACGGAGAAGCAGGGCTTGACGGAGTGAGTATTTGCACCTATAACCGCCAACACGCAGGACCTACGATCTACGCGCTTGAGCATGGGGTCAACGTGCTTCTTGAAAAGCCGATGTGCGTTACCTTGGAAGAGGGGCTTGATATGATGCGTGCCGAGAAAAAGAGCGGTAAGATCCTGTCTGTCGGCTTTCAGCCTCGCTTTGACGTTAATATGCAGATGATCAAGAAGATCGTTGAGTCAGGTGAGCTTGGCCGTGTATATTATATTCAAACGGGCGGCGGAAGAAGAAGAGGAATTCCCGCCCACGATCACAAAACCTCTTTTATTGAAAATGAAACTGCGGGCATCGGTGCCCTTGCGGACATCGGATGCTATTCCCTTGATATGTGCCTGAATGCCATTGGCTATCCCAAGCCCTTGACGGTATCCGGATTTATGACCGATTACTTTGGGAAGGATCCCGAAACCTACAAATATAAGGAAACACAGCCTGAAATGATCGCCTCTAAGTTTGGTGTAGACGATTTTGCAGGTGCTTACATCCGTCTTGAAGGCGGCATCCATCTTGATTTCCGTATTTCTTGGGCTCTCAATATCGATACCCCGGGTGACACTCTGATCCTTGGTACCAAGGCAGGACTGCGCATTCCCTCTACCGACTGCTGGAACGGCACGACGGGCGGTCCCATGACCATTTACCGTCAGGTCGCGGGTGAAAGTGTGGAAATGACCGTGCCGGTTCTTCAGAATAAGCCCGAGGACGGAACGCTTTGGCAAAAGAAGATCGGTTCCTTCCTGCACGCGATCGAGACGAACGGACCCTCCCCCGTGCCCACAAGCCAGATCATTATCAACCAGGCGATCATCGATGCCATCGTTCGCTCAAGTAAAGCGGGGGCCGAGGTCAGGGTGGAGATCCCCGAGATCTGATTTGAACCGAATGTTCCTATAAAAAATTGGGGAGTTGTGTGTTGCGACTCCCGTTACAGATTGATGAAAGGCGATGTACGTATGAAGGATTTTTATTTAAAACGCGCAGAGGAAAATTTGCCTCCTTTTTACTATGAAACGATTGCGTCGGATGAAAACGTAAGGATCGAAGCGGATGAAGATTCCTTCCTGGGCTTTTCGGCGGTGAAGGACGGAAAGATCCCCTCGGTCGTAAAAACCGGAGATCGGTTCGTCGTTGATTTTGGGCGACATTGCGTGGGGCGACTTTCATTTACCCTGTGGGACAACGGCAGATACATCGATGCGCCCGTCAGAGTGAAATTTCGTTTTGCCGAGGTACCGTATGAGCTTGGCAGAGATCACGCCTCGTATCACGGCGGTCTTTGCTCTTCCTGGCTTATGGAGGATATTTTTAACTTTGACCGTATTGGACGCATTGATCTGGAACGGCGTTACAGCTTCCGTTACGTGGAGGTAACGGTGATCTCTACGCCGAGACCCACAAGACTTTACGACTTTTCTGTGCGCTGTGAAACAAGTGCCGACGTATCCAAGCTGATACCGCTTCCCGCAGGAACGGACGAGGAGCTGGTTGCCATTGACCGTGTTGCCGCAAACACCCTGCGTGACTGCATGCAGACCTCCTACGAGGATGGACCAAAAAGAGACCGCCGTCTTTGGTCGGGAGACCTGCGTCTTCAAGCGTTGACCGATCAGGTGCTTTTTGGAAACGACATGCTTGCCCGCCGTTGTCTTTATCTTTTTGCCGCTTGTGTAAGAAAAGGCAAGTATTTGCCGGGCTGCCTTTATCAGTATCCCGAATTTTCCTTTGACAACGGGATGGAGATCCCCGATTATTCCATGCTCTATTGCACTTCCGTAGCCGATTATTATGAAAAAACAGGGGATCTTGACACGGTGCGCGAGCTTTTCCCCGTGGTGAAAAACGAGATCGAGCTTGCCGTGGATACCCTTGACGAAAACGGGATCGCGACCCTCCCCGAGGGCGGTTGGCCGGGCTTTATCGATTGGGCACCGGGACTTGAACGTTTGACGGCGGTGCACGGTGCATATCTGTACGGACTTGCGCACGTCATTCCCCTGGCGTATGCTCTCGGTGAGGATGCGCTTGCGAAGAGTTGGGAAGAGGCGCTTGAAAACGGGCGTGCCGCGGCAATGAAGCATCTTTTTGATCGGGATGCGGGTGCGTTTATAAATACGTATGAAAAGCAAACGGCACCCGTTGAGGGGGCATTTGTTCCCGAGGCAGCGGAGAGAGCCAAGGGCTCCAAGGGACAGCTTTCCGTGCAGTCACAGGTATGGATGGTATTGGGAGGTGTCATTGACGGGGAGACGGGTGTCAAGGCGATCAAAATGGCGATGAATGATCCCGAAAGCGTTAAGCCGGTAACCCCCTATATGCATCACTATCTTGTTGAGGCATGGATCAAGCTTGGAAAAATGGAAGAGGCACTGGCGCATATCAAAGCTTATTGGGGCGCAATGGTGCGCTATGGCGCGGACACCTTCTGGGAGGTGTTTGTGGACGGTTCTCCCGAAACGAGCGCATACAACGATCCCTTAATGCATTCCTTCTGCCATGCATGGAGCTGCTCTCCCTCGTATTTTATTCGCAAATATTTTATTTGATATCTGTCCGTGCTTTTTATAGAAAAGAAGTGGAGCACCAAATGCGATTTCGCATTTGGTGCTCCACGTCTTTTCTGCAAGGTCACGTTTGCTTTGACGTTGCTTTTACGATCTCGATATCCGAAAGCGCCTCGGCGCGTTCGACAAGATCCTTTTGCGCGTCGGAAAGGATAAGACGCATATCGTATTGAGAGAGATAATAGTCACATTCCGTAAGCCATTCCTCGGGTGTTTTTGAACCGTCTGCCGCGGTAAGATCCAGTGCCAGAAGATCGCATTCGGCAGAGAGTGCGGCAAGAAGCCTGTGTCCGCCCTCACCGTCAAGCGCCGAAAGGGGAACGGCAACAACGAGCGGGGCGTTTTCCAAAGTCGTTTTTATACTTTTGACATAGGACAGGATAGAGGATGTCTTGACGTTTTCGGCTTGAAAGGGCAGCCCCATCAAAAGAATTTCGTCGCCGCCCAAACGCAAAAATTCACGCAAAAGCGCCGCTTCGCGCATAGCTTCGGCATCGGAAAGAGCAACGTCAAGGCTCGGGGTATCGGTATAAAATACACCGCTGATATAACTTGCTGCCTCGCTTAGTTGATCCATGCCGTTTTCCAGTGCCTTTTCGGAGGCGGAAGAAAATCCGAGATGTGTGGAAACGGGAGAGACATAAGCAAGCGTTCCGTCACGGAAATTGATGGTGACCGAAACCTGCGATCTTTCCCATACACTGTCAAGGGAGGCTCCGAGTGAGTAAGGATATGCGTGAACGTTTTTGACGGTGGAGGTGAATTTGGGTGGCTCGGGGATCTTTGGATCGTCGCGAAGAGCGTCATAGTCTTCCTTGGAAAGCACAACGTGAAGAAGATTGCCGACGATGACGGTCAAAAGAATTGCCGCGCATGCAACGATGAGGATAATGCGGAGCGGAGAGCGCCTTCTCTCCGAATAAGAGCGGCGGTTATGAAAGAACATAAGCACTCCTTGGAGGGTTGATTTTAGTTCAAGGTGACAAGATCGATGGATCTTCCGTAGTCGTTAAGAGATACGGTGCTTTCGGTGGTTGCGTTTTCCTTTCCGATCATTGCCCAAAGATAGGTATCGTAAAGATCGGCGAGCTTGCTCTCAAGGTTGCCCTTGGGGGCTTTTAACCTTTGAAGGACGTAAAAGCCCTCCTCGGTCTCGATGACGTCACTGGCATCTCCGTCGCTGTAAAGGCGAAGCCCGGCCTCGGTAAGCTTTTCGTCGTAAAGCCCGGGAATGAGGTAGTAGGGTGCTACGTTGGTCAGATCCTCGTTGAAAAAGGCACTTCCCACGTAGTCGTCGATGATCCGCTCTCCGCTTTTCAAGGAATCACTGACCTCTTGTGCCAACGTGCGGTTTGTTTCCTTGTCGTCCCCCTTGTCGTTGCGCAAGAGAATATGCTGTACGTATACGCAATTTCCGTTGTTAAGCCATTTGAGAAAGCTGTCCTGATCCTTTATAATAGCAGAGTCCTTATCGGCAAGGACAGCGTCGCGAAGCTTGTACTTCATAAAGTCGCGCCCGAGATACAAGCGATAGAGGCGCTCGGTCATAAATTTGCCGTGCATGTCCTCAAGAAATGCTTCTTCGCTTTCAAAGCTGTTCATCGCGGTTTGATACTGCATGTTTACCATGCCTTGTATTTCACTTCCCTCAAGGACCGCGCGCCCGATGTTATACGCGGAACAGGCGGCAAGAACGCGATAGTTTTCTTCCAGCATGGAGAGAACCTTTTTTTCAAGCTCTTCACGATAGCGCTCAGCAGAGTCGGAACGGTCCCAAATGGTTCCGTTTTCTTCCACGCCGTCACCGTAGGTAACGTCCAGAATTTGTCGATAGGTGAGCGTAACAAATCGCAATTCCTCGTAAAGAATATCGTATTCGCCGGCGCTCCCTACGACCTGTGAGTAAAGCTTGTCCTCTTCGGTTGGCTTCTCGGCACATCCCGCAAAAGAGAGAAGGAGAAGTGTGGCTGCGAGAAAGAAGGTCAAGCATTTTATATATTTGCGCATAAAAAACCTCCGCGGCACAGTTATTCGTTTACATTATACAAGAGACTTGTGTATATTTTGTGAATAGCGAAGAAAAAGGTGATAATTTTTTCAAAAAGGGATTCCTTTTCTTATCAAATTGTGTTAGAATATATATTATAAAGAGTATCATGGGATAATGTTCTGTTTTTACCCCGGTACCGAGGAAGGAGAAAGCGGTATGAAAAAGTTGTACAAAATTCCACTTTCAAAAATTGCACAGGATTTCAAGCTTGAGACGGTGGTGCGCCCCGAGAATTTTGAGCAGATTCAAATTACATCCCCCGAGGTCAACCGCCCCGGATTGGCTTTGGCGGGCTTTTACGAGATGTTTGAACCCGAACGCATCCAATTGCTGGGACGGGCTGAGGCAGCATATCTTTCTTCCTTGGACGGGGAAAAGAAGCGATTGATGCTACACGATTTTGTAGATGCGCGTCCCGTGGCGATTATTTATACGACCGATCTTCCCACAGATGAGGAGCTGGTAGAGCATGCCCGTGAGCGCGGAGTTCCCGTGCTTCGTACCGCGGTGAAGACCAGCCAGATCATGGCAAGTCTGATCTCCTCGCTTAACAATCATTTGGCACCTCGCATTACAAGACACGGGGGACTTGTAGAGGTATACGGTGAAGGTATGCTGTTGCTTGGAGACAGCGGTGTCGGTAAAAGTGAAACGACGATCGAGCTGATCAAAAGAGGACACCGTTTGATTGCGGACGATGCGGTAGAGATCAAGCGTGTTTCGGATAAAACGCTGGTTGGCTCCGCACCCGAATTGATCAGACACTACGAGGAGCAGCGCGGAAGCGGTATCGTTGACGTGCGTCGGCTTTTCGGTATGGGAGCTGTCAAGGAGACCGAAAGGATCGATCTTGTGATCCAGCTTGAAAACTGGGTGGAAGGAAAAATGTACGACCGCCTTGGCATGGATGAGGAAAAAATAAACATTCTCGGAATTGAAGTGCCGTGTATTACAGTCCCTGTCCGCCCCGGACGAAACCTTGCCATTATCCTGGAGGTTGCTGCCATGAACTACAGGCAAAAGCGGATGGGGTATAACACGGCAGAGGAATTCAATAAGCGAATGATGCGCCAGATGGGCGTTGATGAGCTTTGAACCCAACAAACGCAAAAAAAGGAAGCAACATGAAAGAAAAAACACTAATGAAGGGAGAAAAAAGACTCCGACGCGCCCGTCGGCTCCCCGATATCCTGCGTTACAGCGAAATACGAAACGGACGTTTTTTGCGGTATTTCGGCAAGCGGGAGGAAATTATAATCCCGAGCACTGTGACTGCCATTGCGGCAGACGCGTTTCGAAACAACAAAAGAATTACGCGGGTCGTCCTGGGACCGAACGTGTCGGTGATCCAGGCAGATGCTTTTCGAGGATGCACCGCATTGCGCGAGATCGTGTTTTCCGACTGCCTGCGCGGGATCGGAAGCTATGCCTTCGCGGGATGTACCTCCCTTGGCGCGGTATTGCTGCCAAGCTCTCTGGTTTCCCTCGATGACGGTTGCTTCCGCGCTTGTACGTCACTTCGTACCGTGGTACTTCCCGAAAAACTTGTTTACCTCGGGAGAGAGGCGTTTTTTGACTGTGAGACGCTGGAGGAGATCCTTCTTCCCGAAGGGCTTACCCGCATTCCTTACGGAACCTTTTTCAATTGTCGCTCGCTCCGCGCCATCGCACTTCCCGCAAGCGTAGAGGCAGTTGGAAAATATGCGTTTGGAAAATGCGATGCTCTTGTTGACGTGCGGATGCCGAAGGGGCTTTTGCATATCGGTGTCGGTGCTTTTTCGGAATGCCGTTCGCTTCGTGCGTTTCGTATTCCCGAGCTGGTACGCTTTATCGGAGACTATACGTTTTCTATGTGCGAGCAATTGGTGCGTGTGATTTTGCCGCCGGAGCTTTCCTACGTTGGGAACGCTGCTTTTTTGGGGTGCAGTAAGCTAAAAAACATCAAGCTTCCCAAGGGGATCATGCGGATCGGAAACTCTGCGTTTTTCGGTTGTTCTTCTTTGACGGGAATCCATATTCCCGATAGCGTAAAGGAGCTTTCCAATGCGGCGTTTGCGCACTGTGCCTCACTTACAAGTGTTCAGCTTGATGGGCAGATGACTGAATTGGAGGAAGGGGTATTCGAAGGGTGCCTTGCTCTTGAATCGATCTCTATTCCCAAAACGGTGGAAAAAATCGAAGGACGGGTCTTTGCAAGCTGTGCTGCTCTCAAACGGGTTGAGATCCCCGACGGTGTGACGCATATTCAGGAGCGCGCTTTTGAAGGTTGCCTTTCTCTTGTCGGCGTTACTCTTCCGTACGCATTACGCAGTCTTGGGGCAAATTCTTTTGCCGATTGTGCCTCGCTTGAAACCGTGATCATGCCCGCGCCCCGCGCAAGGCTTGAGAAGAATGCGTTTGTAGGATGTCAAGCACTTTCAAATCTTGTTGTAAGTGTTCCTGCGAGGTTTTCGGTAATTCGTTTGGCACGGTTGGGGATTTTACAACGTGTGAACGTGATCCCTGCGGAGGAGCTGGGGCTTTCGCTTCTTTATGCCGAGCTCGCTGATCCTGCCACAGCACCGGAGAGAAAAGAAGAGATCGAGGCGTATCTTTCGGTAAAAAATAAGGGTTGACTTTTAATAGAAAGTAGAGTAAAATAATATATGATTTTTAAGAACGGGGGTGCCGTATGATTCGAAGCATGACAGGCTTTGGAAGAAGCCGCATGGTAGTGGACGGTTTGGACATTACGGTTGAGATCAAATCGGTCAATAGCCGCTTTTTGGATTGCAATACAAAGATCAGCCGCGCATACGGGTATCTGGAGGAGCGTGTAAAGCCTTATCTGCTTTCCAAGGGGATATCGCGCGGAAAAGTGGACGTTTGGATCTCGGTAGAGCAGCAGGGTCAGCAGGAGACTGAGATCACTCTTGACGAAGGGTATCTTCGGGGATATCTCGCGGCACTTCATAAGCTGCGTGACCAATACGGTCTTGCCGATGATATTTCGGTGATGAGCGTTGCCGCAAACCGCGATATTTTTCTCGTCAAAAAACCGGCGGAGGACATAGAACGTGACTGGGCGGCAGTCAGTAGCGTATTGGACGCCGCAACCGATGCCTTTCTTGCGGTGCGCAGCCACGAGGGAGAGAGCCTTGCCGCGGATATGCGAACAAAGCTTGCCACCCTGCGTACCTTTGTCGATGAGATCGAGCGCCTTTCCGCCGAGGACGTTGCCACCTATCGCGAGCGCCTTGCAGAACGGATCAGAGAGGCGCTGGCAGACAATCAGATCACACCCGACGAGACCCGACTTTTGACCGAATGTGCGATCCATGCGGACAAGGTGGCAGTCGATGAGGAGACGGTACGCTTGCGCACCCATTTCAATGCCTTTGAAAAGATCCTTCAAGACGGTGATGCCGTTGGAAGGCGACTTGATTTCTTGCTTCAGGAAATGAACCGTGAGGTGAATACCACGGGCTCGAAGTGCAGTGACGCCGCGATCGCCGCGATCGTTGTAAATGCAAAATGCGAGCTTGAAAAGATCCGCGAGCAGATACAAAATCTCGAATAAAGAATCCCCAAAGGAGAATATACATGAAATTTATCAACGTTGGATTTGGAAATATGGTAGCGGCAGACCGTGTGGTCTCCATCGCGAACCCCGATTCTGCCCCCATTAAGAGATTGGTTCAGGATTCCAAGGATGACGGCAGAGCGATCGACGTTACCTGCGGACGCCGCACGCGCGCTGTGATCATTACAGATTCCGAGCACGTGATCCTTTCCGCCATTCAAACGGAGACGATCGCCAACCGTCTTGAAAACAACGGTGCTTCTGAGGAGGATCCCTCCGAAGAGGAGCTGGACTGAGGAGGACATATGGAAAAGGGATTATTGATCGTTTTATCGGGACCCTCCGGCAGCGGAAAGGGGACTGTTCGTTCGGTGATGACCGAAATGGAAGACTTTGCTTTTTCGGTATCTGCTACGACACGTGCTCCCCGTGTGGGGGAAACGGACGGGGTAGACTATCATTTTACCACGCACAAGATCTTTGAGGAAAAGATCAGGAACGGGGAGATGCTGGAGTACACGACCTATAACGGAAATTACTACGGAACCGAGTTTTCCGAGGTCCTCGCGGCTGTAGAAAGCGGAAGAAATCTGATTCTCGAAATTGAGGTCGAAGGGGCAATGAACGTCAAGCGTATCTATCCCGAGGCGGTTTTGATCATGCTTCTGCCTCCCGATTTTGCGGAACAGGAAAGACGGTTGCGCGGACGCGGCACCGAGAGTGAAGACGTTATCCGCGGTCGCCTTGAAAGAACCCATGCCGAGATGAAGTATCTCCCCAGATACGATTACGTGGTCTATAACCGTGAGATCGAAACGTGCGCGAAGGAGATCTTGTCGATCGTACACGCAGAACGCTGCGCGGTCAAGCGCCATGCGGACGCCGCAAAGCGGTATTTTGAATAAACCTGTTCTTACATCTATTTGCATAACAAGGAGAAAAAATCATGTTGCATCCAACCATCGAAGAATTAACACACGGAAAATTCAATCGCTACGAGCTTGCCCTGGCTACCGCCAAGTGCGCGCGTCTTGTTACCGACGAGTACGTTCGTCAGCATGAGGAGGCAGAAAAAGCCAACACGGGAAACAAGGAGACGGATAAGCCTATCAATACCATGATCGATCGCGAATTGCGCGACGAAAAGGCTGTTCACGTTGCCGTAAACCGTTTGCGTGACGGCGTTTACGTGATCGACCCCGAGGCAGGACTTCCAAAAGAGGAGCCTGCTCTTAAGAGTGTTGATGAAGCTGCCGAGGAGAGCGAATCTTGATATACGCTGTTGGCGTATATGTGCTTGACAATCCGTTTTTGATCGACAACGTATATGACTATCGTGTTCCCGCCGACATGGCGAAGTACGTTGTCAAGGGAGGCTTTGTCGCTGTTCCGTTTGGAAGAGCCAACACCCTGCGCACAGCTCTTGTTGCCAGGTTGCACGACAAGCCTCAAGAAAAGGAGCTCAAGTCCGTACACGAGGTCTACCCCGCGTCCCTTGCCTTGAGTGAGGAAATGCAGGGGCTTTGCGCCTTTATGAAGGAAAGAATGCTTTGCAGTATGGGAGACGCTGTGCGTGCCATGATGCCCGCATCGGCGTTTTCCCGCATTGCGGCAACCTATTCCGCGACCGATATGATACCGCAGACAAGCTCCGACGACCAAGAGGCGTCGGATTTGTTAGTATATGAGTACTTAAAGCAAAACGGTGCTGCTTCTTATTCGGAGCTTCGCCGTCGCTTTGGTTGCTTTTTGTCGGCGTCTCTTGAACGTTTGTGTGCGCTTGGATGCGTCTTGCGGACAGATGCGGATGGGGAAGGCGGCGGCCGCCGCGTGCTTGTATGGGAGCTGAAGATCCCACGCGAGGACGCGCTCCTGCTTTTGCGGGGGAACGAGGCTCGCGGTGTACGCCTGAAGTCCGAAAAACAGAAGGTTGCGTTGCATACGCTTCTCGAATCCGACCACCCTATGACCTCGCAGGAGATAAAGGATGCCGCATCTGTGGGAGATGCTCCCATAAAGGCATTGCAATCCTTTGGCGTGATTGCTCGGCGGGAGATACGCTTGGAACGAAATCCTTACGGTGATATTTCTTTCCAAGGGCAAACTCCGATCTCCCTGAACGAGGAGCAAAGTGCCGCAGTGGATACCCTGGATGCATTGGCACGGCAGGAGGAGGCGCGTGCCGCATTGCTTTTTGGCGTTACCGGAAGCGGAAAAACATCTGTCATGACCGTTTTGATCGATCGCTTGATCGCAAGAGGAAAGGGTGTGATCCTGCTTTTGCCGGAGATATCGCTCACGCCGCAAACGGTTTCTATTTTTTGTTCACGCTACGGTGAGCGTGTATCTCTGCTTCACTCCGCGCTTTCCGCGGGCGAGCGGTATGATGCGTGGTGCCGTATCCGTGACGGAAGATCCGACATTGTGATCGGTACTCGCTCTGCGGTATTTGCACCTGTGAAAAATCTTGGCGCGATCATTATCGACGAGGAACACGAGCATACCTATAAATCCGATCAAAACCCGAAGTATCATGCGCGGGATATTGCACGTTATCGTGCGCACGCCAATGGTGCTTTGATGCTTCTTGCATCCGCAACGCCGTCCGTTGAGAGCTTTAAAAAAGCGAAGGAGGGTGTGTATACTCTGGTTCGCCTGACGCGCCGTTACGGCGGTGCCGCGTTGCCCCGTGTGCTGCTTGCGGACATGAGAGGAGAGGCGGGGCGCGGTACGCTTTCTCCGATGAGCGATCTTTTGGTATCCGAGCTTTCAAGAAGACAGGAAAGGGGAGAGCAGTCGATCCTCTTTCTCAACCGACGCGGATACAATCATTTTTTCAGCTGTCGTTCCTGTGGCGAGGCGGTCAAGTGTCCCGCCTGCTCGGTAGCGATGACCTACCACAAAAAAAGCGGCAAGGGGGAGGAGGGCGTAATGATCTGCCATTGGTGCGGACTGCGTATCTCCGTTCCTTCGGAATGCCCCTCCTGCCATTCCCCCCATCTTCAGAGAATGGGCTTTGGCACACAGCGTGTGGAGGAGGAGCTTGGACAGCTTCTCCCGACAGCAACCGTGCTTCGTATGGATACCGACACCACGACCTCGCGCTTTTCCTACGATGAGCTTTTGACACAATTCCGTCAGCGGCGTGCGGATATCCTGCTTGGCACACAGATGGTGACCAAGGGACACGATTTCCCGGCGGTGACGCTTGTGGGAGTGCTTTTGGCGGATATGTCACTCTTTCTTGAGGATTACCGTGCCGCGGAGCGTACCTTCTCAATGCTGACCCAGGTCATAGGACGTGCGGGACGGGCTGACCGCGAGGGGATCGCGGTGATCCAAACGAGCAATCCCGATCATGAGGTGATCCGACTTGCCTGTGCCCAGGACTATGAAGGCTTTTACGAGCGCGAGATCCGATTGCGGCGGCTTTTGACCTTTCCCCCCTTTTGTGATATCGCATTGCTCACGGTAACGGGGTCCTGTGAAACGGAGCTTTTTCGGTACGTCGATTTTCTTATGCGGATCTTTGCCGAGCTGGAAAAGAAATATACCGACGTTCAGCTTGTGAAATTCGGACCCTTTGAAGCCCCCGTATATCGGGTGGACCGAAAATACAGAATTCGTTTGGTGCTTAAGTGCAAGCTCAATCGCCCCACGCTTGCAATGCTCTCTGAGTTGATCTGCACCTTTGGAAAAAAGGCGGGACATAATATTACGTTAAGTGTGGATCTCAATCCTTCGTCACTATGACGGTGAGACCACGGAAAAGAGGAAACCATGGCAAAGTTGAATATTGTAAAGATCGGCGACGATACGCTCAGAAAGATCTGCCGCCCCGTAGATAAGATCACCCCCCGTACCATTACTCTTCTCGACGATATGATCGAGACGATGCGTGCTGCGGACGGTTGCGGTCTTGCCGCGCCCCAAGTGGGGATTTTGCGCCGTATCGCGGTGGTTGAGGTGGAGGAAGGCAACGTGATCGAACTGATCAATCCCAAGATCGTTGCCTTTGCGGGGGAGCAGCAGGCCGAGGAAGGCTGCCTTTCCGTCCCGGGACGTTGGGGGATCACTAAAAGACCCATGCACGTCACGGTGCGTGCTCAAAACCGAAAAGGCGAGACCTTTGAGATCAGTGGCAGCGAGCTTTTGGCACGTGCGCTTTGTCACGAGATCGATCACCTGGACGGGAAGCTGTTTATCGACAAAATGATAAAGGAAGTGGAATAATGCGTATTTTGTTTATGGGGACGCCCGATTTCGCGCTCTTTTCTCTTCGTGCTCTGTGCGAGGCGGGAGAAGAGGTGATCGGTGTTGTCACACAGCCCGACAAACCCAAGGGGAGAGGGTACACGTTGACACCGCCGCCCGTAAAGGTATATGCGGTGGAACAGGGAATTCCCGTTTACCAGCCCTCAACGCTCAAGGGCGCGGAGTTTGAAGCGTTGCTTGCCTTGCTTTCTCCCGACGTGATCGTTGTAGTGGCATACGGGAAGATCCTGCCCAAAAACGTTTTGGACTATCCCGCTTTCGGTTGCGTTAACGTCCACGGCTCGCTCTTGCCCGCATACCGCGGTGCCGCGCCGATGCAACGCGCGATCATTGACGGCAAAAAAGAAACGGGAATCACCACCATGAAAATGGACGTGGGACTGGATACAGGGGACATGCTTCTTACTGTACGTGTTCCCATTGGCGAGGATGACGATTTTGAAACCATTCACGATCGCCTGGGGGAGGCGGGAGCTTCGCTATTGCTCGATACCCTCTCTGCCTTGAAAAAAGGAACGGTCAAGCCTCAAAAGCAAGATGAAACGCTGGCGACCTACGCTGCCAAGATCGAAAAGGCGGACTGCCTGATCGACTTTGATAAGGACGCCTTGGAAGTACACAACCGCATTCGCGGACTGTCCCCCGTTCCCCTGGCGTTTACCTATACGTCCGACCAAAAAATGCTGAAGATCGCAAAAAGCCGTATGGGTCAAAGAAGCGGGGCGTGCGGACGTCCCGGCGAGGTCGTTTCTCTTGCGGGGGGGACGATCGAGGTTGCCTGCAAAAGCGGAACGGTCAAGCTTTTGGAGGTGCTTCCCGAAGGGAAGCGCCGCATGAACGCTTCGGATTTTATCAACGGAAGAAGGATCGCAACGGGAGACGTTCTCTCTTTGCCTGCGGGTAAGGATGCATGAGCGGATTGTGCACGGTAACGGATCTTGCTTTGACAAAAGGGAAGATCCTCGGCGTTGATTTTGGCGATACCCGCACCGGTCTTGCCGTTTCTGACGTCGGAAGATTTTTGGCATCGGGAATTGGATACGTTTCTCCCGGAGGTATTGAAAAAACAGCGCAAAAGGTGGCAGAAATTGCGCTTGACCGTGGTGTGAGCGCTGTGGTTGTAGGACTTCCTCGCAATATGGACGGTTCCGAGGGGCACCGCGCCGACAGATGCCGTGAATTTGCGATGCTTTTATGTGATCGCCTTGACGGTGTCTCTGTGGCGATGATCGATGAACGATTAACTACGGTAAGCGCCTCCCGTTACCTTAACGAAACCAATACCCGCGGACAAAAGCGTCGGGGTGTGATCGATACGCTGTCTGCCGAAATTATTTTGCAAAATGCGCTGGACAGGCTTAAAAATGAGTCCATGCGTTAATATAAGGCGAATACGCAAAAACTTGTATTTTTTGCCTGCTTGCATAGGTGTGGCGTTGGAGCCGCAGCTTAAATATTTGATTACGAAAGGGGATTAAGTATGCCTAACAGCCGAACTCCGCGTATTATTGGGCGTATGATCAAGCTTTGCGCCGTATTGCTGATCTTTTCGGTTTGCGGTGTTTTGATATGGAGGATGGTCTCCTCGCGTGATCCCGACGGTATTTCTACCATCATCCCCAACGAGGCGCTCCGTGCACCTTATGAGGAGGCGGGAGACGGACTTTTAATGCGTTACCAAAATCAGACGACGATCACGCGCGCCGAGCATAATTCGGGGTATTTCTCTGTGACGCAATACGTGTTTATTCCAAGTGCCAATCAGATACAACTGGTCTTTCGCTATAACAACAGCACTCTTCTGCACCTGAAGGAGGACTATAAGCTTTCCAAGGTTCCTTCGAAGGATGGCACCTATTTTGACGTTACGGTAACGACCGCCGTTGATAAGACCCCAGACGTAAGAGAGGACAATTATACAGAGGATGGCACTACGCCCGATTGTCTTGAGATCAAGCGCTATTATCCCACTGCCTCCCTTACCAAACGGGAAACGACCTCTCTTTATACCTATTACCGATACGTGTTTGAAAACGTACCGATGGAGGCGCATACCGTTGGCGTATTTGCTGATATTTACTATCTTGAGGACCTTGATTACGAGAAGAGATCCTACGGTACCCTTTGTTTGTATGACGATGAAGCAAAGTGGATCGAGCAGCGTCTTTCCAAAAACGATATCGCTGCAATGGATGCTTATCTTGGAGGATGATCCATGACTGACGCAAGAAGACTTGCCGCGCAGGTGCTTGAAAAATGCGAGGCGGCAAACGGATACTCCAATATTGCGCTGGATACCGCGATCAGAAGAAACTGCTTATCAGACGTAGACCGCGGTCTTTTGACAGCACTGGTTTACGGTGTTTTGGAAAAACGCATTACGCTGGATGCGTGCATTGATTCTCTTTGCCGGGGGGATGCACGGGACGTTTCCCCGGAGGTGCGTACCGTGCTGCGCATGGGGATCTATCAATTGGCGTATATGGACCGTATTCCCGATCATGCTGCCGTGAATGAAAGCGTTGCAATGGTGTCGCGGCGTGCCCGCGGATTTGTCAACGCGATCCTGCGTGAATTTTTAAGAAGAGAAAAGCAAATGCCCATTCCCCCAAGAGACAGCGACCCCGTGAAGTATCTTTCGGTTAAATTTTCCTTTGATCCAAGCATTGCCGAGCGCTTTTTGGGCTTGTTTGGTATGGAGCGTGCCGAATCCTTGTTTGAGGCTTTTTCGAAGGAGCCGCCTCTTTGCATTCGTGTCAATACGCTTCGTATCAGCCGCGATGCGCTTCTTTGTGCTCTTTTGGAACGCGGCGTGAGGGCAGAGGCAACAAAAAGAAGTGCTACGGGCATTCGCGTGCTTGATAAAATTCCTCCGACACAGCTCTACGGATTTGAGGAAGGTTTCTTTTTTGTACAGGATGAGGCCTCGCAGCTTGCCGTGGGTGCGCTGGGGGCAAAAGTGGGAATGCGTGTTTTGGATACTTGTGCCTGTCCCGGGTCAAAATCCTTTGGTGCTGCGATCGACATGAACGATCGCGGTACTCTGCTTTCCTGCGATCTTCATGCCAATAAGCTTTCTTTGATCTCCGAGGGGGCGCAGCGACTTGGGATCACCTGTATTGAGACCGCACAGGCAGATGCCAGAGTTGCAAGGGAGGATCTGTTTTCCTCTTTCGACCGTGTGCTTTGCGACGTTCCTTGCTCCGGCTTCGGTGTGTTTGCAAAAAAGCCCGAATTGAGATATAAGGATGCTTCCGCGTGTGACGCGTTGCCCAAGATCCAGGCCGACATTCTGGAAAATGCTTCGCGCTACGTCGCAAACGGTGGACGGCTGGTGTATTCTACCTGTACGGTGCTTGCCGCGGAAAATGAAGAAAACGTGAAAACGTTCTTGTCAAACCACCCGGAATTTTCCCTGATCGGGGAGACCTCTCTTTATCCCGATACGGATGGAACGGACGGCTTTTTCTTTGCCGTTTTGGAAAAAAGAACCGATACAAACAATTAAAAATGAATCATAGAGCACAAAAAAACTATCATACTATTTTGAAAGGAGGACGTGCATGGAGGAATCAATAAAAACTGAGCTTTTGTCAATGGAGATTGATGAGCTGGAGGCTTGGATGCTATCGCACGGGGAGGCAAAATTCCGTGCCGCACAAATTTTCACTCAGCTTCACCGCGGACTTTCTCCCGATGAAATGACAAATATCGGGCGTGCGCTTCGTGAAAAGCTTGCCGCGCATACGCATTTTCATCTTCCGACGGTGGAAACAAAGCTGGTATCCGCGATCGACGGAACCGTAAAATATCTTTTTGGACTTTTTGACGGACATTGCGTGGAAAGTGTTGTAATGAGATATGAGCATGGAAATACCATTTGCATCTCCTCTCAGGTGGGATGCCGCATGGGGTGTAAATTCTGTGCGTCGACGATTGGCGGACGCGTGCGTGATCTTACCGCGGGAGAGCTTCTTGGGCAAGTGATCGCCGCGCAAAAGGACATGGGGGAACGGATCTCCAACATCGTGATGATGGGGATCGGCGAACCGCTTGATAACTATGATAACGTTTTAAAGTTCTTACGGCTTGTGAACTGTGAGGGCGGCTTGAATATTGGATACCGTCATATTTCACTTTCCACCTGCGGTCTTGTAGAGGGGATCGATCGTTTGGCAAAGGAAAACCTTCCCATTACGCTTTCTATTTCCTTGCACGCTCCCGACGACGAGACCCGTTCTGCGATCATGCCCATCAATCGCAAATATGGTGTTGACGCACTTTTGGAGGCTTGCCGCAGGTATTATGCGCAAACGGGGAGAAGGATCTCATTTGAATATACCCTGATCGCCGGAAAAAACGATTCTCCCGCGCTTGCCGAGCGACTGGCAACTCTTTTAAACAGCCGACTGCGTACCAAACGAGAGGGAATGCCCATTCACGTCAATCTTATCCCCGTGAATGAGGTGGAGGAAACGGGATTTCGAAAATCGGGAAGACAGGCAATTGCCGCGTTTGCCCGTGTATTGGAGACCCGAGGGATCCGTGCCACGGTGAGAAGAAAGCTGGGTGCAGATATCAATGCCTCTTGCGGACAATTGCGACGTGCGGCGATGAAGGAGCACTGACCGAAGCGGTACCCATCAAGAACTCGAACTTATAAGGTTTTGGGAGGCAAACGATTGTATAAACTGCGTCAAAAAGCCTCGCAATAGGTAACCAAACGGGATTCGAACCAATGAGGTTTTGAGAGGCAAACGATTGGATTAACTGCGTCAAAAAGACTCGCAATATCTTATAATATAACTTGTTCGAGTCTGCTGCTTGCAAGCAAGCGAGAACGAGTTATATTTCAAA
>JAZNEQ010000112.1:0-17727 GCA_045588715.1 Eubacteriales bacterium | reverse complement strand
TTCACTTTCCGATGCGGATAAAACCAAACTGATCAACGCGCTGCTCGACGGTGACGCAATCAATTTCTCGCTGGTTCATGTGGGCGACTGTGTTCATCCGGGCGCGGCAATCAAGCTCATTACCGATTCGTTTGCCCCGGGAGCGACCCCGTTGCTCGATTTGGACGACGTAATTTCGGTGCTGGATGAAAGTTACTTTGAAATCAGCGATATGAATAAGCTTGAGACCTTGGTAACTGATTTGGTTGAAGATGAGATCGATGCGAAAAAGAACGACCAAAGCGCTCCCTTTATCGAAGCCTTGGAGGCGGCGCATGCGTTTGAATTCGATGCTGTGCACGGGACGTACACCGTTTTCGTGGAGAAGGCACGCAAGGTTGTCATCAACTCCATTAAAAATGATGCAACGCCGTTTATTTCCGTTGACGATCTTCGTTCCTGCGGTGTGACCATCAAAGCGGGAATGGCTACCGCCGCAATGACCGCTTTGATCGATGCCAAGGACGCGGCGGACGAACCGCTGATCACAGCAGAGGTCGTTAAGACTCTGTTTGCTGCCGACGGTGTGATCGATCTGGCACACGTAAACGCCGATTGTGTAGACGTCGACAAGGCGATCGACATTCTGGTGCCCCCGTTGCTCGACGACGTGGAAAACAACGAGATCCTCACGTTCTCCCAGATTAAGAATTACGTCGATATTAAAAAATGTACCATTGACCCAAATGAAATGGGGGCTTTGATTGCCGACCGCGACGTGATGACGGCAAACGTTTTGCGCACGCTTCTTACAGACGTTCCTCCCGAGGGAGAAGCGCCTGCGGTCAAGCTTAAGGAAATGCTGACCGCAGAGGAGCCCGTGATCGCCCTTGACGAGCTGTATTCCAAAAACGTATTTAAAATCAACGATATGATCTCGGGAACGGATCCCTACGTCAAGCCCGATGAGCTGAAAACGTTGGTCAACGTTGATAAGATCCTTGCAGATCTTTTGGCAGAGACTCCTCCAGCGGGCGCGTTGACGCTTGAGGAAGTTAAAAACGTGTTTGACTGGGGAAAACTGGTTGGAGATATCAACACTTCCGACCTGATCTCCGAGGAGAACGGCATTGTTGATCTGGACGCATTGGTCAACCAATACGGTTACGACAAGCTTGTCAACAAGGGCACGCTGGTTGACGAGATCGAGGCAATGCAGAACAAGTCTGATCTCATCGACTATATTCCCGACCGCGTGGGCTTGATCAACAAGCTTACGTATGCGGGCAAAACGGGCATCGATGCCGTCATGGAAAAGACGGGGCTTACCTATGCCGCGATCCTTGGCAATTACGTAACCGATAAAGACGGCTTTTACAGCGCGATCGACCTTGCCGCTCTGATGTCAGAGATCTCCGCCGACGGAAATCTTGAAAACATCTTTAACGTAGATGCGCTGATGGATGCCCTCTTGGATACGATGACCCCCGCGGAGATGCTTGAGATCGTTGATATCAATCTTGTCTTCGAGCAGCTTCGGGCAAACGGCGGACTGAAGTCTATTTTAAAATCGGTGAGCAACGAGACCTATCTTGCCGTTTTAAACCATGCCTTGGCAGAGCTTTCCGCCAACGTTCACGGAGTAACGATCAACGGGACCACCGTGACCGTGAAGGACAGAACACTTCTTTACTTTAACGTTTCCACTTTGATAGACGTTTTCTTAGACGATCTTCTTCCCGAGCTTGACGATCTTGTCAACATGGGAGACGACGGTAAGATGTTTGAAGCAAGCCTTGAGATCACCTATGCCGCTCCCGTGGCAGAGGAAGAGGGCGAAGAGGAAAACGCTGCGGCTTCCGTCCAAGAGGAGGAGCCCGACGAAACGGTTTTAAAGACAAAGCGCGTGACCTTTGAGGCGGTGCTTGCAAGCGAGGTCGAGCGTGTGCGCAATGCGGCGGCCAAGTTTAAGGAATTGACCGAACGGTATATCAAGCAGGATTTCAACGACGGGATCCTGACGTTGGATTTGAGACTGCCCTCCAAGTTTGCATCTGCCCTTGCCGTGGCACTGGATGCGCTGGCAAAGGAGGGAGACCCCGAGATCGTAAGATTGAAAAACGAGATCCTGGATCTTTACGATGCAAATCTTTACGATCTGACTGCGTTCCTTGACAATTTAACGGTTTCGCAATTCGTAGCTTTGATGGAGGCGGTCGACGCTTCCAATTTCGGAAAAGCCTATGAAAAGGTGATCACTTCCCATTACGTGGATTCGCTTCTTTCCTTTATCAACGAGAAGCTGGATGCAGCGGGGCGCGAGGAGATCGGGATCGATCTTACCAAGCTGACCCCCGAGGAGCTTTTGATCCGCGCGGGAGAATTGCCGACGATCGAATCTCTTTGCGATAAGATCGAGGGCTTGCTTGGCAGAAACATTTCGGCGTTTGACCGCTTGCCCAAGGATGACCCCGTTTCCGTTCTGCAAAGTCTTGCCGACCGTGCCGGAATCGATGCCGATCTGAAAGCGATCCTTTTGGAGGCTGCAGAGGCAGACGACCCCTTTGCGGCACTTTATCAGTCTGCGATCGATCTCGTTTCCAAGAGCGAGGATACCTATGAAGCGGTCAGCGGCCGTGTGATCAGCGTGCTGAATAAGGCTCTGTCCTCCACTTACGGTCAAAAGATCGCAAATATCCGTTTCTTTGATTACTATACCGGAAACAGCAACTTCGAGTTTGATAAAACGGTTTATTACAAGCCCTTAACGCTGATTCAACGTCTGGTGGATAAGGCGACCGCGCTTGCGGGAAGAAAGCTTGACGAGTATATGGTCACCCAGGCATCCAGAATGCTGATGAACTATTTCATTTGTGACGAGGATGAGAGCGGCGCCGAGATGGAGCTTCCGCTTGGCGTTGACGTTTCGCTTTGCCTGACGGATATGTATACGATCGACTTCCACGAGAAGGATGGTGAAAAGCTGAACCATATCCGCACGGCGTTTTTGCCCAAGGGGGTCGATCTGAATAAGGTCCAGCCCTACGAGCCCGAGGTGCAATATCTGTTCACGGGTTGGGAGGACGTGTATACCCACGAGATCTACACCCAAATGCCTGCCGCCGACGTTCACGTGGTGGCACACCTTGACGATAACAAGGTCAACGTGTTCTTCTATCCGCCCGATGCGGACGGTCCCGAGGATGTGTATAAGGACTTCCACCTTGAGGTCACGGCGGGTGAGCGGCTCAGCGATGATCAAAAAGAACAAATGAAGGCGTTTGTTCTTGGAAAGCTTGGAAAAGAAGCCGACGAGGTTTTTGAAATTGACTGGCACTTTTTCAGAGACGGCGTAACGGCAACGGAGATCTTTGATTTGAATGCCCCCATCCTTGAAACGATGGGATTGACCTGGAAGCACTATTACAAGGCAGAGGTCGTCTCTCCCGAAGACGCGACCAACGTCAAGGGGTATTTCCGTGTTCCCGCGGGAAGTGCTTTGAAGGACGTTGAAGACTATGCTTCTCTCACGCTTTCCATGACGGGACTTACCGCCGACCGTGTGATCTGGTTGCTTCCCGACGGGTCGGAGCTTGATCCCACCGCACCCGTTGATACCAATCTTACCCTTACCTGGACCCAAGGCTTCAACGTGACCTTTAAAACGTGGCAGGGAGCCGACGTTGCGGATATCTCCGTGCAAATCCGCGAGGGGAAGAAGCTTTCCGACTATCAGACCGCTTTGTACGACGCTGTAAGAGAAGCGATCGGCATCGAGAACTTCCCGACGGATTGCATCGATCTTTACTTCTATCGGGCAGACGGCGCGCACGTTCCGGTCAGCAACTTGGATACGGTGCTTGATGGCGATGTGGTCCTTACCTGGAAATACTACTACAAGGTAACGCTGCAAAACGAAAGCGGTGTGCTCCTGGGCACAACTCCTATGAAGGTCGAGGCAGGAAAGACGATCAGCGAGGCTGACGTTGACGGGTTGGTCATGAGTGCGCTTGCCGTAAGCCACCCGAACCTTATCGGTGAAAACGTTGCATGGAGCCTTAAGAGCGGCAACGTGCTCTCGGACTACGACTTTTCACAAGCGGTGACCGCCGATATCACCTTGGTATACAAGATCTCCTTTACACTGAAGATAGTGCATTCGGTGGAAGGACAGAAGGAGACCGTAACGACACTTCCCGTCAACGGCATCGGCGTAAAGCTTTCCACGCTTCTTACCGGAATGAACAATGCCGTTCGCGCGATCGAAAGGTATCAGTCTTTGGGATATGAAAACCTTCTTGACGAGGGTATCGACTGGTTTAAGTTTGATGATAACAGCGCCGTAACCAAGGATTACGTGATCACCGAGGACGTGGAGCTTTCCTGGAATGCTTATTTCATCGTAACGATCTCCGATATGAACGGCGGTAAGCTCTCCACGGAGGAGCTGATCAGGGTTCCCGTGAAAGGAGCCTTGAGCCCCGCGCAGATCGAGATGATCAAGGCAAGAGTTCTTTCCTATATTCGCGAAGACCTGTACGACGGTGTTAGCGACGTCGAGCAGGAGGACATTGCATATGCGATGCTCGGCATTCCCGACAATTTCGGCGCCGTGCTGACGGATAATGCCGATGTGACGTGGTGGCTCCGAGATGAGGTGTTTACGGTTCACATCCGGGTGAACAGCCAAACGGCGTTGGACGTACCGGTGCTTGCGGGTAACGCGCTTTCGGAGGAGCAGATCGCGGCGATCAAGGTCTTCATTCGCACAGCATGCGGAGTTAACTATAGCGACGGTGATATCTATCTGACAAAGCCCGTTGGCGATGGCACCTACGCGGACTTTGACGTTGGCACGCTGATCACAGGAAACGTCGCGCTTTCCTGGCGCCGCGCGAAATACGCCGAGGTAGCGCTTTCAGGGACGGATTATAAAACCGAGGTTCGCCTTGAGGGCAAGCCCAACGGTGAGGCGCTGTCCGACGCGCAGATCCGAGAGATCAAAGATAAGATCCGCGAATTGTGGGCGGTCAGCTACTCCAATGAGGATATCGTTCTCAAAAAGCTTGTCGACACTCAATATGTGGAGTTTTTTGACAACGATCCCATTGTAATTACAGGAAACACCACACTTTCCTGGCGTGAAAGAAAAACGTTTGAAATCACGGTCATTGACCCCAAAAATGCGGGAGATTTCGTTACCTACCGCGTGAAAGAGGGAAAGACGCCCACGGAGTGGAACGTGGAAGGCCAAACGACGAGCGTTTACAATGCGTTTGCTTTGTTCCGTACCGAAAAGACGGCAAACGACGAAGTGATCTCAAGCTACTACCAATATTTCTGGAGGATCCGTAACGCCGACGGAACGCTTGGTAGCGTATACGATCTTGCAAGCACTGCGGTCAGATCCGATCTTACCCTTACCTGGTCGTACGACTATACGGGTACACAGATCACCGTTACGGTCTATGACCGAGACCGAGACGGTGACGGAGTCGGAGAGCTTATTTGGAGCAGCGGCGATCTTGAGCAAAACGAAAACAACACCCTTTACGATTTTCTGGTGCAAACAGACTATGTCGAAAACGGTGTGCCTACGGGTAAAACGGTATGGCAGTGGCTGGAGGCGCTGGTGGCATCGGACGAGGAGCCCCTGACCGACTATCTGCACGAGTATGAATTGTCATGGGTGGTCAATGCCTCGTCGACCCCTGCCTTCCCCGACAGCAAAACGCTGGAAGAGAATATTGCAATTACGTGGCACTACGAGCAGAAATTTGAAAACGCGGGTCTTGGTACCCACGGCGGTCAGTACAACGGTGGTGAGGATGACCATTACACCATTGCGCACCCCGATGATAATGAGGGAAATTGGCAATTGACCATGAAGGAGGACTGGTGGAATCCCACCGTTACAGAGCCGATCAAATTCCGTATGTCTACCGACTTCTTAGGTCAAGCGGCAACCGAAGGACACGGCGTTGCCTTCTCCTCTCCCGATGGAAAAGAAACCGTAACCCTTTCTCCCGCGATTCTGGCGGCTCTTAAGAACCGTGCGGGAACCGACCGCGACCTCTACCTGCATTACGCACCCGCAGGCAACACGATCGCGCAAAATCCCTTCGGCTTTGCCGAGAGCAGCGGAGCCTCCTACTTTGTGTTCGAGTTCCACAAGAGCACGGGTGTGATGCAGCTTGGCAACTTTGACGCGCTGGATCCAACGGGTGAGGGCGTTAAGATCACGCTTCCTCTCGGTGGGCAGGCGTTCTACGACCGCACCAATGATCTGGCAAAGACCTACGTTTGCATTGAAAAGGCAAACGGCGGATTTGACAGGATCGCGCTTGACGGCACGGCGTATGCGGATGATGAAAATACGGTTACGTTTGCAGCGCTCCACTTCTCCAAGATCGCTATTGTAAACTATTACCGTGTCAGCCTTTACAAGCCGCATAAGATCGCGGATGGCGTCGCGGAGGGGCTCATACCCGATCTTCCCATCCATCAGGAGATCGCAAGCTATCCCATCGATACGTCAGGTACACTGTATTATCCCGCGGGTGCGGTACTGCCGATTCGTCCCATCGTGGGCAACGACGACCATCTTACCAAGCTGGATATTTTGAAGACGTGGGTGCTTGCAACGGGCAGGGAGGCAACGGTCCTTCCCGTAAGCGGAACCTACACAATGCCCGCGTATCCCATTTCCTTGCAGTTTGAGATCGCGCCCAAGGTATACTACGTATTCTACCGCGATCCAAGCAACGCGCTCCTTTCTTCCTTGACCCGTAGCTACACCGCTTACACGGTGGATACGCCCGAGGAGCTTCAAGCCTTTAAGAGTGCTATCCTGAGCCTTTCCGCTCTGACTTCTCTCGGTGACGCGTACGCGCAGTACACCGAGGAAAACGGTTGGTATTGGGGTGGCTTGGACGAGGATGATATCGCTCAAAACAATATTACGCTGAATCTTCTGCAGCGTAGCGGCGGTGAAGGTCCCGGCGGTGGAGATGAGCCCGGTGGCGACGTACCCGATATCGAGGATCCCACCGAGGCGCTCATCAAGGTGACCTTCTACGACGTGGACGGAACCACCAAGCTCAAGACCCAAATCTATACCTATTCCGCGCTTTCCAATCTTTCCGCCTTCCCCACGGTGGCATCGGTTTTGGGAGATGACTTGGATACCGCAAAGATCGCTTACTGGATCCATGCGGTTGACGGCACGAGGATCCCCGACGGATATACCGCGGCACAATGGCAAACGCTCCTTGACTCTTCGACGGAGCTTTCGGTTCGTCTTGTATATCAGGATCGTTTGTTTGGAATTCGCACCGACGGTAACGTTGCGGTCCTTTCGGGTGAAGAAAGAGTTGCCGCGGCGGCAGCCGGCACCGAACTGACCGTAAAGATCGCTACGTCCGTGAAGGGTAGGATCCCCACCATTCTTGTTTTGACCGCTTCGGGCGAAACGCTTGTGAAGGCAGTCAACAAGACCGAGGTGAAGATCACGATGCCCGCAGAGGCTTTGCTCATTTCGGTATCCTTCGCTCCCGTTACCTATGAGTACACGGACGAGGAAGGAAACGTTCAAGTGGGCGAAGAAGGCGCAACGTTTGCAACGGTGCGCGTTGAGGTTCGCCCGGGTATGTCGATCGATCTTGCAAAAATGCCGAAGGAGCTTGTTCTCTTCTCGGTCAAGACCGAGGACGGCAGCCTCATCCTTGAATACCGCTACCAGCTTTCCGAAGGCTTTGACGTCCGTGCTTTGCTTGAAAAGATCAACGAAGCAATGGTAGAGGTCAAGTATCACGACAAGTTTATCATCAACGGAATGATGTTTGACAGTGCCGAAGCGGCGCTCAAGGGCATCACCACCGATGCTGCGTTTAAGGAATGGAGCGATCAGCTTGATAAGAACCTTTACGTAGGTGCCTTCGATCAGGCAACAAGCGAGGACTATACCTGGATCGTGATCCTCGTTCTTGGAGTTTTACTGCTTCTGATCCTTTTGATCGTTGTCTTCTACGTGCTCTATATCAAGGCGATCCTGAAGCCTTGCCTCTTCCTTAAGGTCATTGCCTCGATCGTTTCGGTATTCTTTGCGCTTTGCATGTCCCTGGCGGCAGCTTGGCTGTGGATCTTGAAGAAGTTTGGTTTTGACGAGCAAAGGCTTCTCAAAAAATATCCTCTTGCAAAAAAGCGCAAAAAGAACAAAGCGACGCTTGAGGATTCCCTGGATGCATTGAAGGATGCCGATCCCAACTTCGAAAAGACCGCGCATACGGTATCCGAGGAGCAGATCGCTCAAAAAACGCACTCCGTTGAAACCGAAATGTACTCCTTTGAGGAGGATGACGAAGCATCAACAAAAAATTCCACGGAAGCATCCGATGAGGACTCGACAGAGAACTCTGCGGAGGATACCGAGGAGTAAACAACGGTAACTGCTCCCAATCTTGGGAGAAGAAACACTAAAAAGGGGCTCTCTTGGACATACGTTTGAGAGAGCCCCCGATCCATCTTATATAATAGGAAGAATTTATGGAATTTTCAAAGCATTATACGGTGAAATGGCACGATACCGATCTCAACCGTTGCGTAACGCCCTCGTCGATCCTTACGTATATGCAGGAAACGGCAGGGGAGCATTTAAAAACGCTTGTTTGCTCGCTGGACGAGCTGCGTGATGGGCGGGGTCTTGCCTTTCTTTTGAGCAGTATTTCCATTTTCGTTTACGAGCCGTTGTATGCCGACGATGAGATCGAGGTTCAAACCTGGGTGTGCGAAGGCAGGGGGCTTTCCTATCCCCGTAGCTTTCGCATTTTACGAAAAGGGAAAACGGTTGCCGAGGCAAATTCCGTTTGGGGGCTTTTGGATATCAAAAACCGACGGCTCCTGCACGCAAACGAATCTCCCTTCGAGGCGGTTCCCGGAGAGGCTTGTGCCTTGCCCTTGCCGCGGCGCTTGCGCGTTTTGAAAAGCGAGGAGATGGAAGCGGCGGGGGAGCGAAGGATCGTATACTCCGACGTTGACTACAACGGCCACATGAACAACACGCATTATCCCAATCTTTTGTGCGATTTTACGCCCGATATCTGCTCGCGCCGTGTCAAGGGGCTTGTGCTTTCCTTTTTGCATGAGGCGGCATACGGACACACCTTACGCGTTTTAAGACGGGAGACCGAGGACGGCTTGCGCTTTCGCATCGTTGATACGGACGGCACGCTGTGTACCGAGGCGCTGCTGGTGACCGAGGCTCCCTAATGAAAGACGCTTTTCGAGATTTGTTATTCCTTTTTTAGAGGATCGTATATTCTCTTTTTCGTGCTTGTATGATACAATGTAAGAACAGACTTGATCGTTGCGGAGGATAGGATATGTATCAAAACAAAAAAATATTGCTGATCGCGGGCGGCGGCACCTTGGGCACCTACGTCTCAAAGGAGCTTTTGGAAAAGGGCGCATGGGTCGACGTTGTTTGCCTTGAGGACCGTGTCTCCGATCGTGAACGGCTCACCTTTTACAAGGAGAACGTAACGCTTGATTTTCTTTCCTCGTTTTTGGAAAAGCGCCATTACGACGGTATTGTCAACTTTATCCACTATAAGACTGCCGAGGAGTATGCTCCCGTGCACGAATTGTTGATCCAAAAGACCGATCACCTCATTTTCCTGTCCTCGTACCGCGTTTACGCAAACGAGCAGATCCCCATCACCGAAACGGCACCGCGCTTGCTTGACGTAACGGAGGATCGGGAATTTTTGGCGGTGGAGGATTACGCGCTTCCCAAGGCGCGGTGCGAGGACTTTCTCAACACTGATCATAAGGGAGAGCCCTGGACGATCGTTCGCCCCGTGATTTCTTTTTCGCATCGCCGCTTGGATCTGTTCGTGTATTCGGATAACGAGATCCGCGAGCAGGTAGATACCTACGGCGCTCTTCGCCTCCCCGTATGGGCGCAGGACCTTGTCGCGGGCATTGATTGGGCGGGGAACAGCGGAAAGCTGATCGCCAACCTTTTGTGCAAAAAAGAGACCTTTGGAGAGGCTTACACGGTATCCACTGCGCAAAACCTGACTTGGCGAGAGGTGGCAGAGCTTTATACGCGACTTTTTGGGTATCCCATCGAATGGTGCTGCGAGGAAGACTTTATCAAGGTCTATCCCTGCGTGACGACGTACAAAAAATGGCTGTACCTTTACGACCGAAAATACAGCCGAAGGATCGACAACCGAAAGATCCTTTTGGCGACGGGACTTGCCCCTTCTGATTTTTCCTCCATTGAGGAAGGACTGAAGACCGAGCTTGCAAATAAAAAAGCGGAGGAAGCCGCGAAATAACTAAAAAACGAAAAACGCCAATCGAAAGACCGTGTTTGCGGGGGCACACAAATTTGACGTCACAATGCAAACGGGCTTGAAATGATAGAAAACAAAAAGAGCCGACGTGTGCTTTCTTCCTTTAGAAGAAGCAAACGGCGGTTCTTTTTGAACGTGCCTTGATGAGTATTGAACGTGCCTTGATGGGTATCTTATTGACATCTACCTTCGGTTGTGGTAAAATAAACGTGGAAAACACCCAAGGAGGACTGAATGATGCTGCCGACAATGAAAATAGGAGATCTTGAGGTTTCCAGACTGATCGTAGGGAGCAATCCCTTTACGGGAAAATCGCATCTGGATGCCGCGACCGATGCCGATATGCGCTTTCATTTTACAAAAAGACGCGTATTTGACATGCTGGACCGTTGTTATGAGGTTGGCATCAATGCGGTGCAATCGCGCGGAAGCATGCCCGTGATGGGGCTTTTGAAGGAATACCGCGACGAAGGGGGGAAGCTTCTCTGGTTGGCACAAACGGGAAAGGATCTTCGCACCTTTGAGGAAGAGCTTGACGAAATGATGAAGTACGCGCCAAGCGCGATCTGTATTCACGGGGAGCTTTCCGACGCGCTCTATCTTTCGGGGGAGCTTGACCGCCTTGGGGGCTTGCTTGACTGTATGCGGCGCAAAGATCTGCCCGTGGGGATCTGCTCGCATTTTCCTGAGGTTTTGGAATACGCCGAGGAGAAGGGGCTTCATCCCGATTACTACATGGCATCGGTCTATAATCTTTTTTATCCCGACCGATCCAAGGATAAAAATCCTACGGGTGAGCGCTTTGAGGAGAGTGACGTGCCGCGGATGTATCAAACCATCCGTCAGCTATCCGCACCCACGGTCGCGCTGAAAATTTTGGGCGCGGGGCGCAGATGTGCCGATCAGGAGGAGGTCAAGGCTGCCTTTATCGAAGCGTTTGCCTCAATGAAAGCGGGCGACGGTGTGCTTGTGGGGATGTTTGACAAGTACGTGGACCAGGTGCGCTTGAATGCGGAATATACCGCGCTTGCGATCGAAGCGTGTAAGGAGCATAAATAAATGAAGCTTTACGCGCCGAAGTATTATCGGGAATTTGCATGCATTGCCGACCGTTGCCGTCATTCCTGTTGCATCGGTTGGGAGATCGACGTTGACGGAGCGACGCTTGAAAAATACAACCGTCTGAACGGCGGATACGGAGAGCGGATCAAAAACAGCATTTGCATGGAGGAAACACCGCATTTTTCTCTTGGTGAGGGAGATCGGTGTCCGCACCTAAACGAGCATGGGCTTTGCTCCGTCATCCTTCATTACGGAGAAGGCTATTTGTGCGATATCTGCCGTGAGCATCCAAGATTTTATCACAAAACGAAAAACGGACTTGAGGTAGGGCTTGGCATGTCCTGCGAGGAGGCGGCACGCATCATTCTGACCGATCCATGGGACGGGGAGATGATCGAGATCGACCGGGTCGAGGACGAAGAGCCGAGCGCACTTGATACGGTTGCTTTTCGCGACGGGATCTATCGCATTCTTTTTGACAGATCCTTGCCCTATGCCGAGCGCCTTGCTCGGATCTACGGGCGTTACGGGGTCTCCCCCTCGCAAAGCACCGACGCGCAATGGAGAGATCGCCTTGCGGCTTTGGAATATCTTGATAAGACACACCGCGCCCTGTTTGCTTGCTACACGTCAAGTCTTTCGGGCAACGAAGAGCACGCCGTGCTTTTGGAGCGCGCGCTTGCGTATTTTATCTTTCGTCACTGCGCCGAGGTGTTCGGAGAAGAGGAGCTTTTCGCTGCTTTGGGCTTTTGCCTTTTTTGCGAGCGGTTGCTTGCCTCGATCCTTCGGACGAACCGCGTAAGAAGCCTTAAGGATGCCGTGGAATACGCCCGTATTCTTTCCGAAGAGATCGAATATTCCGAGGAGAATACCGAGGACTTGACGGAATGCTTTCTTTAACGCAGGGAACGCGCCGATGGAGGGAACCACGCAAAGGAACCGGCAAATAACGGAGACACGGTCGCAATTTTGACCGTGTCTCCGTTGTTTGAAATTTTCTGTTAAAACGTCATGCTCTTGATATAGGCTTCCTCAAAGACCTTAGAAAAGGAAAGCTCCAAATGCTTTGTTTCTTGCGCCAGCAGTTCGGCGCGCCGTATGCCTTGTGGGTCGAAAAGGCAGAGCTCGCCGCCCAGAAGAGAGGCATTTCCTATCGCTGTGACGCGCGCGTTTTCAAAGCGCGGAAGAAGCCCCACGGAAATCGCGCTTTCGGGATCGATATGAAAGCCCATGCCGCCCGCGATATATACCTGCCCTACGTCGTTGGGGCTGGCTCCCGCCTCATGCAAAAGCGCCTTGATGCTTGCTGCGATGGCAGCCTTTGCCAATTGGAATTCGCGGACGTCGGCTTGGGAAAGATAAACGCTGTCCGAAAGATAAAAGCGGTCGCCCGTAAGGCGTGAGGCAAGGGCGGATTCACATGTTTTGTCAAAGGTGCCGTTTTCGTCAATAAGTCCCTCGCAAACAAGCAGGGCAACAAGATCGCAAAGTCCGCTGCCGCAAATGCCGACGGCGGGCTTTTTTTCAACCGTTTCAAGGTGTAATTTTCCATTTTCAAAGCGCACGTGGCTGATCGCGCCCGCAACGCCTCCCGTGCCGCATTCGATCGTGGCACCCTCCATGGCAGGTCCTGCCGCTGCCGAAGCGGCAAGGAGCTTTTTATTGTGGTAAAGTACCGTTTCGCCGTTGGTGCCGAGGTCGATCAAAAGCGCGCTCCTTTCATGCTCACACAAGCGGCAGGCGAGGATCCCCGCAGTGATATCGCTCCCGACGTAGGCGTGCGAAAAGGGGAGAAGGATCACCTCGTCCACGGGGAGGGCGAGATCCTCTCCCTTGATCCTTTGCGTATCCCGAAAGGCGGGGGTAAAGGGATAGGTGCCGATGGGGGTGGGATCCACTCCCCAAAATAGATGGAGCATGGTGGGATTGGCGGCAACGGTCATGCGCTTGACGTGTGCCGACCCGCCCATGGAAGCCTCCAGCATTTCTTTCACCTTTTCCAAAACCAATCGTTGTAAGGTCGCACCCTCGCCGCGTGCGTATGCTCCGATCCTGGAGAGCACGTCCGCCCCGTACGTCCCTTGCGGATTGAGCGCGGTGCTCTCGGCAAGGCACTCCCCGTTTGCAAGATCATAAATACGCATGGCAAGCGTGGTGGTGCCAAGATCCAAAACCGCGCCAAGCGTCCCCACATCCTTATGGGATCGGTGGGGGGCTGCTTTCGGCGTGGCTTGTGCCGTGTATTCTATCACAAGATCCGACACAACGCGCGCGCGGCAGGAAAGAACAAAGCCGTCGCGATCGGGCAAGGCTCCCGCCACGCTTCCCGAAAGGAGCTTGACGCGGCATTTTCCGCAGGTGCCGCGTCCGCCGCAGGCGGCGGGGACAACAAAGCCGTTGCGTTGAAGAAGGGAAAGCAAGAGGGTGCCGTCCTCGCCGTAAAGTATTCGGTTTTCGGGGAGAACG
The DNA here is from genome assembly GCA_045588715.1 of Eubacteriales bacterium. Classification (GTDB taxonomy): domain Bacteria; phylum Bacillota; class Clostridia; order Oscillospirales; family CAG-272; genus UMGS1865. The sequence goes on along the minus strand of JAZNEQ010000112.1, from coordinate 3,859 downwards.
GTGATCGCGCGCCTCATGTTATCCTTCCTTCCTTTGGGATCTTTGTAATTCTTTACTTCGATTATAACACGGCGGCAGGCAAAAAGCAAGTGGGTTTTCTCCCCCATGCTTCTTTTTCCTTACAGAAGGGTGTGCCCGTTGACCGAAAAACGAAAGCGAAGGGAGAGCGCCTCGGCGGCACGGCGGCAAAGGATCATGCGGTCAAGAAAAATTTCAAAGTACTCCATCACCGAGCTGATGGCGGTATCAATGGAAAGGTCAAGGCGCAGCTCGGTGTGCGCACGGTTGATCCTGAGGGCAGAGTGCAGGACCGAATAATTGACGCGGTCGTGAATATCAAAGGAGGAGGGATCGGTATTTCTCACCCGCGTTCTTCTGACGTCGGATTTGTCGGCAAGGATCAGTGCGGCGGCAACGGCACCCACGGGGGCGCCCGTTTTTTCGTCGTGGTTTCCAATGGCGGTGGCAACGGTTGCGATCTCTCCGGGCGGAAGACCGAGCTTGTCAAGAAGAAAAAATGCCATCACTGCCCCACTTTGGCTGTGGGCATGGCGGTTGACCAGATTCCCAACGTCGTGCAGGTATCCAGCAATTTTTGCAAGCTCGACTTCACGCGGGGGATGTCCAAGGCTTGAAAGGAGTCCTCCTGCGGTTTTTGCCACGCGGGTGACGTGCGGAAAGCTGTGCTCTGTGTACCCGATCGCCCGAAGGGAGGCGTCGGCGCTTTTGATATACGTGCGGATATCCTCTTTTTTTCGAATTTCATCATACGTCATAAGTTATCTCCTTTTGCGGTTTGTTAAGAGCCGAGGCTTTAACGGCTTGACTTTTTTCTTTTTGCATGGTACAATAATCAAAATAGCGGCAATGCTTTTAGGAGGAAGACTGTGAAAATTGAACCTGCAACGCGCGAAAGAGCGCCTGAAATACTTGATATTTATGAGAATGCGCGCCGTTATATGCGCGCACACGGAAATATGGAGCAATGGAGCGGGAATTACCCCTCCCTTGAGGTCGTGCTGGCCGATATTGATGCGGGGCAGTTATATCTTTGTACCGAGGGGGATGAGATATACGGCGTATTTTGTTATTTTGAAGGGGAGGATCCCACCTACCGTCAAATTTTTGAAGGCGCGTGGCTCAATGACCGCCCCTACGGAGTGATGCACCGCGTAGCGGTCGCAAAGCATCAAAAGGGAGTCGCCTCCTTTTGCTTTTCTTACTGTCTTGGGCGCTGCCACAATCTTAAGATCGACACGCACAAGGACAATTATCCCATGCAAGCGGCACTTGAAAAAAACGGGTTTTCAAAATGCGGCGTCATTTATCTTGCAAGCGGCGACCCTCGCATCGCCTATCAGCGCTGTGATCGGATTTGACGTACACGGCGCGCCGCACCGCGTACCTCTAAAAATTGCTATTGACTTGTTTGCGGTTTTATGATATACTATATACGTATATACCGTAAATTTATCATTAAGATACGGAGTGATCATGCATAAAATTTTAGAGACCCTTCGAAAGCATCGCTTCCTTTTTTCGGAGCTTGTCAAAAGGGATTTTAAAAAGAAATATAAACGTACCTACCTCGGAATGCTGTGGAGCCTGCTCTCCCCCTTGCTGACGCTGTTCGTTATGAACTTTGTCTTCTCGCATTTCTTCGGTAGGTCTAATAGTCATTACGATTATACGATCTACCTGTTTTGCGGCATCATCGTATGGAACTTTTTCAGCGATGCGACCAACGGGGGCATGACCTCCCTGATCGGAAACTCCGCGATCTTTTCAAAGATCAACGTTCCGAAATATTTGTTTTTGTTTTCCAAAAACGTTTCCTCTCTTATCAACTTCGGGTTGACCTTTATTGTGTTCCTTATTTTTTGTCTGTTCAGACAGGTGCCCATCACGCCTCTCTTTTTCGGCTTGATCATTCCCATTCTTTGCTTGATCGTCTTTACCCTTGGCGTGGGCATGATCCTGTCGGCGATGTATATCTTTTTCAGAGATATACAGTATCTTTGGAGCGTTTTTCTAACGCTTTTGATGTATCTGACCGCCATCTTTTACGATCCTCACCAGCTTGGCGGTGCCGTTGGTGAAAACGTATGGATCTTTAACCTCAACCCCATCTACGTGTACGTCAGCTATTTCAGATACCTGGTGCTTGGCATCAATGGGGACGCGCCGGGCTTCCCACCGTTTTGGCTCACCCTTTTGGCGGTCGGGTACGCCGTGTTGGCATTTTTGATCGGCGCCTTGATCTACAAGCGCAAAAACCATAAATTCCTCTATTATATCTGACGGAGGTGTAGTATGGAGCAAAAACAGAAAAAAACTCCGATCCTCACGCTTTCGGGCGTATCCATCCGTTACATGACGGGGGATTTTAAGGAGATCGGTTTTAAAGAATTTGTCATTCGAAAATTGACCAAGACGTATCAGCTCAACGAGTTTTGGGCAGACAGAAACGTTAGCTTTTCCCTTTATCCCGGAGACATGCTGGGGATCATTGGCGGAAACGGAGCGGGAAAATCCACACTCCTGAAAGCAATTTCGGGCATTATGGTGCCCACCGAGGGGTATGTGAGCCGCAAGGGGCGCATCGCGGCGCTCCTCGAGCTTGGAAGTGGCTTTGACGGAGATCTGACCGTCAAAGAAAACACGTATTTGCGTGGAGCCCTCCTTGGATACACCAAAAAATTCATGAACGAGACCTACGATTCCATTATTGATTTCGCGGAGCTGCGGGAATTTGAAAATCGTCCCTTTAAGCATCTTTCCTCGGGCATGAAATCCCGTCTTGCCTTCTCCATCGCCTCCCTGGTCAACCCCGACATCCTCATTTTGGATGAGGTGCTCTCCGTGGGTGACGGCGCGTTCCGTAAAAAGAGCGAAAACAAAATGAAATCGATCATCCAAGGTGGGGCAACGACGATCCTCGTTTCTCATTCCCTGCCGCAGGTGCGTGCCATGTGCAATAAGATCCTTTGGCTGGATCATGGCGAGCAGATCGTATTTGGCAACGACGTGGAAAGGATCTGCGATGCGTATCAAAAATATTTAAACGACCGTGTGCTTCCGCAAAAGGGAAGCGTTTGGAACGTGAAATAATTTAAACAAATTCGCCTGTCCTGTTCCAAAAACGGGATGGGCGAGATTTTTCGTTTGTTCAATTTTTACTATTTTCTTAAAAAACGGAAAAAAGTGTTGACTTTTTTGGCTTTTTGAGATACAATGGGAAACAAGAGTTATTCTAATTCTATGGAGGGGCACATGACCAAGCAACGCGAGCTGATCATCAGTATTTTAAAACAATCGGATAGGCATCTGACGGCGGATGAGATCTTTTTTCTCGCCAAGCTGAAAATGCCCTCTATAGCAATGGCGACCATCTATAACAATCTTAACGCGATGAACGAGGCAGGGGTGATCCGGCGGCTTCACATCGACGGCGTTGCCGATTGCTTTGATAAGATCACCGAGCCGCCCGACCATTTGCTGTGTGACAGGTGCGGCAAGATCACCGACGTAAAGCTTCCCACGCTGACCGACGTGATCGAGCGCGAGATCAATGCCGAGATCGAGGATTATGAGTTGACCGTGCACTACGTTTGCGCCGAGTGCCGTCGCGTTCCCAAAAGAAGATAAAATGCGTGAAGGAGAAACGAAAATTTTGATATTTTCGTTTCTTTTTTTCCTTATTTTATTGACAAAGAATGGTATATTTGTTATAATGAGGGCACACAGAAATGTGCAAATACTACATTATTTTGATGCAATCAAGGAGGACGTTATGTCAAAGCCTATTAAGATCGGTGTAGTTGGTCTTGGAAGAATTGGTATGAGCGTACACAGACAG
>JAZNEQ010000111.1:0-4323 GCA_045588715.1 Eubacteriales bacterium | reverse complement strand
GGAAGCAAGCAGAGTTTTGGTTAAATATTTTGAACTATACTACAACTCTGATCGAATTCATTCAGGTATTGGCTATCTTACCCCCAATGAATGTTTGAAAAAATTAACTCTTTAATTTGTCTACTAATCTTGACAAGTTTCGTGAAAAGTGAAGAGTGAAGGTAGCTTTTCTCCCTTCGGTCGAAAAGCAATTTGTTTAAAAATATTTTGAGAAAATAAATCAATAGAAAACGGAGACAATGTATCATGAAGGTGATCTTACTTGCTGACGTAAAGGGTCAGGGAAAAAAGAACGACGTTATTGAGGTGTCCGACGGCTATGCAAAGAATTTTTTAATTCCCCGCAAGCTGGCAAAGGCGGCAGATGCGCAGTCTCTCAACGACGTAAAGGTACGCGAGGAAGCAAGACTGTACCGCATTGAGACCGAAAAGAAGGAGGCACAGGCGCTTGCCAAGAAGCTGGAAACGCTGATCGTTGAGATCCCCGCGTCCTCGGGCTCCGACGGCCGTCTTTACGGCTCGATCACGGCAAAGGATATTTCCGAGCGCCTTGCCGCCGATCACAAGATCGTAATCGACAAGCGCCGCCTCTCGCTGGGTGAGACCATTAAGGCGTACGGCACCTACCGTGTGGAGGCAAAGCTTTATACCGAGGTGACGGGTACGGTCACCGTCAAGGTGTGTGAAAAGTAAGCCATGCAAGACGAATTGATTCGAAAGCTGCCCTTTTCCATGCCCGCGGAGCAGTCGCTTCTCGGGTCGGTCCTCATCGATCCCGCGTCGCTCAACGACGTGGCGGATCTCCTCTCTGCCGAGGACTTTTATCTGACCGAGCATAAGCAGATCTATCTTGCCATGAGAGAGCTGTTCTTAACGAACAATCAGATCGACGTGGTGACGCTGATCGATATGCTGGTGCAAAAGGGCATTTATGAAAAATCGGGCGGCGAGGACTATCTTCGTACCCTGACCGAGGCGGTACCCGACGCGCTCAACGTCAAGGATTACGCGCGTATCATCAAGGAAAAAAGCGTGCTTCGCCAGTTGATCGACGCATGCTCCGAGATCTCCGAGGCGGCGTATTCCGAGCAGGAGTCGGTCGCGGGGATCCTCGACCATGCCGAAAACCTTATCTTTAACATCGCACAGGGAAGGGACACCAAAAACTTCCGTCACATCCGCGACGTCCTTGGGGACGTTTACGGGCATTTGCACGAGCTTTCCACCAACAAGGAAGCAACGCAGGGCACGCAGACGGGCTTTTCGGGTCTTGACCGCGTGCTGGCGGGACTTGGAAAGAGCGACCTCGTTCTGGTAGGTGCGCGTCCCGGTATGGGTAAGACCTCCTTCGTGCTTAACATCGGTACGAACGTGGCGAAAATGACGAAGAAAACGGTTTGCATTTTCTCCCTCGAAATGTCGGCGGATCAGCTGGTCAGCCGCGTGCTCTCAAGTGAAGCGCTGGTCAACAGCTACAGCCTGCGCACGGGCGAGCTTGAGCCCGAGGATTGGGAAAAGCTGGCGTATGCCGCGGGCGAGCTTGCGGGGTGCGATATCCTTATTGACGACAGCGCGGGAATGACCGTGACGGCAATGAAGGCAAAGCTTCGCCGTGTCAAGAATCTCGGCATGGTCGTGATCGACTACCTGGGACTTATGACGGGCGACAAGCATACCGACAACCGCGTGCAGGAGGTCTCGGAGATCTCCCGTGCGCTCAAGATCATGGCGAAGGAGCTTATGGTTCCCGTGGTCTGCTGCGCACAGCTTTCCCGTGGACCCGAATCCCGTACCGACAAGCGCCCTATGCTTTCCGACCTTCGTGATTCGGGTGCGATCGAGCAGGACGCCGATTCGGTCATCTTCCTTTACCGTGATGAATATTATAAAACGGGCGAGGAAAATCAAAATACCAGCATCGTAGAGGTCATTGTGGCAAAGAACCGTCACGGCTCTACCAAAACGGTCAATATGGGCTGGAACGGTCAGTTTACAAAATTCGTTACCATCGACAACGAGCAGGAAGCGGCAACATGACAAACAAACAAAACCGCATCCAAAAGGATGTGCGCGCGCCGCACGAGCTGTGCGGGCTTCCTCCCGATACGCCGATCCTACTCGGCTTTTCGGGCGGCGCGGATTCCTCGGCGCTGCTCCACGTGCTTCTTTCCATGAGGGAGGAATACGGCTTTTCCCTCACGCTTGCCCACCTTGACCACGGGATCCGCGGCGAGGAGGCGGCTCGTGACCGCGCGTTTTGCGAGGCGGTCGCCGCGCGACGGGGGCTTGATATCGTGGTGGAGCGGGCAGACGTTCCCGCGCTTGCCGCGGCGAGCGGTGCTTCTCTTGAGGAAGCGGCGCGGAACGCGCGATACGCGTTTTTTGCGCGGATCATGGCCGCACGAGGCATTCCCATTCTTGTCACAGCGCACCACGCGACCGACAATCTTGAAACGCTTTTGTTCCGCCTCTCGCGCGGAACGGGGAGTCGCGGACTGTGCGGCATTCGCCCGTCGCGCCCCTTTGCGGGCGGCTTTCTGGTGCGCCCCATGCTTTCTCTTTCGGCGCGCACGATCCGCGCGTACTGTAAGGAACACAAGATCGACTTTGTTACCGACAGCACCAACGAAGAGCTTTCCTACAGCCGCAACCGCATAAGGCACGAGCTGCTCCCTGTGCTTGAAGGGAGCTACCCCGGGGTAGAGGAGCGTGCCGCGCGACTCTCGCGCGAGCTTTGCGAGGACAACGAATATCTTGACGCGCTGGCAGATGCCTTTTTGCAAAAATATGCGGAGCAAACGACGATTCCGCTTTCCGCCTTACGAGAGGCTCCGCCGCCCATTCTTCGCCGCGCCCTCCTTGGCTTTGCGGAGCGTGCGGGGGCGCCTTCCCTGATGCACGTGCATCTGGATGCGCTCCTCTCTCTTGTCCGTTCCGACAGGGAAACGCACGAGGTACGATTGGGACACGGACTGGTCGCTTTTCGGAAGGATGGAATGCTGTGCGTGGCAGAGAAAACGCCGGATAGGGACGTTTCCTTTTGCAAGCCCTTTTCGCTTGGAGAGTACGTGCCCGATGGCACGAACGTGCGCATTTGCGTCACTCGCGTGGAGGACGGAATAAAAGTTCACAATTTATCTACAGTGCCGTATATAATTTTAAACGGAGAGTTTGATATAATAAACAAAGGTGCGTATTGGAGAGAGCGGCGCGCGGGAGACGTACTTCTGTTGCGCGGCATGCACCGAAAGCTGCGAAAGCTGCAAAACGAGGCGGGGATCGCACCGCGAAAGAGGCGCACGCTTCCCATCCTTTGCGACGGGGAAGGGGTGCTTTGGGCACCGATGGTGGGGCACCGTGACGGGATTTGCGTCAAAACGCCGTCGCAAGCCAAGAGGGGAGATCTCTTGATCCGTCTCGTTTATGAAAATACCTAACTTTGGAGGAACCAATGAAGAAAAAAAGCGGTTTTGGCCGTCAGCTGCTCTTTTACGTCATCGTGTTTGCGGTGATCGTGCTGATGCTTTCAGCGCTTATGGGCGAGGGGAGCACGGCAAAAAAGATCGAGAGCTATGACGAGCTTTACAGATTGGTCGAGGGAGGGACGGTCAAAAAGATCTATCTCGCCAGCGACCGTCAGCTTACCATCACGCTCAACGACAACTCGGTAAGGACCTATACCGTGGCGGACGTGGACTGGTTCAGGGATACCTTTGATGAGATGATCCTTAAAGAGCATCCCGGAATCGTATACGAGATACAGCCTCCCACGACGCTGCCCTGGTGGGTAAGCCTTCTTCCCACGCTCTTTATCATCATTTTGTTTGTGGTGATCTATTTCGTCTCGGTCAAAAAGATGAGCGGCGGCGCGGGCGGAAAGTTCAACTCCTTTGGCAAGGCACGCGTCAAAACTCCCGGGGCGGGCGACAAGAGCCGCGTCCTCTTTTCGGACGTGGCGGGTGCCGATGAGGAGAAGGAGGAGCTGGTCGAGATCGTTGAATTCCTCAAGGATCCCGCACGCTTTACGCGCCTTGGAGCGAAGATCCCGCACGGCGTGCTTTTGATGGGCCCTCCCGGTACGGGTAAGACCCTGCTTGCAAAGGCAGTTGCGGGCGAGGCGGGCGTTCCCTTTTATTCGATCTCTGGATCGGATTTTGTGGAAATGTACGTCGGCGTGGGTGCGTCGCGTGTCCGCGACCTCTTCGAGACCGCAAGAAAGAATCCTGCCGCTATTATATTTATCGACGAGATAGATGCGGTCGGCAGACACCGCGGCGCAGGTCTCGGTGGCGGTCATGACGAGCGCGAGCAGACGCTTAACCA
>JAZNEQ010000110.1:0-6805 GCA_045588715.1 Eubacteriales bacterium | reverse complement strand
CTACGCGCACTCCGTGCTACGCGCACTGCCGTGCGCCCGCGATCTTGACGGCGTCGCAAAAATGTTTGTGCAAGCACACATTTTTGCTTTCCGGGATAATCATTTTGGAAGGGGTATTTTATGGCAATCGATTTTTACTTTGAATCAAAGGACGGTCGTGTTGGGTATAAGCATGAAATTCTGCCCGTTCCCCCAAACGATTATTTTTCAATGCATACGCACAACCAATATGAGATCATTTATTTTGTTCGCGGTGATGCAACACACGTGATTGAAGATAGAAAGTATAAATTAAAGCCAGGGGATCTGATTTTGATACAACCCTTGAAGTATCATTTTATTCAAATTGATTCACCTGCTGTTTGTGAACGGTATATCGTTGGTCTTGACGATCTTTTGCAGGGAGATTCACTTTCCACGTTGTTCAACAAACAGTTGGAGGTAATCGACCTGTCGAAGGACGCCTGGATAGAGCAGTTTTTTTATAAAATGAATTACTACAGACAAAATCTTTCGGACGACGATATGGAAAAGCTGTTTCCCGCACTTTTGATCGAGCTTATATACAACTTGTTGATCGTAGTGGGGCAGAAGCCGGTTCGAACCGCAACGGTACTGAATTCAGTTCTTTCCGAGGCGATTGCATATATTAACGATCACCTTTTAACGATCAAAAGCATTTCCGAAATTGCGGACCGCCTATTTGTAAGCGAGAGCTACCTGTTTCAACTGTTCAAAAAGGAGATTCACCAAACACCTAAAAAATATATCACCGATAAAAGGTTACTGTTGGCACAGTCGATGATCCGCGGCGGAGAGCGGCCGTCCGATGCAAGTGCAAAATGCGGTTTTTCGGATTACAGCGTGTTTTATCGAAGCTACAGGCTTTTTTTCGGGAAAACACCGTCTGAGGATTTTCGGTGATCGGGAACAGCGGCGATTCCTTTGGCTTTTAGGGCGTGTATCATTTTTTTAAATGCATTGGGAGAATATTTATGAAGATCATAACGCTTACGCTCAGTCCTGCCTTTGATATGCATTGTAATGCTGCGGTTTTTAAAGCGGGACGTGAGAATTTTGCTACCGTTACCTCGCGTGATGCGGGAGGGAAGGGGATCAATATCTCCAAGGCGCTTTCTAAAAACGGAGTAGAAAATCTTGCGTTTGTTGTGCTTGGAAAGGAGAATTCCGCGGAATTTCGCGCTCTTTTGAAGGCGGATGGCGTTCTGCCGCACGAGATCGAGGTGGAAGGACGTATTCGGGAAAATATTACGGTCCACAGTGACGGTTCACCCGAAACGCGAATCAGCTTTCCCGGCTTTTGTACGGATGATTCACTGCTTACGCGGGTAGAGGCGGCGCTTGAGGGAGGGCTTGATTCGGATACGCTGATCACACTGACGGGGCGTATCCCCGATGGGATTTCGATGGCGTGCGTTCAATCTTTTTTAAGACACTTGCTAAAAAGCGGCGTGCGAATCGTAATCGATTCCAAATCCTTCACCCTTCAAGATTTGATCGAATGCAAGCCGTATTTCATCAAACCCAACGAAGAAGAGATTGCCGAATATCTTGGCAAAAGCATAAAAACGCTCGCCGAGGCGGCGAAAGCGGCAGAAAAAATGCGCCTTGCGGGAATCGAAAACGTAATGATCACGCTTGGAGAACGCGGTGCCGTTCTTGCCTGCAAGGAGGGGGTATATTTTGCGGAAGCTCCCAAAATCAAGGTTGCTTCCACCATTGGCGCGGGGGACAGTGCGATCGCGGGATTTCTTGCGGCGCGGCTCCAAAACTTTTGCACGAGCGATGCCCTTCGGCTTTCCGTGGCATACGGGAGTGCGGCGTGCTTGACGGAGGGGACCGAAGCGCCGCGCCCGTCGGATATTGCGCGCCTATACGACGTTTGTTTTGCAAAGAGACTTTGATAGATGAAATATTTTTACACTACTGAAAAAGGAGAACGCACGTGAAAATTACAGTTATCGGATGCGGACGCTGGGGTTCGCTCATTACTTGGTATCTTGATCGCTTGGGACACGAAATGACCTTGTACGGCCGTGAAAGCTCTACCCACATGCGCGCATTTCTCGAAACGAGAAGAAACGATCTCTTAACGCTTCCCGAAAGCGTAAATCTTTCTACCGATCTTTCCTCGGTGGCGGAGGCTGAGGTGATCATCATTTCCATTGGTTCCCAGGGGCTTCGTTCGCTTTTTGAAAAAGAGCTCTCGCCTCTGAATCTGAAAGATAAGCTCTTTGTTCTTTGTATGAAGGGAATCGAAATATCCACGGGAAAGCGTCTCTCCGAGATCGTGGCGGAAAGCGTAGATCCTACGAACAGTGTTGCCGTTTGGTTAGGACCCGGACACGTGCAGGAATTTTATGCGGGGATCCCCAACTGTATGGTGATCGACAGCGCCGATGAAGATGCAAAAAACAAATTGGTAAATGAATTTTCGGGAGACTTGATTCGCTTTTATTACGGTCAGGATCTGATTGGAAACGAAATCGGAGCGGCTTCAAAAAACGTGATCGGTATTGCGGCAGGAATGCTTGACGGTCTTGGACTTTCTACTCTGAAGGGGGCGCTTATGAGCCGCGGAACGCGTGAGATCTCACGCTTGATTGATGCCATGGGAGGAAATCCTTTCTCCGCCTACGGTCTTTGTCATTTGGGAGACTACGAAGCGACCGTGTTCTCACCTTATTCCCACAACCGTGGTTTTGGCGAAAAATTTGTGCGCGGCGAGGAATATCACGAGCTTGCCGAAGGCTACTACACGGCAAAAGCACTTCATAACCTTGCTTTGGAGCGTGGTGTGGAGCTTCCGATCTGTGACGCTGTATACCAGATCCTTTACGAAAAAGGGGACGTGCGCGAGGAGCTTGGACGCCTGTTCCACCGCAGTCTGAAAAACGAATTTTAAAAAGGAAACTCTATGTTACGTATATTTGATTCACACGCCCATTACTTTGATGCCCGATTTGAAAAAGAAGCGGAGGGTGGTAGCGACGCCCTTCTTCGCACGGTGATGCCCAACCCCGTTTCGCGGATTTTGAACGTGGGCACAAATTGCGACACCTCGCGCGCGGCTGTTGCGCAAGCGAGGCAATACGCCGGGATGTATGCGGCGGTGGGGATCCACCCGGAGGATTGCCATTATATAGAGAATGCCGATGCCGCGCTTTCACAAATCGCTTCTATGATCGCAGACAGAGAAAAGCGAAAGGAAGAGAAGATCGTTGCTTTGGGAGAGATCGGACTTGACTACCATTGGCAGTTTTACGGTGATATTCCCATGGATAAGAAAAAGCAGGCATATTTCTTTGAGGCACAATTGGAGCTTTCAAAACGCTATTCTCTTCCTGTGATCGTTCACGACAGAGAGGCACACGGTGACTCTTTTGAAACGGTGCTCCGCCACCCTGAGGTGACGGGGGTTTTTCACAGCTACAGTGGTAGTGCCGAGATGGCACGCGAGCTTGTCAAGCGCGGCTGGTATCTTTCCTTTGGGGGTCCCTTGACCTTTAAAAATGCCGAGCGAGTTCGCGAGGCGGCAAAAGCCGTACCGCGCGATCGCCTTCTTGTGGAAACGGACGCGCCGTATCTATCCCCCCATCCGATGCGCGGAAAATTGAATCATTCGGGGTTTCTCACCTATACGCTTTTCACCCTTTCGCAGCTTTGGGAATGCTCCCTCGAAGAGGCGGCAGAACAGACATATCAGAACGCCGAACGTCTTTTTTTGTCAATGTAATTGTGCATAATAAACAAAAATATTGGGGGGATTTCTACGGTTTGTAGTTGGAAAAGTTAAAAGACCCACTTGAAAAAAGAACTTTTGTATTGTATAATAAAAGAAAGCCTCCCCCACATGGGGGAGGAAATCACAGAAAGGTACAGTACATAGGTTTATTACAATGGCTAAGTTTGAAACCAAAAACATCAGAAACGTTGCATTGCTCGGTCACGGTGGCTCGGGAAAGACGTCGCTTGCCGAAGCAATGCTTTATATTACGGGCGAGACCGATCGTTTGGGCAACGTTACCGCCGGGAACACTGTTTGTGATTTTGACGCCGAGGAAGCGGCGCGTCACATTTCCATCTCTGCGTCCTTGGCTCCCATGGTGTGGAAGGATATCAAGATCAACGTTATTGATACTCCCGGATATCTGGACTTTTCCGGTGAAGTTATGCAGGCATTGCGTGTTGCCGACAGTGCAATCATCGTTGTTGACGGTAAGGCAGGCATTGAGGTTGGCACCGAGCTTGCATGGGATTATGCCGAGGCTGCAAATTTGCCCCGCGCCTTCTTTATTAACAAATTCGACGATAACGAGGCAAGATTTGCCCGCGTTCTCGACTCCTTGCACGAGACCTTCGGTAAGCATATCTGCCCCTTGACCATTCCTATGGTAAAGAACGGTGAGGTCGTCGGTGCGATCGATCTGATCGACCAGACTGCCCACGTCTTTGATAATAACGGTCGCCACAGCGTGGAGATCATTCCCGAAGAATCGAAGGAAGCTGTTGAAAAATTCCGTGATATGCTTATGGAAGCGGTTGCCAGCACCAACGAGGACCTCATGATGAAGTACTTCGAGGGTGAAGAGATCACGCACATGGAAGCGATCAATGCGGTCCACGAGGGTATTATTCACGGTGACATCGTTCCCGTTTTTTGCGGTGCGGCAACCAAGCTTTGGGGCGTTTGGACGATGCTGGATAAAATCAGCGAGTCCTTCCCGAGACATACCGCAAAGAAGGAAGAACTCTTGGCAGACGGCAGCTCGATGGAGATCGCTCCCGACGGCGAGCCTGCGATCTTTGTTTTCAAAACCGTTGCCGATCCTTTTGTGGGTAAAATGTCCTTCTTCAAGGTTATGAACGGTAACGTAAAGAGAGATCTGCTGCTCAAAAACAACAAAACGGGGGACAACGAAAAACTGGCGCATATCTACACCGTAAAGGGCAAAAAGCAGACGGAGGTCGACGAGCTTGCTTGCGGTGATATCGGTATGGTTGCCAAGCTTAACAATACGAACACCAATGACACCTTGACCTGGAATAAGGACTTCAGCTATTCGCATATCGAATACGCCACGCCTTATCTTACCAAGGTAATGATCCCCGTTTCCAAGGGAGACGAGGGTAAGATCTCGCAGAGCATTGCGAAGATGGTAGAGGAGGACTATACCATCCGCTTTGAAAACGATGCCGAAACCAAGCAGCTTTTGATCTACGGTCTTGGCGACGTCCATCTGGCAGTGCTGGCGGCAAGACTCAAATCTCGCTTTGGTCTTAACGTGCGTTTTGATACGCCTACCGTCGCTTACCGCGAAAAGATCACAAAGACCGTAGACGTAGAGGGCAAGCACAAGAAGCAAAACGGCGGCTCCGGTCAGTACGGTCACGTTAAAATGAAGTTTGGTCCCGGTGAGGGTGAGGGCTTGACCTTTACCGTTTCCGTGGTTGGCGGTACCGTACCCAAGAACTTCTATCCCGCGGTAGAAAAGGGTATTCAGGATTCTATGGCAAAGGGCGCTTACGGATATCCCATGGTATGCCTGGCGGCTGATCTTTACGACGGCTCTTATCACGCGGTCGACTCGGATGAGCTTTCCTTCAAAACTGCAGCTTCTTTGGCTTACAAAAAGGCACTCGAATCCGCAGGACCGGTTCTTCTTGAGCCTGTGGGAGATCTCAATATTACGATCCCCGAATCCTTGGTAGGTGACGTTATGGGCGATCTTAACAAGCGCCGCGGTAGCGTTATGGGTATGGAAGCATCGGGCAAGAAGGGATACACGGTCATTCAGGCGGTGGCTCCCAAGGCTGAGCTTGCCGACTATCCGATCGTTCTCAGAGCAATGTCCCAAGGACGTGGAAGCTTTGAATTTAACGTGACGGGATATGACGTTGTTCCTGCCAATATCACGGCAAAGGTAATTGCGGAAAAGGCAGAATAATAAAATAAAAAAGGATCGGGACGGCTCAAAGCCGCCCCGATCGTTTTTTACAGTTTCCCCGCAAGCTGTTTTTTTAAGTTGGAGAGAATTCTTTTTTCTAATCTTGAAATATAGGATTGGGAGATCCCAAGAAGATCGGCGACCTCCTTTTGTGTCATTTCGTATCCTGTTTTTATACCGTATCGCAGTTCTATCAATTCGCGTTCCCTTGGCTCCAGGGTAGCAATTGCATCATGTACGATCTTTTTTTCCTCACGCCGCTCAAGCTCGTAAGAAACACCGTCCTCCTCGTTGCCAAGAACGTCAGAAAGAAGAAATTCGTTTCCTTCCCAGTCTACGTTCAGCGGCTCATCAAGGGATATTTCACATCTCTGGGCGCCGTTCTTTCGTATGTACATGAGGATCTCATTTTCGATACAGCGCGATGCGTAGGTTGCAAGCTTAATGCTTTTGTCAGCACGAAAGGTATTGACAGCCTTGATCAGTCCCATGGTGCCGATCGAGATCAGGTCTTCAATTCCCGTTCCCGTGTTTTCAAAGCGTTTTGCGATATATACCACAAGCCTTAAATTGTGCTCGATCAGCTTTGCGCGCGCATCCTCGTCAGAAAGGCGAGCTATATATTCGGCTTCTTCCTCGGGGGTGAGGGGATGGGGCAGGACGTCGGGGCCGTTGATATAAAAAAGTCCTTTTTTTCTCACACAAAAAAGGCGTGTGTACCATGCGCGAAGTCTTTCGAATACACGGCTTTTCAAATGGGAGAGAGAAGCAAGCAATTTCATAAAAATCTCCATTCTGCCGCTAAAGCGTCAGCACAAATAGGAATGAAAGCTGGC
>JAZNEQ010000109.1:0-2507 GCA_045588715.1 Eubacteriales bacterium | reverse complement strand
CGCAAAAAACATGGTGGACGTGCGTGACACTCCGCGCACAGGGTATAAAGAGATCGTAACGGGCTACCGTGTTCTCGCCTCGCACAAGGGCACCTCTCTTTTGGAGGTGGATCTGATCACGGGAAGAACGCATCAGATCCGTGCGCAATCTCTCATATCGGTCACCCCCTCTTGGGTGACGGTAAATACGGGATCAATCGCGCAGAGCGTGAGCGTGGATATAAATTTCAGGCACTGTACGCCTTTCGCCTTTCGTTTAAAGACGCGGAGGAGGATTCCTGTCTTCGCTATCTTGAGGGAAAAACCTTTGAGATCGATCGCGGCAGCATTTGGTTTTTAAAGGATTTTCCCACGGGAGACGTTTTATGATGGCGGAATTTTGGGGGCGCCTTTTCAAAAAGCCGCTTTCCTTGATGCTTACGGGGGCACTTTTGACAGGACTTACCCTTGTTTTCCCCTCGCTTGGCTTTTTGGAATGGTTTACCATGATCCCGCTCTTGATCGGCGTTTTTCGTCTTTGCGAGGATGAGGGCGTGCGCCTGCGCAAAATATACCTCTGCGGTTTTTTGACGGTGTTTGCTTATTATTTCATGGTGTATCACTGGTTTTGCGCACTGTATCCCTTGGATTTTGCGGGCTTGGATCCAATCGCTGCCCTTGTTGTGATCGCGGCGGGGTGGATCGGGCTGTCCCTTTTGCAGGCGCTTCCCGGGGGCTTACTTTTTCTTTTCTATGGGGTATTGTGTAAAAAACGTGCCTTTGACAAAGCTCCTATCCTACGTGTTTTCGCCTTTTCGGCGCTTTGGATCGTTTTTGAATGGTCCTCCACGCTTCATTGGACGGGCGTACCGTGGGGAAGACTTTGCTTGGGACAAGCCGATTACCTCCCCGTTCTTCAAAGCGCATCGCTCTTCGGTTCTTATTTTATCAGCCTTTTGCTTCTTTTGGTCAACGGGCTTTTGGCGTATGCGATTTATTTTCTTGGGAAGGAGAGAAAAAAGGCACTTGTCTGTCTTGCCTCTGCCGCGGCGGTGGTCGTTTGCAATTTTGCGCTCGGTTTTGGACTTTTGCGGTCCGTGCCCACCTATAAAGATACGTTGCGTGTCGCCGTCGTGCAGGGAAACATCAGTTCTCACGAAAAATGGGGCGCTGACAGCGAAATACTGACAAAGCGGATCTACGGCGAAAAAACGCGCCAAGCGGCAAAAGAGGGGGCAGAGCTTGTCCTGTGGCCCGAGACAGCCTTTCCCAATAAGCTCAATTCTGCGTTTAACGCCGATCTTTTGGAGTACGTATCGGCGCTGGCGCGTGAGTGTCGTGTTACCTTAGTGGTGGGCGCGCTTTGGGGGGACAGTGACGGCACTGAATATAACGTGCTTTATTGGATTGATCCCAACGGTAAGGTCAGCGAGCAAGTATATGCCAAAAGACACCTTGTTCCTTTTGGCGAATACGTTCCCATTCGCGATCTGATCGAGGTGCTGATCCCTCCCTTGTCCGAGCTCTCGGTCTTGCAAACCGATCTTGCGGCAGGAAAGGAGCCTTCCTTGTTTGAATCTTCTTGGGGGAAAATGGGTGGACTGATCTGCTTTGATTCGATCTACGAGCAATTAACGCTTGACAGCGTTCGCGATGGGGCGACTCTTTTGCTTCTTTCCAGTAACGACTCCTGGTTTTTCGATTCTGCCGCCATTTACCAGCACGAGGCACAGGCAAGGCTGCGTGCCATCGAAACGGGGAGATACCTTGTCCGTTCCGGAAACACGGGCATTTCCTCGGTCGTATCCGACAAGGGCGAGCACCTGGCTTATATCGAGCCCTTGACCGACGGCTACCGCGTATGTGACGTACAAACACGCGAGACGGGCACGCTTTATACGGCTGTGGGAAACGTGCTTGTGTACGCTTGTATCGGCTTTTGTGTGCTGCTGCTTGCAGGTGCGATTTTTGAAGAACGAAAGAAAAAACTGTAACGTAATAAAAACGTATGGCGCGCGATTTCGGTCGTGCGCCATACGTTTTTTTGCTTATTTTTTCGGTTTCCTTGAAGCCAGCGGATTTTGCGTCACTGCCTTTTCGATGTCTGCGTTGGTGACGTGTGTATAAATTTGCGTGGTGTTTAACTGCTCATGCCCCAAGATCTCCTTCAGCACTCTTACGTCCACCTTGCCCGACTGATACATCAGCGTGGCGGCGGTATGGCGGAGCTTATGTACCGAAAAATGCTTGGCACCAAGCCCTGCACGCTCAAGATACTTATACACCATTGCCTGTACGGTCTTGACGCTTATCCTGTTCATGCGACTGCTGAGAAATAGTGCCTTGTCGCTGACATGGGCGTATTTTTGACCAAGACGAACAGAGAGGTGATTTGCAAGGGCTGTCCTGCAGGCGTCGTTGAGGTAGACTATGCGTTCCTTATTTCCCTTTCCCACGATACGAACCGAGCGAAGCTCGCGGTCGATGTCAGGGAGGCTTATGCCGACAAGCTCGCTAAGACGCATACC
>JAZNEQ010000108.1:0-3148 GCA_045588715.1 Eubacteriales bacterium | reverse complement strand
TCAAAGCCGCATAGTCTGCGACCCTGTCTACTCTGATGTCTACCGCCTTGCCTACTGGGTGAGCATATCGCCCATGCCCAGAATTCTTGAAGCCATGCGCTGAGGGTGGAACACCTCGAACTCGTCGAGCTTTTCGCCCATACCAACAAACTTGATAGGCTTTCCCGTAACGTAGCGGATCGAAAGCGCCGCACCGCCTCGGGTATCACCGTCGAGCTTGGTAAGGATCACGCCCGTGATATCCAACAAATTGTTAAAGGTCTCGGCAACGTTGACCGATTCCTGACCGATCATCGAGTCCACCGTAAGCAGGATCTCGGTGGGAGAGACCGCCGCCTTGATGTTTTCAAGCTCCTCCATGAGAACTTCGTCGATCTGAAGGCGACCTGCGGTATCGATGAACACCATATCGTGTCCCTTTTGATTGGCGTATTTGATACTCTCCTTGGCGATCTCAACAGGCGAGACTTGGTCTCCCATGGTAAACACGGGGATCTCCAACCGTTCGCCAACGACCTGTAGCTGCTTGATCGCCGCGGGTCGGTAAACGTCACACGCAACGAGCAAGGGGCGCTTGCCCTGCTTTTTATACATTCCCGCCAGCTTGCCGGCGTGAGTGGTTTTACCCGCCCCCTGAAGACCTACCATCATAATGACTGTGGGGGGCTTGGGTGCGATGGTCAATTTTGCCTGCGAGCCGCCCATAAGGCGCGTTAATTCCTCGTTAACGATCTTTACTACCTGCTGAGCCGGCAGAAGAGATTCAAGCACCTCGGAGCCGACGGCTCTTTCGGATACGATCTTGATAAAATCGCGAACGACCTTAAAGTTAACGTCAGCCTCCAGGAGCGCAAGCTTGATCTCACGCATTCCCGCTTTGACGTCAGCCTCGGTCAATTTTCCTTTGTTGCGAAACTTTTTGAAGGCATTGTTCAGCTTTTCGCCAAGACTTTCAAACATTTAACTACCTCCTTCAAGCCGATATATACGTTTTACCCCTTTACCGTTTCCAAAAGGCGCTGTGCCGCATCCTTGACCGCACCCCCGATGCCGCTCGCCTCCATGATGGAAAGCAGCTCCTCGGCACATTCCTCGGTCGCACGGAATTTTTTGGCAAGTCCCAATTTTTCCTCGTAGAAGAAAAGCTCCTCCTCTGCCTTTTTGATCAATTCGCGCACACCCTGGCGCGAGATCCCGATCTCAAGCGCGATCTCAGCAAGGGAGAGATCGTCGTTATAATAAAAATCAAGCACGGTACGTTTCCGCTCGGAAAGAACGTCGCCGTAAAAATCAAGAAGAAAACCGATCTCAAGGTTTTTTTCAAACATTTGTCCTTGCCTCCCAGAGGTGTAAAGCAAAACGCTTTACATAGTATAGCACAGCAACCACTCTTTGTCAAGAGCTTTTTAAAATATTTTTTGGGAAGATTCCAAAAAACGCGATGCACCGTTGCCTTGAACACAGGACACCGATGCATCGCACCTTCAAATGTTCAATTTAAAGAGATTTGACCAAGGACAGTGCCATGCCGATACAGTGATCTTCCAGATCGGACGGGAAATGGGAAGCAGAGGACTCGTAGGTCTCTCTTGTGAAATCCTCCTTGGAGGGGAGATATCCCTCGTATCCGTTGGCACAGCAGGAGGTAAAGAATTCCGTATCGGGCATCGCTCGGCGGAGCTCCCTTGCGTAATCCGTAAAGGGCTCGCCGCCAAAGCCGACAACAAACAATTCACCAATGCGCAAAACCGTTATGGGAAGCTTTTGGAATAAGGGGGCTGTTTGCATTTCCACAATGCGGCGTGAGCGCGCACGCTCGGCAGCGGTGGTTTTGATCGCGTTTGAATCCGCCGCAAGAGCATCCACAAGACGCTTTGCCTCTTCGTAATCCTCAATACCGTCGGAACGGGTAGGCAGGCTTACGATCCCGATCCGCTCGCCAACCTTCTCCTCCTTCATGGTTCTGCCGCAGTCCCAAAGGCGCAAAACCACGTCGGCAATCGTCCGCCCCATATACAAGCTGTGCTCATATCCTCTCTTCGGCTCGGTCAGATAGTCACTGTGATTGCTGTCCCCCTGAACGCCGTTGAGCACAAGGCAGGATACATCCTCCAGATCGTGCTCAACAAAGCGGCGCGCAGAGCCGGGCCAATCGGCGGAAAGCCAATCGCCCTTGACAACGTCGGGGTGTGTGCAGAAATTCACAAACGCAATATCCTTTGCCCCCTCTCTTCTGAAGCGAACAAGACGCACGGTATTGTCGGCGTCCTCAAGTCTCTTTACGATCTCGTCGCGACGGCCGAAGGGGTGACCGATGATCGTGCCGTCTGTCATCAGATACTTGCGGATAAAGGCAATGGGCTGTGCGGTCTCACCCGCCGAGATCTCCGCCTTGGCATCCTTCATATCGTCAATCGCCATTTGTGCCACGTCGCAATATTTGCGATAAAGAGATTCCATATACACCACGTCGTTTCGTGTGTATTTATCCCCCACGCCGACACAAACCGAGGTATGCTGGTGCAAGGAAGAAAGCATGATATGATCCTCGGGAATCGAAACGCGGACCGCGATCTTTTCGCGAATGATATCACAATAGGTTTTGTCCACACCGATAAAATCCGCAACAATAAGAAGCACGGTGTTCTCACCGTCGTTGCAGGCAAGTGCATTCAACTCCAAGGGGTCAAGAACACCTTGGGCATAGCGCTCATGGAAATACCCCGAAACGTAAGAACCGAGCGGAGGGGTCACGTCCACTCTTGAAAACCCAGCCTTTAACATAGAAGCTCCTCCTAAAAATCAAAGATCTACAGATCCGTGTATACGTCAAGTACACCCTACGTGTCCATTTTACAACACATCGCGTCACTTGTATTTAGAAAATCGTAAATTTTTTTTGCACATTTGTAAACTACATTTTTGAATTATTTTTTCGGAGGGTTGCACAAAAAAGGTGGCACAACAGCGACTTCTCCGTTGAGGAAGTGCACTGTTGCGCCACTATTTAAGTTTTTTTAAGAAAGCGAAGCGATCAGATCAAGCGCCATGCCGACGCAATGCTCCTCCAGATCCGAGGGAAAAGGAGAGGAGGAGGACTCGTAGGTCACTCTTCCAAAGTCCTCGGTGGAGGGGAGATAGCCCTCGT
>JAZNEQ010000107.1:0-12353 GCA_045588715.1 Eubacteriales bacterium | reverse complement strand
GGACCGTACTGATCGGGATTGGTTGGAATCATATGCTCGATCGCATCACTCCACAGCTTCATCGCATGGCAGACCTCATCGGCACACTCCGACGAGAAATCACGCGCAACAATGCGGTGAAGCGTGTCGTCAAGATCCACTCTCGGATAGTGGAACGCCCACTTTGCAAGATCAGAGATAAAGGAGGGGGAGAAACCGAAATGATGGCTGTCCATCGTGCCCGAAAGCCCAAGCGTTTCGTGTGCCTCGATCATCCCTTGATAGCGCTTCATCCATTGGTAGGGGGCAGGCTCGTAAGGAACCACACCAACGTCCCAAGAAAGTCCTCCCGTGTTGGTCATGGAATAAAAGCGCAATCCGTTCTCCTTGGCAAATTCAGCCTCGCTTGTAAAGTAGTAGCTGGGTCCCGGGAAGAACAAGTTGTAATCCGCCACGCGAAGCGAAAAGCCATCGCGCTCGATCGTTGCCGTTCCCATTTCAAAGGTTGCCTGCAGGGTAATATCCTTAGGCAACGTATCGATCAGTGCCTTGCGGGCGGCGGCATCGACACGGTTCCAGTTGTAGGACCAGAACACGATGTCGCAATCGGGCTGCCTTTTGCGAATGATCCCACTGATCATCTCCATCAGATCCTTATAATCGTAGCAAGGGTACCAGCCGGGGTGCGGCTTATCGTTTACAACGATGGGTTTGCCGTTTTCGTCGCGATTGTCAAGACGGCGAATGCCCTTGGAATGCGTGTCCTTGGACGGAAACTCACAGGATTCACCCACGAAAACGATTCCCTTAAAGCCCGGGCAACGATCAAAGAAGGTTCCGTAAAGATTTTCGTAAAATTCCTCGGCATCTTCATCGTCGGGATGCTTTCGGTTGGCAAGATAGCTGTAGGCGTACACGTCCACGCCCACCTGCGCCGCTCTATGGCACAGATCGTTAAAATCGTGATACCCGTGCGGCGTGATGTCAACGTCGTTGATAAACACGAGGATCGAGGAAATGCCCGAGTGCGCAATGTTTAAAAGATGCTCCGTGGGATACATATCCAATCCGTATCCCGAATGCACCATACGGGGATTGAAGAGCGAGGTGCGCACGGCATCGCACGTCTCAACAAACGGACCTTCGCAAAGATTCATCAAATCCTCAAGGAAATAGCCCGCCTGTGCCGCCATGCGCTCGTTAGTGCCGCACAAAACGATCTCATCCTTTGCAACCGCAAAGCGATAAGAATGCTCCTTGATCGAGGGGTCCACACCGTATTTGATGCGCGGCTGTTTGGCGTTCCACTCACTCTCGCGAATCACCTTGAGGGAGGTTTTCATAGAAACGAAGAAATAGTCCTCCAGATCACGCGCCGCATTGCAGAGCACGGCATTTGCGGCATCGGGAAGCGTAATGCACCAATCCGAGGTAACCTCAACAGCACCTGCGGGGCATACCTTCCCCATGTCTCGGCGGTCATCGCGATGTACGATCGAAAATCTCTTTCTGAATTCGTAATTGATCTCTTTCATTTTCCCAATCAAGCTCCTTTGTAACAAATATTGTAAAACACTATTATTATAGCACACGCAAAACGGAAATACAAGATGCTACTGTGAAAAACAGTTCTAAACCGACAAAAAGGAAAAACCGAACAGTTTGCGTTGTCTTTTCCCTTTCTTCTTATTTCGCGTAGGAGATTCCCTGCAGCTCATCTACAAAATACGCCCGCGTGTAGGCACGATGACCGTTTGCATCCTGCACGGTCACACGGAAATATGGCTCCCAAAGCATATTCTTTTCAAATGAGCTCTCGAAATACGAGTGCAAATCAAAGCACACACGTGTCAGCGGCTCCTCCGTCGCCTTTTTGATCATGGAAATGCGGCGTTCAAAGTTCACGCGGATAAGACTTGCCTCGGAGCATTCGACAACCAGCGTTTCTCCCTCCAGGTACAAAGCGTGGATCTCGGGTCCCGTCGAAGCGTAAAAATCGCCCTTCTCCAAAGCCTCCATAATAGCACCGTACTCCAGCGAGGGAGATTTGATCATGGTCCAGCCACCGATGGCGTCGATTGATTTCTGATCATATGCCCCGTGCATATCGTCGGTGGCAAGCGGAAATACACGCTCACCAAGCTCCAAAAGGTCGATCAAGGGCTGCTCGGTTTCCACGCGCCCAAGTCCCACGGAGCCGCTATTGTGAACCTCAACACCCCAAAAGCCTTTCAATTCCGCATAGTCGGGATAGTTTTGTCCCGAAAGCCCGGGATGGTTCAGGGCGATCAGGAAGCCCTCTTCTTTTGCGCGCCGAATGATATCGTTAACACACTCGTTATTATACTCTCGCGGATACTCGGTCACCTTCATCTTTTCGGTAATGTAAGGAAGGCTTGCCTTCCAATAAAGATAACTCATCGTAAAGAAGGAAAAGTCGGTTTTATCAGGGTCCTTAGAAAGAATATTCAAGTGATATTGCTTGCTGTAGCGGTAAGAAAGTCCCGGAACATTTTTATTGACCGAGATCTCCGCGCCTGTGATGGGAAGAAAATTCTCCTCGCGCAAATCGTTATGCGGAACGATTACCTCATGATCGGTGTACGCCACAATGGAATATCCCTTTTCCATATACATTTTTTTAATTTCTTCCGGTGTTCCCAAGCCGTCGGAGCAGGTGGAATGAACGTGCAAGCACGCCTTATAAACGTTCCCTCCCTCGGGCAACAAATACTGTTTCATACAAAAAAGCTCCTTTCGTTTGACTATTTGTAAAGTGCGGGGATCTCCTCTTCGATCACACCGCGAATCTGCTTAATCTTCCACTCCAGATGCGCCGCGTCGCACATATACTCCATGCTCGGCTCGTATCCGAGGCGGGAGTCGAATTCCACCAGCGGAAGAGTTGCTTTTGCGTTCTCCAGCTCGCGCTGACAGATTTCCTTCATTTCGTTCAACAAACGGTTGTATTCCTCTTTGGTTGCATTTTCAAGCGCCCTCTTGCGCTTGAAAAACTCTCTGATGTTGACCGCCGTTTCGGTCGTATTTGCCATAAAACAACCGATTCCCCACAAACGCAAAGCGTTCTCGCGCTTGCGCTCGGGAATCTGCTCAATGGTTTTTTTCATGACTTGGCAACCTTTGTTAAAGAGCTCTCCCGCTCGTTTCAAATTCTCGGTCTCATACTCAAATTTCGCGCGCGCTTGCTCGGTATCGATAATGCCGCTCCACCACTCCCGACGCAGACCGCTGTATGCGTAAACGGGATAGCAGATCTTATTTCCGCCAAAGTGCGCGTAAGGCACGGTCGGAATCTCAATATCGACGTCCTTGAAAAGCACGAAGGGGTACGAAGGACCGATGCGGCAGGGGGAGTACTGATCGTGATTGGTAGGGATCACATGAGCGACCCCCTCACTCCACAGCTTGAGTGAGCACAAAACCTCGTCGGCACAATCGGCAGAAAAATCACGCACGACGATGCGCTTGAGCGTTTCTTCCAGATCCACTCTCGGATAGTGGAACGCCCATTTGGCAAGATCGGAGATAAAGGAGGGCGAAAAGCCGAAATGATGGCTGTCCATCGTTCCCACAAGTCCGAGATTTTCATGCGCATCGATCATCCCCTCGTAACGCTTCATCCATTGATAGGGAGCGGGCACGTAAGGAATCACACCGAAGTCCCACGTCGCGCCTCCCGTGTTGGTCATGCAGTAAAAGCGCAAGCCGTTCTCCCTGGCAAACTGACCCTCGGTAGTAAAGTAGGTGCCGGGACCGGGATAGTATACGTTGTAGTCTGCCAGTCTCAGCGAAAAACCGTCGCGCTCAATCGTGGTTCCCTTAAAGGTTGCCTGCAAGGTGATGTCCTTGGGAAGCGTATCGACGAGCGCCTTGCGTGCCGCCGCATCCGTGCGCCCCCAGTTATAGGACCAGAGCACGATGTCGCAATCGGGCTGACGGCGGCGGATGATCTTGCTGATCATCTCCATCAGATCCTTGTAGTCGTAGCAAGGATACCAGCCGGGATACGGCTTGCTGTTGACCACGAGGGGATTTCCGTTCGCATCGCGGTTATCAAGACGGCGAATGCCCTTGGAATGCTCGTCCTTGGACGGGAACTCGCAGGATTCTCCGACAAATACGATCCCCCGAAATCCGGGACAGCGATCAAAGAATTTTCCGTAAAGGTTTTCGTAGAACTCCTCGGCATCCGCATCGTCGGGATGCTTTCTGTTGGCAAGATAGCTGTAGGCGTAAACGTCCACACCGTATTGCGCCGCGCGGTAGCACAGATCGTTAAAATCGTGATATCCGTGCGGTGTGATATCCACGTCGTTGACAAATACGAGAATCGACGAGATCCCCGCGTGCGCGATATTGATCAGATGCTCCGTGGGGTACATATCAAGACCGTATCCCGAATGCACCATTCTCGGATTGAAGAGAGATGTTCTGACGGTATCACACACCTCCAGGAAGGGCCCCTCGGAAAGATTCATTACGTCCTCAAGAAAATACCCCGCCTGCGCCGCCATACGTTCATCCGTACCGCAAAGCAGGATCTCATTCGCCGCAACCGCAAAGCGATAGGAATACGCCCCGATCGCGCCGTCCACACCGTACGCGATTCTCTTTTGCGTTCCGTCCCATTCGCTCTCGCGCATCACCTTCAGCGAGATCCCCATGGATACGAAGAAGTAATCCTCAAGGTCGCGCGCCGCGTTGCGAAGCACTGCCTTCGCGGCATCGGGCAAGGTGATACACCAATCCGATGTAACCTCAACCTGTCCTTCGGGGCAGACCTTCGCATAGTCGCGTCTGTCGTCACGGTGTACGATCGAATAGCGCTTCCTGAATTCGTAATTGATCTCTTTCATGATTGTGATCCTTTCGCCCTTTGGCTTCTGCCGCAGGGTTCTGTATTTTTTGCAATTTTTTATTGCTTGATTACCTTTTCCTTCATGATGGTCAATCGAATATAAAGGATGCACCCGACGCAAAGCAACGCCGAGATCAGTCCCAGCAGCTGTTGACCGAACATGGGAATACCCAAAAACGTATTCCCGGCGTTTTGGACAGCTTCAAGAATCACGCTTGCCAAAAGCGAGCTCAAAAATCCGCACACGCCGCCAATACAGTTTTGCAACGCAATTGCCTCGGCGATGTAATCGGAATCGACGTAGCTGTATATCATGTTCATGGCGTTCTGTCCGTTTCCCGCCAGGGAGATCCCGTACAGCACGGTAAATCCGATGACGAGATACCACGTTTTCTCGGTGGTAAACACGTTACAAAGGAACGCCGCGACACCGATAAACATGGAAAGATAAAAGCCGGACGCAAAGGAATGCCGATCCGAATATTTGCCAAACCAATGCGTAAACGGCACTCGCAGGATATAGCTTGCAATGGAGATTACCTGCACCGTCAGCATCGACATGGCAAGTCCGTTTCCAAGGGTGTCCGTTTTAAAGGTGCCCATAAAGCCAACGGTGAAACACTGCGCCGCCTGCCAGAGGATTGCTATGACAACAAGATAGCGAAACTTTTTGTTTCCAAGGGTGTTTTTAAGGATATCGGACAACCGCTTTTGAGGTTCCTCCTTTGGAATCTCAACCTTTTCCCGCTTGATCAACAGCAAGCAGAAGAAGGAAACGATATTGGAGATCAAAATAACGACGGCGAGAAACAAAAATCCGCCCGAAAGATTGCCCGCTTCCTCAAATCGGTTGAACGCTGCTCCCATGGAAAGAGAAAAAATGACACCGCCTACGAGAGAAACGATCTCCATCGTTGCCGCAAAGGTCGCGCGTCGGTTGGGATGCACGTAGCTGTTCGCCCACTGGAATCGGAACCCGTGCACTAAATACTTGCTTATATACGCGCCGATGAGGAAAACATACACCAGCACGCGCCGCAGACGGGCATCCATATCAATAAACGGCAAGGCGTACAGCGCAAAAAAGAGCATCAGCCCAATCGTATTGAACACCAGGATCAGCGTCCGCTTGCTTCCGCGCTTTCTCGAAAGAAGGAGCGAGAAAAGCTGAAAGACAAACGCCAGAGAAATGACGGAGGAAAGAACACCAATCTCGCTATCCTTAAACCCGATGCTTGAAAGCAGCTTCGCCAAAAACGCGTCCGAAGCCAGAAGAAGAATAAAATACTCGAACAACGCAAACGCAATATAAGAGACACGGGATCTCTTATATTCGGGGGAAGAAAAGTCTTTTGCAAAATCCACGATCAACTACCTCACTCCGAGGGAATCAGGTCATGGCACAGGTCACACGGCTGTAGATATGATTGTATCCCGTTCCCATAAAGTGCTGCATTCTGGTATGATAGGGGTGACCAAACTTCTTTTTGAAATAGTCGCTCTCCACAGCATCCGCATCTCCCCAAATGCGCACCTTGTGTTCGTCGGGATAATACATCATGATCTGTTCGCCCGGATGATCGATGAGCTTGCCCGAACGGATGGATCTTGCAGTACCGCCGATGTATGCAATAAACTTTCCAAAGCGGTCGCGGATATATCCTGTTTTTTCATTGAAAAGCCCGTCTGATGCGTAAAATTCGTGATATCCGTCGCCGTTGAAATCAACGGGCATATAGTGAGAGCCCGGGTAGGGGAACGGAGATTCCACCTCCTCGCCCGTGATCGCGTCAAAATAAAAGTGCTTCGGCTCTCTGAATTCCATTTTCTTTCCGTTAAATACACGCTGTCCGTAGCGCAAAGCCATCGCTACCTTTCTGCGATTTGGACCGATATTGGCGATCCAGCCGTGATGCATATGTCCGAACTCCTCGTCCACACCGATCCAAACACGCTCGCCCCTTTCGTTATAGGTAACCACACGGGGAACGCCCGGACGTTCGTCATCCTCGCGGCAGGTGAAGATGTATTTTTTACCCGTTTCATCATCCACAAAAGGAAGTACCACATCGGAGTGACCGAAATACTTACCGCGATCTCCGCAATACAGCTCCTTACCGTCGTCAAGACTGATCACACGCTCCCCCCAGAACAATTCGTCAATGCCGTCCTCGTCAAAGTCAAGCACGGGACAGGAGTGGCAAGCGCGGCATCCCCCGTCGTTGTAGGGTAATGTGAGCTCCCAACGCTTTTCCATATTCGGATTGTAGCATTGAAGGAACATATCGCGATAGCATCCTTGCGCTGTCACCAGAACGGGCTGTCCGTGAACGTAGCCG
This sequence comes from Eubacteriales bacterium, assembly GCA_045588715.1. Taxonomy (GTDB): domain Bacteria; phylum Bacillota; class Clostridia; order Oscillospirales; family CAG-272; genus UMGS1865. The sequence goes on along the minus strand of JAZNEQ010000107.1, from coordinate 5,156 downwards.
CCAATGATGTAAAAACGGTAAGCGTGAGACATGTTGAGCTCCTCCACGCTCTCGGGCCACGGCCATGATCCCGTAACCTGACCCGTCAAGGGATCGATGCGTTCAAGCACACGCGCCTTGAGGCTGAAGGGCTTGTCCTCGACAGGATTGTTGACAAGAAAGATCTCGTCGATCCCATCCCCATCAAGGTCAAAGGTAATAAAGGGAGTGTACCAAACACCGTTGATCGCTCCCCAGCCGAGATCCCGCTTCCAGACCTGAAGCCCCGACATGGTGTAAACTGCCATCTTGAGTGTCCCCTTCGGATAATTAAAGCCCTCCTGCCAGGGGTCCTGATCATGTGCCTCTGAATAGACGAATACCATTCCCTCTCCAAGATCTTCACCGAGAGACACAGAGACAGAGCGAACGTGCTCCAGATGGATCCCCAAATCAAATTCTTTCAAGCATTGAATATTCATGTTCACTCTTCCTTTCTTAATTGCAGAATTTCTGCTTTTTGTGCGCAACAAAGGCGGCTTGTCTTTTTATGCGCAGTACATTTCTTTTGTTTATATGCCCATTATATCATCCAACAAAAGAAACGTACATGGTTAAAATTGCACAACGCATTACCTTTCTTGCAAATATATCTAAAATTCAAACAATTGTACTTGCCAAAATGCAAATAATTCTACAGAAAGCAATAAACGCCGCGCAGAAGGATCGCCGATAGTATCAAACAACACAGGGGCTGTCACATTGGCATTGCACTCTTAAGAACACAATGCGAACGCCACGCCCCTGTATTTAAAAAGCTATCATATCATGGGCGGCGACAAAGCCACCCGCATGTATAAAGCGCCTTGATCTTTCTTTGCAAGGAGAATTCCTTCGGCAGCTCCGACAGATCCGCAGATTGCTTTGAAGGATCCATAAAGGCAGCTCCTTTCAGCTTATTTTACACCCGTGTGTCCAAAGCCACCCGCACCTCGCTCGGTCTCATCCAGCGTATCGGTAACGAGAAAGCTTGCCGTTTCCACGGGCAAAAACATCATCTGCGCGATCCTGTCCCCACGGCGCACCTCAAAGGGCTCCTGCCCGTGGTTGATCAGCCCCACCGCGATCTCGCCGCGATAGTCGCTGTCGATCACACCGATCCCGTTGGAAAGAGAAACGCCTTTTTTAATGCCAAGTCCGCTTCTGGCGGCGACAATGGCAACGTATCCTCTCCCCGCAGGGGCGATCGCAAGCCCTGTGGGGATCAGAGCACGCTCGCCCGGGGCAAGCGTTACGACCTCATCCTCTTCAAGCGCCGCGCGCAGATCCACGGCGGCAGAGCCGGGAGTCGCGTATTCGGGAGCCTTCATTCCGCGTGTCAGCTTTAGCTTTACTTCCATAAAAACCGTCCTTTCGGGGAGTATCCCCCACTCGTTACTTGATTACGTTGACCTTTCCGTCTTTATATTCCCAATCGGTGGTCATTTCGATGGGCTTGATCTTGCCGTCCTCGCCAAAGCGCATCACGTCAATGCACATAAAACGCGCGTTGCCGTCGTCGTTATCGGGGCGGTGACGGTGATATACGCAAAGGTAAAGATCCTCCTCGGGGATATAGAAATATCCGTTGTGTCCGGGGCCGTTCGCAATTTTGCTATCCCCCGTGCAAAGCACGTTGACGTAATCCTCGAAAGGACCGAAGGGGGAATCGGCAAAGGCGGTATTGACACGGTAGGTTCCCTGCGTCCAGTTACCGGACGACCACATGAAATAGTACTTCCCGTCCTTTTTTAACATACAGGGGCCTTCCACGTAGTCGGGCGGGGTGATCTCGCGGCAAAGCGAGCCGTCTTCAAGAGGCACAAGACCCGTCATATCCTCGTTCATAATGCCGAGGTTGCAGTGTCCCCAGCCACCCCAGAAAAGGTAGACCGTACCGTCGTCATCCTTAAACAGGTGTGCATCGATGGGCTGGGCGCCGTTGTAAAATTCGTTGACGAGGGGCTTGTCCATCAGCGCCTTGAAGGGACCCGTGGGAGAATCCGAAACGGCGATCTCAAGTCCGCCCTTTTCCTTTGTGGAATAAATGTCGCCCGATGCAAATACGTAATAATACTTGCCGTTCTTTTCAATGGCTGTGGGCGCCCAGATGGCTCTTGTTGCCCAGGGGAAACCCGACATATCGATGATATCGTCGTGCATCTCCCAATCGGTCAAATTTTCAGAGACAAAGCAAACCTGGTTCTTCTGCTCGTCAAACGGGAGCGACTTGGTTGCGTAAATGACGTATTTTCCCTCGTAAAAGCGTGCCTCGGGATCGGCGTACCAGCCCTCGCTGATCGGATTGTGAATTTTAAATTGCATAGTTCTGTCTCCCTTATCTTATTTATTTCCCCAAGCCAAGTTGGGTATCGTGCGGACGGTCAAAAGACTCTGCTACCTCCTTGATCAGATCGCGGCAACCCCATATTTTCAAAAAATTCGCCACGCCACGCTAAAGGCTGTGGCGTGGCGACCGTTACTCAATGGATGGCAGTTCCCTCGGGAACGGAATCATCCACGAAAATGATCTTACATCCGCAAGCGTTGTTGGTCGCTGCCAGGAGCATACCTTGAGAATTGACGTTACAAATACGGTTGGGTTTTAAGTTTGCGATCACAATGATCTTTCTTCCCACAAGCATTTCGGGCGTGTACTCCTCCTTGATCGAGGACATGATCACGCGCTCGCCAAGCCCGTCAAACAGGGTCAGCTTGAGGCAGGAATGCGACTTGCGCACACCCTCCGCCTTAAGGATCTTGCAAACACGGAGGTCAAGCCTTGCAAAATCGTCGATCTCTACCTGTTCCTTAACGGGAGCGACGGGGTCGGCTTCACGCACGACCTCGGGGGCGCTCTCCTCGCAGCATTCCTCGACAGGTGTGTCGGCTTGGATCTCCTCCTCGGTCTGCGCATAGGAGAAGTCCAGAAGACCTACGTATTTTTCCGCTTCGATCGCATAAAGGAAGAGATAGAGACGCGGCCCCTTTTCCTTGTCGATCAAAAGCTTATACACGTTGCGGAAGAAGGTGCCTTGAAGCCCCTTGAGCTCCTTATCGCTGATATCTGTACCGTATACCGCCTTGGGGATGGCATAAAGCTGAGTATTGAGCTCGTCCAGGGTATATCCGCCCTTTGCGATATAAGCATGCAAGAGCTCCACCGTCTTGCGTTCCTTTTCGTCAAGCGTGTTGTAGACCTCCCAATTTCGGGTAGCTCTTAAGCGGTTGACCTGGTCGGGAGCGCATTGCTCCAGCCAGAATTTTGCGCGATCCAGTCGGTCGGCAAACTGCTCGGCGGTATAGGGAGTTCCAATCTTTTGGAACACCGTCTCAAGCATCGGCACGTTAAAGTTTACAATGGAGCCAAGCTGAACGAGCAGTGCCATGGGAACGGTCTCAAGCTCGCGTCCCTCGATCTCGCAGTTGCGCATGATATCCTTGATCGCGTCGGGAGCATTCCCTGCGCGCACGTCGGAAAGCATTTTGTCAAATTCGAAATACTGGCGCAAAATGCCGTCGTCAAAGCAGAAATCAAACGCCTTGGTGGGCTCGGTTTTGGAATACAGCCACAAGATCACCTCGGGCTGGTAGAGCTTTAAGAGGGTCTCGGGAGTGAGGTTCAGCCCCGACGAGGAGGACATTTTACCCGTCATACCCTTAATGCCGATAAATTCATAGCCCTGGAACAGGGGTGCATCAAAATCAAAGATGCGCTTGGAAATGATCTTGGAGTTGCTGTAAGAGCCCGTGGGCGCGGCATGATCCTTTCCGCCCGGCTCAAAGTCTACCTGCTCGTATCTCCAACGCATGGGCCAGTCGATCTTCCAGCCAAGCTTACAGTCAAAGTCGGTAAGGAAGTGGAAGTGCCCCTTGTGACCGCAGCGGCAAACGTAGTCTGCCTCAGTGCAATCGTCGGAAAGCTTTGTAATGGTGGTAAAGTCGGTGTGGCATTCGGGACAGAAGATGCTGACGGGATAGTACGCAGCCTTTTCGGCATCGTGCTCGGCGCGCAGCTCCTCCTCCGACTTGCTTGTATCCTTGGTCTTAAAGGAATCGAGGATCTCAAAGATCTCCTCTCTCTTCCCCAGTGACTCGATGATATCCTTGGTATATTTTCCCGAGCGATACATCTGTGCCTGATAGCGGCAGTCCAGGTCAATGCCAAAGGGCTTCATGGCATTTAAAAATTCCTCTTCAAAATGCTTTGCGTAGTTTTCGTGACAACCCCAGGGGTCGGGAATGTCCACGTAGGGGCAGCCGATATACTTGTCAAAATCACTTCCTACGACCGCCTGCACGTTTGCGGGGATCTTACGGCAACGGTCGTATTCATCCCAGGAGAAAAGCAGCTTTGCCTTTTTTCCGGCACGTTGCAAAGCCTTAACGACCATAAGAGAGGTCGCCACGTCACGGAAATTTCCGATGTGAACAGAGCCGGAGGGGCTGATGCCCGCCGCGCAAACGTATTCTTCCTTGTTGGGGTTGCGCTGTATGATCCTTTGCGCAATTTCATCTGACCAATGCATTGTATAAAACCTCGCTTTTTTACAAAAAGTTATATTCCGTATTATTTTACCATACTTTTTTTAAGTTGTCAATCATCGGCAAAGAAAAAAGGCGCGCACACGGCGTTTTTTGCGCTCAGTTTTTCGTGCGCATTTTTGGAAGATAGCGGTACGTCGATCACGCGGCGCTTCGTGCGATAGGAAATGACCTTTTATCGGGTGCCACCTCATCCCCTACCCTACCTTGTCATCCTGAGCGTAGCGAAGGATCTTGCGGGGGAAATTGCGCATCGCGCGCTCTCCAATGCCTCCCTGCGGAGGGAGGTGGCACGACGCAAGGAGTGACGGAGGGAGAGTGCGTGCACCTTAAAGTTTGATAAAACTCCAACGTTGCGCAGGCTCCTCCACCCGTCTACCACGGGAGCCCCCTCTCGGAGGGAGCCTTTGACACAAAAACATTCTTCGCTGATTTTTTATTTGTTCTTTTGCTTAACCAAACGGGACTCGAACCAACGAGCCTCTCGACGATCAATTTCCGCGCCTTTTTGCGTGGCTCGGACCCAAAAGTCCACACTTCCCTGCGCCTCGCCCCACAAAAATTCATCAAAAATTGATTCACCGAGAGGTGCG